>JAQBVV010000026.1 GCA_027622905.1 Acidobacteriota bacterium
GGCGCGTAGCGGAATCATCGACATGTCACAGACGATTACTCGGACACGCTCCTAGAGCGTTTTTCGATTGGAGACCGAAAAACGCGGGAAAGCGCTTCTCGAAAAGGCCTAGCCCCTGCGAGAAGCCCTAGACCGACACGACAAGCGCCATAGAGATCTTGAGGACCTAGCGAAGGTGCGCGGTGACTTTTCGCCAGCCCTTCGCTCCGTCACGCCGGCTTCGTTTTGATTCGCCGGTAGATGTACAGCAGCGCAACGGCACCGAGCGTCGACATGATGAAACCCGCGCCGTCGCCGGGCCCGTAGAACCCGAGCATACGGCCGGCGAAGCTCCCGACGAACGCTCCCGCGATGCCGAGGCCCATGGTGATCAGGATTCCGCCAGGGTCCTTCCCCGGCATCACCAGCTTGGCCAGCGCTCCTACGACGAGGCCGAACAGCGCGGTACCGATCAGACTGAACATGGTCTCTCCTCCGGTGGGACGGAGCCGCCCCTTCACGTATCGACACGCGAGACGGTCGAAAACTCCAGTGTAGTGCCTCTCCTCGGCTCTCAGGAATGATCTGCCCGGTCGCCGGCTTCCGATGCTACTGACCCCCATTTCCCTCTGCCTCCTGGAGCATCGCCTCGAATGTGGTCTCGACCCTGGCCACCATCCTCCGGAATCCTTCGGCGTCAAGACAGGTCGCACACCTCGGGTCGACCGGAAGGGCCGGATCCAGCGCCTGGGGCGGATCTTGCGGGTGATTGTGGAGGAAGAGGTCGGGAGGGTCGAGCTCCCGCAGCCTTTGCAGCGTTCTCTGCGTGTCGGCGACAACCGTCGCATGCCTGGGATTGTTGGCGAGCGGAGCCCCCGCGTTCGGGATCTCACCGCCACGGAACGCGATGGAATACGTGTTCCCGCCGTCCTGGACGGTGGTCATCCACATCGTTGCGCCCTGCGTGTGCCCTCCCGTCCAGAGCGCGCGCAGCGTCACTCCGCCCAGCGAAACGGTGTCGCCGTCCTCGATCACGCGATCCACTGACACGGGTTCAAAGTTCCGGGCACCGATCGCCGAGTTGTCCCGGCCTGATTCGAGGGCCACGGCATCGCCCCCGAGCGCGACAACCTGCGCACCGGTCACCCGCTTCATCGCCGCATGTCCCTCGACGTGGTCCCAGTGCGCATGGCTCGAAATCATGATCCGGATGTCCCGGACGCTGAACCCCAGCTTCTCGATGTTCGAGACGATGAGCGGGTGCATGTCGGCGCTGCCCGTGTCGTGGAGAATGTGGCCCTCCGGTGTGGTGATGAGATAGGAGCCGTACTGGCCACCGACGAAGTAGATGTTGCCTATGACGCGGAACGGTTCCGCGGCGTCACTCACCGCTTGACTGCTCTGCTCTTGCGCCGCCTGACTGTTCGGCGACACGCACGCGACGGCTGCGCCCACCACGATCAAAGCACTTATCAGACGCATCAGGCCTCCTTTCAACGCGGATGTGTGCCTCGCCTCCCCCGGGAAGCAGCATCAAGAACCTTCCCGAAGCGAGACCGACAACGAAGCATATCCTGCCGCACGTCACGTCCCCATTGCTTCCACTCCTCCGCTCCCGCTCCCGCTCCCGCCTCCAATCGGAGCTGCGCATTCCCACCGTTGCGTCAGCGCCCGATGGTGAGGGGGCGACTGTTTTGGCGGGTGACGGCCCGAGTTGAGACTACGGGACGATCCGCGAATCGGTGACGAACCGGCGGTAGTTCTCGTAGGTCTGTGTGGTGCGCAGGCGCGGCACGCCGGAGTTTCGCACGATGGTCGTCTTCTCGATGCGCATCGGTAGCATGAGGGTCTCGTCCGGATCCTCGAACGTCACGCGCGCGTACCGAATCGAGCTATCGGCTCGCTCGAAGGTGAACAGTCGAGGCCTGCGGGCGCGCCCGTTGGGTGGGCCGGGGATGTCAACGAGCCCGATGAGCTGCTCGTCGAAACGGAGGACCTCGAACGTGTTGCCATCCGCCCAGACGCGCCCGCGCGTACGGCCGGACAGATCGACCCAACCACAGACGCCGGTCCATTCGGCCGTGGGCTCCCCCCGCGTCATGACCCGGTAGTCGAGCATCACGGCGTCGCGGCCGTCGATGCGCGCCGTGCCGGCCATCTCGAACCTGAATGCGCTCCGCCGATCCGGCAGCAGAAACGCCAGCGGATCGGGAGACGTGGCACGCGGGTCCATGCACTCCGGCTGATCGCGGGATCCGAGCGGCGATCCACTCGCCCGGACCAGTTCGCGGACCACCTTCGCCGGTTCCTCCGTTGCCGACGGATCCCATTCGACACGGAGGTCGTATTCCAGCTGCCGCGCGAAGCCTTCGGCCGACCAGCTCCGGCTGAGTTGCTGGAGGATGACCTTCTCCTCCACCAGGAGGCGCTGCGTACGCGTGTAGTACCGCTCGACGTAGTCGCCGACGCCCGCAAGCACGGTCTCCAGGTCAAGCGCTTGCGCCGACGCCGGTGCCACGCTCCCGGTCGCCAGAACGATGAGAGAGCAAAGAAGGGCTACATGCTTCACGACGGTGCCTCTTCGCATCCTCACCCACGTCCCCCGCTCTGGCGCGCACACATGGAGCTATTCGATTGCGATCAGATCGATGTCGAACACCAGCATGCCGCGCGGCGCGCCGAATTCGCCTTTGTAGGCCAGATTCTCCGGAATCCAGAAGCGCCTGCGTTCGCCCTCGACCATGAGCTGCAGGCCCTCGGTCCATCCGCGAATCACGTCGTTGACCACGAACTCCTGCGGGGTGCGACGCGCGACCGAGCTGTCGATCATCTCTCCGTCCGTCGTCCAGCCGGTGTAGTGGACGGTCACCTGACTCCTGGGCGAAGGTCTCCGCGTTCCCGCGCCGACTTTCAGCACCTTGTAGACAAGCCCGGATACGGTACGGGTGGCATCGGCCGGTGGTCCGGCGACGTCAATCGGTGGCACGGTGGGGGCAGGGCGCGTCTCGATGAGCTCGATGTCGAACACGATGGTGCCGGTGGGCCGGCCCGCTCGACCGTTGTAGGCCAGCTCCTGAGGCATCCAGCACCGCCGGATCTCGCCGACCGTCATCATCTGCACGCACTCACCCCATCCGGGGAGTGACTGGTCCAGTGCGATCATCGACGGCTTCCCGCGCCTCCACGTGCTGTCGACCACGGTACCGTCAGCCGACCAGGCGGTGTACTGGACCGTGACAAAATCGGTCGGCGCCGGTCTTTCCTCGCTCGTGCCAGGTGTGACCGTTCGCGAGGTAAGCCCGGAGTCTGTTTGCACTGCGTCGGCCGGCGGCTCGGACAGATCAGCCGGCGCCTCTTCGGGTGCGCTGCCGGGTGCGCTTTCGGGCGCACCGTCGGGCGCAGTGTCGGCCGCACCGTCGGGCGCTCTCGGGGCAGGTGTCTGAGCTGCCGACGTCGCGGCCGTCGTGGTCGCCGCAACCAACACCATCGCCAGAGCCCTCAGCTGCCAGCTCATCCTCTTATCCTATCCTTCTCACCGAGGTCTCGGTGACGTATACCGGTCGATCTCGACGCGATCGTCAGCTCTTGATCGGCGTGCCGCAGAATCGACAGAAACGATCGCCACGGTTGACGCCCGAGCCGCACTGCGTGCAGAACTTTTTCTTCGCCTCGCCGGACGATTCTGAAGGGAGAGCGCTGCCAGTAGCCCTTGCCGATGCGGATGCTGCTGCCGCACTCCTGGCCTGTCGACGGGTTCTGAACATCAGACCAGCAATGACCGCAGCTGCCGCGACGACCAGGGCCCCGACCACGACACGCCCCGTCTCACCAGCCGGAGGTGCACCACCACCGGTCACCGGAGTCGGCTGCAAAGCAGGTAGCGGTGCCGGCACCGCCGTGGGTGACAACGTCTCGACGCTGAGCTGATCGGAGACCTTCTCGTATGAAGCCTGAACGCTGATGGTCTCTCCTCGAGCCACGCCGACGCGTGACAGGGCGTGATACACCAACCCGTCAGCAGATGCGGTGGCAACGGGGGCCTCCGGAACCGTCGTGAAGTTCTGCGCCAGGTGCGGTTGCTGCAGGGAGACCTCGAACCGTTGCACGTCGAAGTCCCCATGCCAGGTAAACGAAAAACTCCGACTGGCGCTGTCCCTCGCGATCAGCGGGTCGTAGTATTCGAGCTGTACATACGCCTGGCTCGCGGTGAGCTCGATGAGCGCCGTGTCCCCCTCGACAGTGCGCACGTACTGAAGCGTCAGGAGCTGGCCGCCAGTGGGTCTTTCAGCCACCGCGCTCGGTAACCCGGCCGAGGCCGGTATGCGAAACACCAATCTGGCAGGGCGCGGACTCTCCGGCGCGAGAGTCGCACGGTAGATCACCAGGACGCCCGGGCGATCGTAGTCGGGCCACACGTCGATAGCGAGGTCGCTGAGGACGATCGGCGCCTGAGGCGCAGCAGCCACAGCGCTGAGCAGTATCAGGGCGAGAGCACCAAGTACCTCTCCAAGACCTTTCATCATGTGAACGGGAGTTCCTCGACTCTTCGACGCCGACGCGTCAGACGCGGTAGGTATCCGCCCGCCAGTCCTTGACCTCCTGCTTGATAGCGTCTCCGGACAGACCCTGTTCGGCCGCTCGCTGTGCCAGGGCCACAAACTCGCTGTCGGACGCAAATCGAAGCGCGACGATCTGCCGTACGGTCAGCCGACCATCGAGAAGTTTTCCCGTCATCACGTAGTGCCGCAACTGCTCCTCCGCGCGGATGGCCCTGTCCTGCGCCTTGAGCGGAAAGGCGCGGGCGAAGAAGGCAACCATCAACGTACCGAAGGTCAACGCCACGAGCAGCGAGGCGCTGTAGATGCGTGAGCTGTCCCCGAGCGATTCGTAGACGTTGACAAGAGCTCCGATAAAGGTCACGAAGAGCAGTCCGAACGCCACGTAGTGGAACGCAGGTACCATCTGTCCGTGGTTCGAGTAGTTCTGCGCCGGGCTCTCAGCCATCACGAATCCTTTCCTTGCACGATATTACCGATCGACGTGTTTATCCGATCGCTGCTCCGTGATCCACTGCTCGCTCACGTCGCCAAGATCGAACTGCGAGCCATCTCGGCCGCGCCGGAAACGCATGACCGCGAGTCCCACGCCGACGATCCCCACGAGCGACGCAATGATGATCCAGATGGTCACGAGTGATAGGGTAATCGATTGGCAGGCTGGCTGGTGACTTCAATTGAGCCCGAGGTGACCTCGCCGCCGATGGCCCAGAATTGACAATGCCCCTCAGAACAAAGGCTCGCGCATGACCAGAATCGGACCGACCATCGTCGTCCGCGGTGAAGTGTCGTCGACCGGTGACCTCGATGTGGAAGGTCGGATTGAAGGCCCCGTGTGGTGCGAAGGACAGGCCGTCACCATTTCGCCGTCGGCGACGATCGATGGCGACATCGTCGGCCGCGACATCACGGTGGCCGGCCGGGTGACCGGGACGCTACTCGCCACCGACATGGTGGAGCTGAGGACGACCGCAAACGTTCAAGGCCGTATCGTGTCGCCGCAGCTCATCCTCCACGAGGGAGGCACGTTCCACGGTGAGGTCCAGCCACAGAAGCTCGGTGCAGCGCTGACCGTGGCGAGACACCGACGGAAGGAATCGTCAAGTTGAGGCGCGCGCTGACGCGGTGATAGCGCAGTCTGATAGGGTCTATGCCCTCGAACGCCGGACACATTGAGCAGGTATTCGCGTGATGCTTGACAGATTGGGTGAGTTCGCCGCGCTGGCCGAGGCGCACGCGCGGGTGGCGTTCGCTTCGCCCGCAACCTACACACAACTCGGCATCATTCTGGCGATCTATGCGATTGCCTTTGTGGCTGGCTCTCGCATCAGGAAATATTTCCAGCCCTTCGGGTCCACGCCGAAAGACGAGACACAGCATCCCCTCAAGCAGTTGTTCGCCAAGCTCGGCAGCTTGATCGTTCCACTGCTGGCGATCCTGATGCTGCGCATTTCGCTCGAGATCACCCAGATTGCGCTACAAGAGGGCTGGCTGGTGCAGACCGCCCTGGCGATCGCGATGTTGCTGTTGTTCAACTCGATCGTCACCAATTTCCTCGCGCACGCCGCCGCGGCGAGGATTGCCCGGTGGGTGGGCATCCCGCTGCTGATCCTGCACCTGCTCGGACTGCTCAGCGGCCTGAACGGCATCCTCGAATCGATCTCGATCAGTGTCGGCAACATCGAGGTGTCGGCCTACGGCGTCGCGCGCGTCACCATCTTCGGCTCCCTGTTCTTCTGGCTCGGGCTGGTGTCCAGCAGAACCGCCCGCGGCGTTATCACGCGCCAGGACAACCTGGACTTGCGCACGCGCGAGATCGCCTCGAAGATGCTCGAGATCGGGATCTTCTCCGTCGTCGTGCTCCTGGTGCTGCAGGTCATGGGGATCAACCTCACGGCGCTTGCGGTCTTCGGCGGCGCGCTCGGCGTGGGTATCGGGTTCGGCTTGCAGGCGATCGCGTCGAACTTCATTTCCGGCATCATCATCCTGCTCGACCGCTCGGTCACGCTGGGTGACTACGTGGAACTCCAGGACGGCCCCATCGGTATCGTGCGCGAGCTGAGCTTGCGCTCGACCACGCTGGAAACGTTCGATGGCAAGGACGTCGTCGTCCCCAACGAAAAGTTCATCGTCGAGGTCTTCACCAACTGGACGCACAAGGACAAGCGCCAGCGCTACCGGGTCGATTTTTCGGTCGCCTACGCGACCGACATACGCAAGCTCGTGGACATCATCAAGGACGTGGTGTCCAGCCATCCGCAGGTCATCAGTGGCGAAGACATTCCCATCTGGGATCGCCCTGACTGTGAAATCGACAGCTTCGGCGACTCCGGCGTCAACATGTTCGTCGAGTTCTGGATGGAGGGTATCGACGACGGCAGGAACCGTGTCGGCGGCGACCTGCTCCTGATGATATTCGAGGCGCTACGGACGCATGGTATCGAGATTCCATTCCCACAACGCGAAGTGCGTGTGGTCAATGACAACCTGTCGATCAAGAAGATCTGACGCCCCGACCAACGAGTGGCAGTGCGATCGTTCGACAGCCTGGCTGGACCCGCGCCCGGGGCGCGTCCTCAGGGGGCGCTGATGGGCTCGAGCCCGGCCGACATCACGGCCGCACGGCCCTCCTCGCCGACCAGCGCGCGCAGGAAGGCCCGCGCCCCTTCGGTGTTTTCCCCTGTCACCATCATGGCTGCGGCATAGCTCGCAGACAGGTCGGGATCGCGCGCCACGTCGACCCGGGTTCCCGGCACGAATCTGTTGGCCTCATCCAGCGCATCGATCGCCGGCGCCGCCATGAAGATCACGTCGACCGGCTCGGACTCCAGACGCTGCTCGAGTGACCCCGCCGTGGCGCCGACCACGATCAGCGAAAAGTCCGAATCACGCTCCACGGCCTCACCTGCCTGCCGCGCGATATCGACTACGGCATCGTCAACGACGACGAAGACCCTGTCCAGTTCCCAGTCAATCACCAGCTCCTGGGCGTGCGCAAGCGAGGACAGCGCCAGGAGCCCCACGATCGACACGCAGCCTGCGAATACACGATGCATCAGTGTCCTCTCCATTCCTGCCGCTGAGGCGGCTTGCCGCCGAGACATCCGTAGCATATGCCATCTGGTGGGTGGGCCGCTGTCGACCCGCTCGCGGGCTTCGGCGGAGCGCTCACTCCACCAAGGCCTCATACAAAAGCGCCCGGAACGCGTCCTGATCGTCGATGTCGATCGCCGGGATCAGCTGCGTGAGGTAGACGGCCACCAGCTCTTCCTCCGGGTCGACCCAGTAGGTGGAGTGGTAGGCGCCAGCCCAGCCAAACTCGCCGACCGAGCCGGGAATACCGCGGGCCCCGGCGTCGATCACCACGGAGAAGCCGAGGCCAAACCCCCGACCTGATTGAAACGAGACGCCATCGAGTTGGTTGACCGTCATCAGCGTCACGGTGCCCGGACTCAGGATCCGCACGCCGTTCAGCTCGCCACCATTCAGCATCATCTGAAGAAACGCGGCGTAGTCTCTGGCCGTCGACAGCAGTCCTGCGCCGCCGGAAAAGCTTTTGCGGGGTCCATCAACGTACTGACCCTGGCCGATGGTGCCGAAGATCCCATCGTCTTCCATGTAACCAGGATCCGGAGCGCGCTCGATGCCCCCCCCGGTAATCGACGAATAGACCGTGGCCAGCCGGTCTCGCTTCTCCTCCGGCAGATAGAAGTGCGTATCGCTCATGCCGAGTGGCTCCAGCACCTCCTCCCGCAGAAAGACGTCGAGCGGCCGCCCGCTCACGACTTCCACCAGCGCACCCAGGATGTCGGCGTTGTAGCCATACACCCATCTCTCTCCCGGTTGAGCCACCCCCGGCAACGCACCCATGCGAGCCACCGTGTCGCGAATCGGTTCGTCGCGGTTGGCGAAATACCAGCCGAGCACACCGGCCTCTTTCCACAGGTCGACGCCCGGGCCGTTTCCGTAGCTGATACCGGACGTATGCCGGAGATGGTCGAGAATCGTGATCGGCCGTTCCGCAGGAACCAGGTCGTACCCGCCGCGCCCGTCGTCGACGGCTACGGTCCGGTCTCGAAACTCGGGAAGATACTTGGCGATTGGATCGGTGATGAGTAGCTGGCCGCGCTCCTGCAGGATCATCACGCAGACGCTCGTGAGCGCCTTTGTCTGCGACGCGATACGAAAGATGGAGTCGACGGCCATCGGGGCGCTTGCTTCGCGATCGCGCATGCCAAACGCTTCAAGGTAGGCGACCTGACCACGTCTCAGTACGATCGCGACCGATCCGGCTATCTGATCGCTCTCAACATATTCCGCGAGCGTGGCCGTCAGGCGCTCCAGCCCTTCGGACGACATTCCGACGACTTCGGAGTCGGCAGTCGGAGCTGTCGGCGCCCAGATGGGCGCGAGGGCGAGGGCCACCAGAGTCGCGGCTAACCAGCCCGAGGTCTTCCTGGACATCGTGCTCCTCTCTCCAGAACCGGCGCTGAGGTTGCTGCCGGTCGCCTGGCCTCCCCCATTCCTACCGGTCTGGGAATGAGGAGGGCGACCTGCGTAGTGATAAAGCGTCCTTCGGGCCGATCAACTAGCCGTCGCGGAGAAACGGCGCCCCTGGCCCTACTGACGCCTTACCGTCTCACGTACCTGTTGACCGTGGCCTTGTCGCTCTGTGCCCCGTACATGATCCGGCCAGTGGGATCGAGGGCGGTGCCTTCCTGTGAGCCCTCTGGATCGGGATCGGGCACGTACCCGGTGACAACGCCGGTCTTCGCGCTCCCGATATAGATCCCCTTGCCACCGGTCCAGCCGGGATTCCTCTCGGGATCCTCCCCGGACAGGGAATCGGCTACATACAGGGTGTCAGTCTGCTTGTGGATGAACACACCGGCTGGCGTGCCGAATTGCTTCCAGCTCTGGACGAGGACGTTCCCGTCCTGGTCGTACACGACGACCCGATCGTTGTCTCTGTCGGCAACAAACAGGCGGCCCTGGGAATCGAACGCCAGATCGTGCGGGTTGCTGAGTTTACCGGCGCCTGCCCCTTTCCTGCCCCAGGCCTTGATGAATTCGCCGTCCTTCGTGAACTTCACAATTCGCGCGTTCGCTCCCCGACGGCCATGACCGTCGCCGACGAAGATCTCCCCGGCGTCGTTGGTGATCACCGAGGACGGCATGTGAAAATCAGAACCGCTCAGGCCATCGGATCCACCGGGCCTGCCCAACGTCAACAGTAGCTCGACGTCCGGGCTGAACTTGAAGACCTGGTTGCCCTTGTTCGTGTCGAACTGCGCCTGGTCGCCGTCGGTCACGAAGATATAACCCTGCGGGTCGACATGCATCCCGTGGGGATGCATGATCATGCCGCCGCCGAAGCTCTTCACCATCTGACCGGTGGCATCGAACAGCATGATCGGGTCTTCGTCGGAACCCTCGCACTCGCGGCGCGAATCGCGGCGCTGCAGGATCTCGGCGGCGGCGGGCTCTCCGTCCGACGTGATCCGGTAGACCCCGCAGCGCTGGTAAACCCACAGGCTCGTACCATCGGGATCCATACCGAGCGCCACGGTCGAGCCTATGACCCGTCCGTCGGGGAGTTGGAAGAAGTGCTTATCAGGTGGGCCAAATGGATTCGGCTGAGGCCCCTGCGCAACGACTCGCACGCTCCCAGTTCCGAGTGCGGTAACGACCGCGGCCATCGCGACCATCACACATTGCTTGAGTAACATGCCAGGCTCCTGTTTGTAGTTCCCCTGAGACCGTCGTCGGCGAAGACACCTGCTGAACCGAGAGAGACGGCGTTCGCCGCGTGACCCGAGCCTAGGATACCGCGACCCCGCTTCTGAACCGATTCTCGCGACAGACACAGGACCACCAGATGATTCGGGCGCTCCTCGTAGGGTTCGGCATCGCCTTACGTTCCGTGCCCGAGCCGACCGGGGACAGTCCCGAAGGCCGGTTCATGCCGCCGCGGTTCCTCGAATCGAGCCCGTTCTGGACGATGACGGTCGGGGCAGTCGTGCCAACCCACTCATGCCCGCCCGCGATATGCTGCCCACATGGTCGCAACGGCGAAGTTTGGCGTCTCCACGAAGGGGCAGGGTGACGCGCGAGACGTCACGGAAAAGGTCGCGGCGGCCGTCGCGGCATCCCGGTCGCGAGCGGGTGTCGTCACGGTGTTCGTGGTGGGGTCCACAGCAGCCGTCACCACGATCGAGTTCGAGCCCGGTGCGATCGCGGACCTGAACGGACTCTTCGAGCGGCTGGCGCCTCGGGCTGGCGAATACCGTCATCACCTCCGGTGGGGAGACGACAACGGTTCCAGTCATGTGCGCGCCGCCTTGCTGGGCCCTTCGCTGACGGTGCCATTCGTCGAGGGCGCGCTGATGCTCGGCACCTGGCAACAGATCATGCTCATCGAGTTCGACACTCGGCCGCGACGCCGCGAAATTGTCACTCAGGTCATCGGCGAGTGACGGCTCACGAGGAATCGCGTGGTCAAATCGGCGTCCACTGATAAAGCCCCCGGTTCTGAGTTGCGACCCCCGACTACGGGCTTAGGCGGCGGCCAGCTCGCTGCCATCTCCTCAGCAGTAGAGCGTGTCCATCCAGGGGCGAGTTGCGACTGACGTCGACCTACGCCGCCGTCCGCGACCATGGCTTGATTTTCTTGAGTTCGCCCGCCATGGCCACGCGGGCGACCTCGGTATCATGAGCAACCTGCGCCCGCAGCCAATAGCCGTTCGACAGACCGAAGAAATGGCATAGCCGCAGGTCGGTGTCCGCTGTGACTGCACGCCGACCAGAGACGATCTCGCCAATGCGCTGGGCCGGCACGCCGATCTCCTTCGCAAGCCGATACTGCGAAATCCCCATGGGACGCAGGAACTCCTCGAGCAAGAGCTCGCCGGGAGTCACGGGCGCAAGTCTGGTGGCCATCACTCGTACCTACTCCTTCCTAGTGGTAGTCAACGATCTCGACATCCTCGGGACCAGCTGGCGTCCAACGAAAGCAGACGCGGAACCGGTCATTGATGCGGATGCTGTGCTGCCCGGCGCGATTCCCTTTCAACGCCTCCAGCCGGTTACCTGGAGGGATCCTGAGGTCGTCGATCCGTGCTGCGACCTCAAGCTGGCGAAGTTTGCGTCGGGCCACCGACGCGAAGCCCCCGAATGGCTTCACCCGCTTGCCGCTCGCCAGCGTCTTGGTCTTTGCGTCCCTGAATGAGACGATCACGCAACATAGTAACGCTGGGCGTTAATAACGTCAAACGTGATGCCCCTTCGACAACTGTCGCGACCGCGGAAGGATGGCGTCCCCACCGGGATTCGAACCCGGGTTTCAGCCTTGAAAGGGCCGCGTCCTAGGCCTCTGGACGATGGGGACAATGGCGGGCGCGCCGCGTGCGAGCGAACTCCTTATATTACCAGTAGCCGATCATTCGGCCAGCGACAATTGCGGTCAGCCAGGAGACCAGCGACACGCCGCCGGCAATCGCCAGGTGTACACGCTCGGTGCCTGACGGTTCCCGCTCTTCGCGAGTGCGCCAGGCGGGCAGCAAGCTGAGCACCCACACGTTGACCAGTCCGAAGCCGATGGCGGGAAACTTGATCAGGAGAAAGGGGTTGCCGATGTACTCGGTGCCATTCGTGCTCAGCATGCAGATGCCGCTGACGGCGGCCAGCGCAAAGCCAACCTGCGCCACCGGAACCGTCGCGCGTGAGAGCGCGGCCAGCGGCACCCGGCGCCACAGTCCCAGCAGGTGCAGGTCGAGGATCAACAGCGAGCCGAACAACGATGAGATCCCGAGGATGTGCCCCAGGTTGACGATGCCGTAGGTCCAGACGCCGGACTCCCGCATGAGATCACCCAGCGTGGACCCTTCGATCCACGCCAGGAATTCGGGCAGGCCAGGCACCGATCGTTGTCAGATCAGTGACGGTTGGGATACACGTCGAACACCTCGTCGTTCCACGTCACCCGTTCGGACTTCATCTCGTAACGACCGGCGGTCTTGTTCCGATGGCCGCGCACGGTGACGGTCGCTCCGACCGGGATGGAATCCGCCTGCAGGCCAGCGCGCTGGGCTCGGGCCGGAGGCGCCAGCGTGATGTCCCAGACCTGCCCTCCCGAGCGCACCTTCATCGATGCGTGGGGGCCAGCCAGGCTCAACATTTCAACGGTACCGGTCAATTCCGTCTCTTCAGCGGCGTTCCCACCCCAGCCGTGATGGGCAAAGGCCGGGACAGTGAGGACCGCGAACAGTGCAGTAGCGGACGCGACAGCGAGCGCGACGCGGGTTGGGTGCTGCATGAATCTCCTCCGCAAATCCGGGGTTCCCTACGATCTTACCCGATGCGCCCGGTCGTCGGACCAGCCTTCGGTAGTGGTCTAGACTAGACTCCGAATCCTGCCTCCGGCCGGTTGGACAGGCGCGAGGGCCTTTGTGTATCCTCGGCCCGGAGTCCTGAGACCCAGGTGCCACGTGGCACGCGCGTAGCACGTCAACCGTCATTGAAGAGGATTGCATCATGCAACCGAACAGACCTTTCCGGTTCATCTCGGGAGCGGCCGCGGTGGCCATCGTTGTGGCGGGCAGCCTTGCCGCGTCGTGCGCCAGCCAGCCGGCGATTGATATCGACGCCGATGACATCGGCGGCGTGGTGACAGGGCCGAACGGACCGGAAGCCGGCGTGTGGGTGATCGCCGAAACCCACGACCTGGACATCCGCTACCTCAAGAGCGTCGTCACCGACGACGAGGGACGCTATGTCGTCCCCGACCTGCCGGAGGCCACCTACGACGTGTGGGCGCGCGGGTACGGCCTGATCGACAGTGCCAAGACCACCTCGGCGCCAGGCCAGATCGTGAACATCACGGCCACGCCGGCCCCGACGGCCGCCGCCGCCGCCGAGTACTACCCCGCGATCTACTGGTATTCGATGCTGAAGATCCCCGCCGCCGCCGAGTTCGGTGGCGGCAACCCTCGCATTCCGGCCGACCTGACGCAGACCGATTGGCTCGATAGCATGAAGAGCAACGGCTGCATCGGCTGCCACCAGCTCGGCCAGGCGTCGACGCGTACGATTCCCGAAGCGCTCGGTACGTTCGACTCGTCCGCGCAGGCCTGGACGCGCCGCGTGCAATCAGGACAGGCGGGCGGCCAGATGCTCGGACAGCTATCGAGGCTCGGTGGCGAGAGCGTCGCGAATTACGGCGACTGGACCGACCGTATCACCGCCGGTGAACTGCCCCACTCCACGCCGGAACGGCCGCAGGGCGTCGAGCGCAACGTCGTCGTCACGCTTCGCGACTGGGTGAACGATCGTCAGTACCTGCACGATCTGATCACCACCGACAAGCGGAACCCGACCGTCAACGGGTACGGACCGATCTTCGGATCGCCCGAGTACAGCTCGGACGTGATGCCCATCATGGATCCGGTCAGCAACACCTGGACAAGCTTCACGATGCCGGTCCGCGACGCGGATATGCCGCTGAGCCTCGGGCCGGGTCACGCCGCGGGGCTCGACGCCCTGCAGCCGTCACCCTACTGGGGCAGCGAGCGGATCTGGGACACCAGGGCCAACAACCACAACTCCATGCTCGACGCGCGAGGCAGGGTCTGGCTGGCGGCGTCGATCCGCGGCGTCGAGACGCCGGAGTTCTGTCGCGAGGGCTCCGACCATCCGTCCGCGATGTTGACGCCGATGAACCGGTCCACGCGCCACCTGGCGATGTTCGACCCCGAGACGCAGGAGTACAGCTTCGTCGACACCTGTTTTGGCACGCATCATCCGCAGTTCGGATTCGACGAGAACGAGACGCTCTGGACCAGCGGCGGCGGTCCGGTGGTGGGCTGGCTCAACACGAAGATGTTCGACGAGACCGGCGACGCCGAGGCATCACAGGGGTGGACGGCGCTGATTCTTGACACCAACGGCAACGGCGAGCGCGACGAGTATGTCGAGGCCGACCAGCCGGTTGACCCGAGCAAGGACAAGCGGATCATCGCTGGCTTCTACGCTGTGATGCCCAGCCCGGTCGACGGGTCGATCTGGGGCTCGTACCGCTCAAACCCTGGCGCCGTCGTTCGGCTGGCACCGGGCTCCAATCCACCGCACACGTCGCTGGCCGAGATCTACAACGTGCCGGCACCCGGGTTCGGCCCGCGTGGCGCCGACATCGACGGCGAAGGCGTGGTCTGGGTGTCGCTGTCGAGCGGCCACATGGGGAGTTTCGATCGCCGCAAGTGCACGGGGCCGCTCAGCGGACCGACGGCCACCGGCGACCACTGCCCAGAGGGGTGGACCTTTCACAAGTATCCGGGGCCTGGCTTCGAAGGCATCGGCGACAACAGCGCGGAGTCGAGCTACTACTCGTGGGTCGATCAGCACAACACGTTCGGCCTCGGCGAGAACGTGCCGATGTCAACGGGCAACCTCAACGATGGCCTGATCGCGTTTGCGAACGGCGAGATGGTGACGTTGCGCGTGCCCTACCCGCTCGGCTTCTACGCCAAGGGCTTTGACGGTCGCATTGACGACCCGGATGCTGGGTGGAAGGGACGCGGGCTGTGGGCTGCCAACGGCGACCGCACGCCGTGGCTGCTTGAAGGCGGCAAGGGCACCAGGCCATTGGCCGCGCACTTCCAGTTACGTCCGGACCCGCTGGCGAAGTAGCGGAGCGAGAGTGGCGTTCAGATCTGTATAGGGGAACTGGAATGAAATATACGTTCGTGGCCACGCTGGCCGTGCTGCTTCTCGTGGGTCCCGGGACCGCGGCTCAGGGTCCGGTCTCGCTGCTGGACGGCACGAGCCTGAATGGCTGGACCATTTCTGGTGATGCGAACTGGCGGCCGGGCGACGGCGGTGTCGAGGCCGATGGCGGACGTGGCCACCTGGTTACGGATGGCTCCTACCGAGACTTCGTGTTGACCACCGAGTTCTGGGTTGACGAGCCGGCCAACAGCGGCGTGTTCATTCGCTGCGAAGACAGGGACGCGGTCGGCCCGAACTCGTGCTACGAAGTCAACATCTTCGACCAGCGGCCGGATCCGTCCTACCGGACCGGAGCCATCACCAACTTCGCGTCGGCGGCGGTCGAGATCGTCGCCGCTGGAAAATGGAACACCCTCGAGATCAGGGCCGAAGGCGCGAGGCTGGTGGTCGCGTTGAACGGCACGGTGACTGCGGACATCGAGGACAGCACGCATGCGGAAGGCCCGATCACGTTGCAGTACTTCGCCGGTGTCGTGAAGTTCCGGAACCTGCAGATCCAGACGCTCTGAGCTACTGGTCCGATTGCGGCTGCTCGGCGGGCCTTCAGCGGGACCGCCGCGGCCGCCAGTGGTGGGCGCGGGGCGCGGCCAAACGATCCTGACTCTCGAACACCTTGATCAACACCACGCCGGCGACGAATCCGCCGACGTGCGCCCAGAACGCCACGCCACCGCCCTCCGCGCCGATGTCCCCCAGACCGCCAACGATTTGCAGAACGGCCCAGTAGATCAGCATGACCCAGGCGGGCAACGGCATCGAGTGAAGAAAGAATCCAAGCGGGATCATCGTCCAGACGCGCACGCGCGGAAACAGCACGAGGTATGCGCCCATCACGCCGCTGATCGCGCCGGATGCGCCCACCATCGGCACCCCAGACACCGGGTTCGCCCACACCTGCGCCATCGCCGCCGCCAGTCCACACAGCAGATAGAACGCGATGAAGCGCGGCCGCGTCATCGAATCTTCGATGTTGTTGCCGAAGAGCCACAGAAACCACATGTTGCCAATCAGATGCATCCATGACCCGTGCAGAAACATCGACGTCACGACGGCGGACGTGTTCCGGCCCGGGTCGGTGACGCAGGCCAGGCCGTCTCCGATGTCGAAGGCCGTCCCCGACGGCAGCAGGCCTGTCAGCTCACCAGGGATCAGACCCAGGTTGCACACCGATTCCGCCAGCGGCAGCGCGGCTCCCCCGCCCTGGACGGCAAGCCACACGTACGAGGTGCCGGCGATCAGCGCCAACGTCACGAACGGTGGGCGCTGGGTGTCGTTCTCGTCTCGGTAGGGAAACACGTAGAGCGCCTTTCGTTTCGGTCTCGGGTTTCTCGCAGGGGTCGGGCCTTTTCGAAAAGCGCCTTCCCGCGTTTTTCGGTCTCCACCGATCGAAAAACGCTCTGGATGTCAGGATATCGCGCCTGTGCGACACAAAGGGCCGATGGGTACGCTCCACAGTCCTTGCTCACTCAAGTCGAGGGTGTTCTTGGGGGCGGGTGGCGACGGGAGGGGCATCCCCGCCCGCCGCGCAGGCGCCTTCCACGTTACAGATGTTGTTGGCGCCGAGGACGGGTGGGGAAACCCGGCGACAGGACCCGTGATGCTCGACTCAGGTGAGATCTGCGGCTAGCGGACCGCCATGGCCTGGGCGATGGCCGTGCGCAGGCGGGGGTCTTCGGGTGTCACGTCGCTCGGGAAGAACGCGACAACAGCGCCATGCCTGTCGATCACGTACTTGCTGAAATTCCACGCCGGCAGATCGCCAGACGCACCCAGGAAGCGGTAGACCGGCGACTGATCCGCGCCCGCCCTCGTCGCCACCTTCGCAAACATCGGAAACGTCACGTCGTAGGTGAGTCGGCAGAAATCCGCGATCTCCTGCGCGGTGCCCGGTTCCTGTCCGCCGAAGTCATTGCTCGGGAAGCCGAGCACGTTGAACCCTTTGCCTCCCATCTCGCGTTGGAGTTGCTCGAGGCCTTCGTATTGCGGCGTGTAACCGCACTTGCTCGCAACGTTGACCACCAGGCTCACCATGCCCCGGTACCTGCCAAGGTCCGCGGGCGCACCGGCCAGCGATGCGGTCTTCAAATCATAGAAGGACACGGGAGTGTCTCCAGTCTCGACGCGGGACTGCTGGGCGGCAACCGGGACGAGGATCGCAACGACGACGGCGACCAGTGCGACTGCGCTCCCGGCGAGTGTGGCTCGTCTGGCTGTACTCAAGGCGTCTCCCCAATACATGTGATCCGCGTCAGGCCGGCAGCGGCGGCATCGGCAGGCTCGGTGTGGCGAACACCATCTCCGTGATCGCCTTGATGCTGCGGTTGCCGTAGCGGAACGGCACGATCAGGCGCAGCGGCGCGCCATGTCGGAGCGGAATCGGGGCACCGTTCATGAGCCACGCGAGCATGACCTGCGGGTGCCGCAGCGTGGTCATCGGCTCGTCCACGTAATGTCCATCAGTGGCCACGAAGCGACCGTAGTGCACGGTCGGCAGCAGGCCCAGCATGTCAGCCACGTCGCTGAAGCGCACGCCGGTCCACGTCACGACACCGCGCGGATCGGGCGCGCCGCACTGCAGAAGAAAGGTCTGGGTCACACGCGGCAGCGCCTCGAGGTCTGCGAAACGCAGCGTCCCGGAGAGCCTTGCCAGACGACGCGTATCGACCTTGATCGCCATCTCCCGGTAGTCGGCCTCGCCGTCGGGCGTCTGGCGCTCGGGCGTGCGCCACATCAGCGGATCGCTGATCGGCCCGGCCGCGCTCGCTGGATGCACCGGCGCAGACCCGTCGGGGTTGAGCGGAAGCGGCGCGGGAAACCCTTCGCGCATCGGCGTTTCCACCAGGCTGTCCGGCCACGCCGGTGCGGTTGTCTGTGGCGCCTGCGCGTTCAACTGCTCCGACTTGACCCCGACCAGCGACAAGCCCGCCAGCGTCGAACCGGAGATCCGAATCGCATCACGTCGTGAAATGGTCATGGCGCTATCCTCCTCTAACAACAGGCGCGCGCTTACGCGCCCACACCGGCGTCACGGCCGCGGCGCGCCCGGCACGAACCCTTCGAGCGCGATCGTCCACGAAAGCGGCACCGACACCGGGTTGTAGCAGATCGCGTCGTCGCACGCCTGGTATTCCAGCGTGCCGGCGATCACCAGCTCATCCCGTCCCGCAAATGCCTGACGCGCCGCAGCCGTCGCTTCGGCCACCGCCTCGACCCGCAGCGTGAACGGTTGCTGGAAGACGGGAACGCGCTCATCCAGCGGCGCAAAGTAGTAGATCTCCGACTCCGGGTACTGCGCCGCCTCCGTGCGGAGGTGGGGTTCCGGCGCGATGTTCAGAGCCACGATCCGATAGTCGGTCGCGCCCGGCGCGTACAGGTGCATGCCGCTCTTGGGTGTGATGTCCACCGCAAGCGAGAACCGGGTGCCGAGCGCCGCACTCGCATCGCTTGCGTACGCGCTGAGATCCAGATGGGCCGTCGAGACCTGCGTCGCCTGGACGGGCGTGGCATCCGCGCCCACGGCCAGCATGACGCTGGAGACCGTGTTCCGCTCCCAGTAGTAGTCCTCGAACTCGCGGGACGTGACCTGCCCCTGCGGGTCGACGATGAACGTGCCCGGATACGGAATTCCGCGGAATCGCTCGTCCGCCGACGTGACGCTGACGTACCGCTCGAAATCCGCCAGAACGGCCGGGTCGGAGCCGTTGGGCCCCAACGCCTCCTCGGCCACGGTGTTGAGAATGCCGTACCGCCTGATCGTGGCCGAACCAGCATCCGACAGCAGCGGGAAGGTGATCCCATTCCGCTGGGTGAAGTCAGCGAGCGTCTGCTGTGAGTCGTAGCTGATGCCGACCAGTCCGATACCGTCCGCCTGAAGCTCCTCGACGCGACTTTGCAGCTCCACGAGCTGCGTGCGGCAGAACGGTCACCAATCGGCCGAGCGGAAAAACACCACCATGGCGCCGCGCGGCCCCATGACCGATGCCAGATCGCGCATGCGGCCTGCCTGATCCACCAGGTTGAAGTCGGGCACCTGTGCTCCCACCTGGGGCCCAAGCGCGGACACGTCGATCGCTACTCGCACAGGCTCAGTCCCCTGCCCGGCCTCCGCCAGGCGACTCGACAGACAGATGCACAGCACGAACGCCATGAGCAGCGTCGCGCCTCGCGTTCTTATAACAGATAACTTCATCATGGCCTCAATTCACACTCTCGCTCACGGTCAGCTTGCCGGCGGGACTGCGCCGGTGTCTCGGCTCGATTCCTGTGCCGCGTTCGGCTCGAGGATCACGTAGGTCGGGAGCCCGATCGCGCCGAAGCGCTGCATGACTTCTCGCACGGTAGGCTCCTCGGGGTCTTCGGCCTGGAACTTGATTCGCACGTAGCCGTCGAGCGCCGCGACCACCTCGGGATCGGCGAGCGTCGTGGCGTCCATCGTCAGGCAGTTCTTGCACCACGTCGCCCACATGTCGACGAGCACGGGTTTCTGCTCCCGCTGCGCCACGGCGAGCCCCTCGGCCAGCGATGCGTGCCAGCCTTCGCTGAGTTTCTGTTCCACGCTGGCCGCCACCTCGGACGCATCGACCCAGCGATCGGCAAACAAGGTGTATCCGAGATAGCCGTAGTAGAGCGCGGTGCCAAGAATCAGGACGCCGAAGGCGTGCTTCACGTGGACCATCCACGCGCCGGGCTTCGGCATCGCGCTGATGCCCGCACCCGCCACCGGCCACGGCAGCGCCATCCCGACGCCGAGCAGGAACGGAAGCGCCAGAGCCGCCGTCGTGCCGGCCGCATACATGCTGCTCGAGAACAGTACGACCTGGATCACGACCGGGGCCACGCAGGCTCCCGCCAGCAACGCGGCGATCGAACCCATGCCGAACGCGACGAGAAACGACCCGCGCCCTTCGTTGCCCATGTTGAAACGCGTCGACCACTGCGAGAAATCGATCGTGAACACATCGAACATCGCCAGACCCAGCACCACGAAGACGGCCGCGATGGACACGTTGAACCAGGGCGACGCGTTGATCGTCCCGAATGTGCCGGCGGTGAGGATCACGACAAGGCCGAGTACGCCGTAGACCAGCGCCATGGCCGCGCCATATGCGCTGCCAAGGAGGAACCCGCGGCGCCGGGAACCCGCCTGAGCGCCCGCGCCGATGATGGCCAGATTGATCGGGATCATCGGCAGCACGCACGGCGTCAGATTGAGTGCCAGCCCTCCCAGCAGCACGATGAACAGGATGGCCAGCAGGCCGCGGCCCTCGAACCACCCCTGCTGCACCACGCCCGACTCGGCATCTGAAATGAAGCCAAGGAAGGCGGCACTTGAAAGATAGCCACCGGTACTCGCCAGCACGGTGAAGTCGTCGATCAGGACAAGCGGGTCGCCGCCGCCCGCTGCCGGTGCCACGACTGGACCCGCCTCGACGATCGCTGGCGCCGGCGGCATGGCCCCGGTTCCGAACGCGATCTGCGCGAACGCGTCCTGTTCGATCGCGGTCACCGCGTCGCCGTCAGACACGACCGGAAACGTCCAGCCGGTCTCCACGGTCGCGGGGATGTAGCAGACGCGTTCGTCGCAGGCCTGATAGCGGAGGCGGGCGGGTACCGTGAGGGCCCCAAGTGCCGCATCGTCAAGCACCCGCAGTTGCACGCCGATCAGGAACTCCTGTTCGTAGACCGCGAGCAACTCCTCCACGCCTTCCTGCGCGAAGTCGCTAGCCTCTGGATAGACGATCTCTTCCACCATCACCCCCGCCGGCGCATCGACGGTCAGCACGAGCGGAATCAGCGACGGATCGCGAGGCTGGTTGGCGTTGGTGTGCAGGCCATCCGGCAGCGTGACGCGGATCGCCGCCCGCATCACAGAGCCCTGCGGCGCGGCATCCGCTGCCAGCACTGGCGCCACCTCGGCCGTGGGCGGACGCATGAGCTGCGCCTGCAGGCTGCCGCCGCCCGTCACGCACATGAGGGCGACTGCCAGGACTGCCAGTCGGCAACGACGAACACCGTACGAAATATGCATGAGCGGATATGTCAGTCTAGCAAGCAAACCGTTCGCGCCTGCCATCAGGTGTGACCAAGCCTGGCGTTACGGGTCGACGAGAAGTGGCCGACCAGGGCTGTGCCACACATCGTCGCGGCAACCACGACCACCAGTACCGGGGCTGCGTGCCAGACGAGCATGTGCATCGCTGCCATGTTGGGGCACATCCACTCGGCTGCCAGCCCTCCGATGGCCGCGGTTGACGCCGCCAGCGCAACGGCCGCCGGCCTCGCCATCAGCGGCATCGCCCGGCGAACCATGACCAGCAGGACGACACCAGGGACCGCAGCCCCGAGAACGGCCCGCACGATGCAGCGCCAGCCGAAGCCCGCCTGGCTCAACGTGCCCGAAGCACCCGCCAGGCCGGCATCCACGGCCATCCAGACCAGCCAGATCACACCGAACGCGACCGGCCAGCCTGCGGCGCGCGGCAGCGCCTCTCCCGGCGTGGCCAGGCGAATCGCCGCCCAGGCTCCAGAGCCGGCCACGGCGGCGAGTACGGCCGTGTGCCCGATGACAGGCCAGCTCACGATGGCGGCCGCCCAGTCGTGGCGAACCCCCATCACGATCGTGGCGACCAACGCGGCTCCCCCGATGACGCCCCAGCGTCGCAGTTGCGCGCCAGGCAGCGGTAGCGGGGTCACCGGACTCAGATCCGCCGACAGCGACGCTGCGAGCTCGGCTGTGTGGCTGGTCACGTTCTTCCTATGGTCTCCCTACGACGCGTCGCAGGCGTGTCATGGCCCGATGGGCAATCACTCGCACGTTCCCTTCGCTCAATCCCAGCGCCGCAGCCACATCCTGAATGCTGCGTTCTTCGAGCTTCAACAGTTCGACGACGCGCCGCTGCGGCGGCGTGAGGCTCGCCATCGCCGTCCGTATTTCCGATGCCGCCTGCACCGAGGCTTCGACGGAGTGCTTGTATGCCGCCGCCAGCGCATTCTCGTGGGACACCTCTCGCGCCGCCACGCGGCGCTCCCGGCGAATCACGTCAATGAGGCGGCTCTGCGCCACGGCGTACAGCCACGGGACAAACGGCCGCGCGGGATTCCACGAATGTCGCCCGCGATGCACGGCGATCAGCGTCTCCTGCACGACATCCTCCAGCCACGGCACATCGCCAACGCGCCGGCGGGCAAACCGCCGTACGACGACCTGCAGCTCCTTCAGCAGGAGGTCACAGGCGGCCGCATCGGCGCGTTGCGTGCGCGCCATCAGCAGGCCCAGCGCGCGCTCCTGCTCCGGGCTCATGCCCTCATATGTCTCCTACGATCCCCTTGCGTCCCGTGTTACAGCCACAGCTACAGCTACACCCACGGACTCGCGAGCGTCGCGACTGTAACACGCAGGTTGTGGACACCGTAGATCCTCGTGTAGGGTCGCCGCCCGGTCCATGGCAGCCGCCGACCGCATGCGGCGGCAACTGGAGACGGAACTGCCGTCAGTGAATTACAGTGGGCAGACGGACGGCGCATGACGCCGATCAGGAGGAGGTTGAATGTCGAAGTCTTGGATGCACATCACTCTGGGCGTGCTGCTGGTGGCGATCAGCGCCGCACCAGTCCACGGACAAGCGGGCCTGGCGGCGATCTGCAACCCGAACGGCAAGGTCGCCGATCTCAGCTTCACGCTCAAGGATCTCAACGGCGACGACGTGTCCCTCAGCGCCTTCAAGGGGAAGGTGATTCTTCTCGACTTCTGGGCCACGTGGTGCGGCCCGTGCAAGGTGGAGATCCCCTATTTCATCGATTTCTATACGAGGTACCAGGCACAGGGCCTGCAGGTCCTCGGATTCGATGTCGACGATGAAATTCCGGCGCTCACCGAGTACGTGGAGCTCATGAAGATGAACTACCCCATCTTGATCGGTGCCGGCCGGGACGACGTCCTGAAAGCCTACGGTCCGATGCCGGGTCTGCCCACCACTGTCATCATCGGGCGCGACGGCAAGGTGTGCATGAGCCACACCGGGCTCGTCGAGAAAGCCGTGTTCGAGGAGGCGATCAAGGCGCTGCTCTGACGCTCGTGTCTGACCGTCACCGGCAGAGCGCTTTTCGGTCTCCACCGAATCGAAAAACGCTCTAGACGCGCTAATGACTGCGGTTGTCCACGACGCGTCTGGCCTTCAGCTCAAAGCGCGGAAGAGAGCCGGCGGCCACCACACGCGTCGCGATCCGCACGCCCAGGCGCTCCCTGAACGCGCGGCCCAGACTCTGGGCCTCCGCATCGTTCGCTTCAACCTCGATCGTCAGCGCGTCCATCGCGCCCTCGCGCGTCCGGACCAGCCGAAACTCCCCGACCTCGAACGTACGCACGATCGCCTCGATTGACGACGGATAGACGTTGACGCCCCGCAGGATGATCAGATCGTCGGTGCGGCCTATGATGCCGCCCGGGAGCATCAGCGAGGTGCGGCCGCACGTGCACGTGCGCGCGCCCACCGACACGATGTCACCCGTGCGGTACCGAATCGCCGGCCAGCCTGCCCGTCCCAGATTCGTGAGGACCAGCTCGCCCGCCGAGCCCTTGTCACACGGACGCCCGGTGTCCGGGTCGAGCACCTCGGCGATGAACTCGGCTTCGTTGACGTGCACCCCCGTGCGCGCCTCGCACGAGAAGCCGTAGGCACCCACCTCCGTGCCCCCCGCGTGATCGAACGCTGATGCCCCCCAGGCGTCCTCGATCCTCGACCGCACCGATGGCATCGACGCGCCTGGCTCCCCGGCATGCAGCGTCACGCGCACCGCGCCATCGCGAAGCGAGATCCCCTCGGCCCGCGCGACCTCGGCAAGGTGTAACGCGTAGGTCGGCGTGCAGAGAAGCACGGTGGCGCCGCTGCTCTCCATCAGCCGGAGTCGGGATCGCGAGTCGAGGCCACCCCCCGGAATCGACATGGCGCCGAGCCGGCACGCGGCCGCGTATGCGCTCCAGAACCCGATGAAGGGTCCGAACGAAAACGCGAAGAAGATCCGATCGCGAGCCGTGACACCAGCCGCTGCGTAGACGTATTGCCAGCACTCCGCCCACCACTCCCAGCTCTCCCGCGTGTCGGGAATCGCCAGCGGCCTGCCCGTCGTGCCGGATGTCTGGTGATACGCCACGTACTCGTCTGGGGGACAGGTGGCGATCGCACCGAACGGCGGCGCGGCCGCCTGGTCTTCCACGAGTTCGGCTTTCGTCGTGATCGGCAGCTCCGCAAACGTGTCCCAGGACAGTGGCGACGCGAGCGCCCCGAACTTGCTCGCGTAGAAGGCGTTGCCGGGCAGGACGCGCGCCAGCAGCCCGTTGAGTCTCGCGAGCTGCCGCTCTCTGACGATGTCAGGCGCCGCGGTTTCCAGGTCGGGTCGGTACATCGGTTCGAACTCCAGGCCAGCCACCCTACGCGGGCGTCTCCTCGGATGTGACCGCTCCCGGCGCCAGTGCTCGCCGGACGCGCGCGTCGAAGACAAACAGGGCCACTGCTGTGACCACCACCATCAGCGACGACAGTTCGAGCGAGCGCTGAATACCGATGTAAGCGCCCAGCACGCCGACGGTGAGCCCGCTCCCGGCCCGGAGGCCCAGCATGGCGGTGATGAAGAGGCCGACGACGGTGCCCCTGATTCGTGCCGGCGCCAGCATCTGCACAAGTGTCTGCGCCATCGACGTGAACGTGATGCTGAAGATGCCCGCGAGCACCAGCAATCCGACCGCCACCGGGTAGCTCTGCGCCATCGGAAACAGGCCCATCGACGCCCCCCAGAGACCAGCGCACACGATGGCCGTCCGCACGCTCGGGCGCAGAATATTGGCACCCTCGAGCAGCAGAACGCCGACGATGGCACCCGCTGCGTTGGCGGCGAGCAGGATGCTGTAGCGTGCTCCGGAGTCATCGGTGCCCAGGATCTCCGCGTAGCCTGGCATTTGCGCCTGGAACGCGTTGCCGACAAAAAACGACGAGGCGCCGGCCAGCGCGATCATCGTCAGGATCCGCGGGTCGAGCCCCGCGGTCAACGCCGTGCGCGCGATCTCCGAGAGGCTCGACGACCGTACGGCGATCGGTTCGGCGCCATGCCCGGTATAAGGCGTGCGCCGCACGAACACGCTGAACGGCACGTAGATGAACACGTTGGCCAGCAGCCCCCACGCGGGCCCGAGCAGCACCATCAGCCCGCCGCCAATCGCAGGCCCTAGAAGAATCGCCAGATACCGGCTCGTCGCATTGAGACGGATCGCGCTGGCCAGCCTGTCTCCCCGCACCATGTCGTGAATGATGAGCTGCGACGCTGGCGCGCCGACGACGCCCGCCGCCCCATGCACCGTCAGAATCACCAGGGCGTGCCACATCTGAAGCGTGCCCGTCAGGATGAGCACCGCCCATGCGAGTGACGCCGCCATGAACAATGCCTGCGAGATCTGGATGAGCTTGCGGCAGTCATACCGATCGGCGAGGGCCCCCGAGTGCAACGAAAACAGCAGAAAGGGTACCCAGTGACTGATGACGGCGAAACCGGCCAGCGTCGGCGAGTGGAACACCTGGAAGATGACCCAGTAGCTGATGACGTGCTCGATGTTGTCGGCCGTCATCGACAGGAGGTTGGCCGCAAAGTAGCGCCGGTAAGGGGGAATCCGCAGCGCAGCGAACCTCTGTGCTTCCATACCTTGGGATTTTATGCGCAGTGCGGATCATGCGCCGGACGTGAAGTGCATCACGTCGCTCGAACGAGCGTATCTGTAAGGGCTCGGGTCGGAACAAGGTTGTCACCTTGGGCGTCGAGGCGCCCACCCGGAAAGGCGCGAGGAGCTGTCAGACCGGATGCATGCCGCTACGGCGTCTTCTCCGGAAACCGGACGACAAACCCGTCCCGGTTCGGCATGCGCACGTCTGGAAGCGTCTCCGCGTTCATCACGTCGCGGTCGTCGATGATCCCGTTGAGCGCGAGCATGTACGCGGTGAGGGCGTAGACCTCGTCGCTTGTCAGCGTCCGCGGCTGCGTCCACGGCATCGCCCGTCGCGTGAAGTCGAAGAGCGTCGTGGCGTACGGCCAGAAGTTGGCGATGGTCTTCGTCGTGTCGATGCCGCTCGTGAGCGGGGCGCCGCCAACGAGCGCCGCATTGGGGCCACCTTTGCCGCTCGCGCCGTGGCACACGGCGCACTTTGCCGCGAAGATGGGGGCCCCCTGTGCGGCTGTCCCGCTACCGGGCGGCAGCCCAGATCCGTCCGGCATGACGCTGATGTCCCAGGCCGCGATCTCCGCCTCGGACACTGGGGTCCCAAGACCAGGGCCCTGAGCGCGCGCAGCGCCCCCCCCGAACGCCAGCATTGCCAGCGCGAACAGACACGCGCTCGCACCCTCGCACCGTCGCACCCTCGCACCGTCGCACCGTCGCACCCTCGCACCCTCGCACCGTTCTTCCTATGCATAGACATGTGTCACGTCGCCACCCGGCCCAACGGCCCAGCTCGTGGGGCCGTTGTAGTGCTGGCTCGGAAAGGCCGCCGCATTTGTGACGGCCGTCGCGGTCTCGCCGCGTTGCGCGATGATCTGGGCGCGCGTCGGTTGCACGTTGCCCGCCTCATCCCACGCGCGGCTCTGCAGGACCGCAGGCGTGCCGTCCCAGCGCCATGGCACCCGGAACCGCGTGAACGCTTTGGGATGCACCGGTTCCTGAAGCGCCGCCTGCGCCCAGCTCGTGCCGCCATCGGCCGTCACCATGACTTTCGCGATCCGGCCGTTCCCTGAATAGGCGATACCGGAGATCTCGTACACCCCCGGCCCGGTCAACGAGAGCCCGGGAGAGGGGTGGGTGATGAACGATTTAATCTCCTGGAGAAAGTAGAACTGGTACGCCTTTCCGTTCGGCAGAATCGGTGCGTAGGTCCTCGACTCGTAATAACTCATCGCAGGCATGTCAACGAGCTTGATCCGGCGCAGCCATTTGACGTTCATGTTGCCTTCCCACCCGGGCAGGAGCAGACGCATGGGATAGCCATTGCCGGGCCTGAGTCGCTCGCCGTTCTGATACAGAGCGATCATGGCGTCGTCCATCGCCTTCGCGATCGGCACGCTGCGGCTCACGGCCAGCGAGTCGGCGCCTTCTGCGACGAGCCACGTCGCCGCGGGATCGACACCCGCCTCCTCGAGCAGGGTCGAGAGCATGACGCCGGTCCATTCCGCGCAGGAGCCCAGGCCGTGCAGCGCCTGCGCGGTGCCCTGCACCGGCTCCCTGGAAAACAGCGGCGCACTGTTGCCCCCGCATTCGATGAACGTCATGCGCGACTGCATCGGGTAGCGACCGAGCGCGTCGAGCGTAAACGACAACGGGCGTTTCACCATCCCATGGACCACGAGGCGGTGTGTGCCCGGATCAATATCCGGGTTACCAGAGTGCGAAATCACGAAATGCAGGCCGTTCGGCGTGAATGTGCCGGTGAGCAACTGGTGCGGTGTGCGTGCGTGCTGCGTGCGCGGCGCCCCGCTCGGGTTGGAGAGCGTGCGCGCGACGAGCTTCTCAAACCGCGACGGTACGCCGTAGTCCGGGATGGGCAGGCCCGCCGTCGTGCTCCACGGAGCGTCGACGAGCTGCTGAGCGGCCACTGGCTCACTCAGCGTGTACCCGGTGATGGCCGCGGCAAAGGCAGCACCGCCCGCCAGAAACACACGGCGGTCGAGTAGTCCGTTTCCGGCCACAACCTCCAGGTCGTTCCATTTTGGCGTCCGTCGATCACCTGACATGGTCACTCATGTACACCTCGCCAGACGTGGTGTCAATCCTTTCAATTCGTGCTCTCGATTTGTGCCACAATTCTGCGGGCGCAATCCCTCGTTCTGGATTTCCCGGCACCCGCTGAGGAGGAAACCGTGAACCGTGTGAATATTGGCCTCGCCAGCGCCCTGGTCCTGTTGTGTGCGACGAGTGTCGTGTGGCTCACCGGCCCGATCGCGGCTCAGGACAACCTCGCAACCCCGCACCGCGCAACGACGTCGGAAGTGGAGCTTGGGCGTCTCCTCTTTTGGGATCCGCTGCTATCCGGAGATCGCGACGTGGCCTGCGCAACGTGCCACCACCCCGATTTTGCGTACGGCGATGGTCGCGACCTTTCGCTCGGAGCGGGAGCCGTCGGGCTGGGACCAGCGCGTGTCGATGTGTCGGACGGGCGCATTCCGACGGTGAAGCGCAACTCCCCGACGATTCTCAATACGGCCTTCAACGGGAGCAGCGACCGCCGGCGGAGACGAGGGGGCGACGGCACCGCTGCCACGCTCGACCCGGCAAGGGCGCCGATGTTCTGGGACAGCCGCGTCCGCAGCCTCGAGACGCAAGCGCTCGAGCCCCTCAAGGCACTCGAAGAAATGCGGGGTACGGCCTACGCGGAAGCCGACGCTCTCGACATCGTCGTCACCCGGCTCCGGGACGTGCCCGAGTACGTGACGCTGTTCCAGGACGCGTTCGGGACCGGGACAACGATCGACGCCCCGCGGCTCGGACGAGCCATCTAGACATTCGAGCGAACACTCGTCGCGATGAACAGTCCTTTCGATCGCTTTCGAGCCGGGGAGTCCGGCGCACTCACGGCGCAGCAGCGGCGTGGACTCGAGACGTTCGACACCGTTGGCTGTGACCGTTGTCACCGGGGCACCATGTTCTCGGACTTCGATCTCGAAGCGGAGGGGGTCGGCGAGCACCCGCGCCTCGCGGAGCCAGACGCGGGTGACGGGCGCTTCCGCTTCCGCACACCCTCGCTGCGCAATGTGGCCCTGACGGCGCCCTACATGCACAACGGCACACTGGCTACGCTCGAAGACGTGCTCCGCTTCTACGACAACGGCCGTTCCGAAAACCCGAACGTGTCGAACGACGTGTCAAACGACAGACGCGGGCAGGACGGCGGTGGTGTGCCGCGCCTGTCGAGGAGCTTCAGGCGGATCGCCAACATGAGCGATCGGGAGATGCGGGATATCGTCGCGTTTCTCGAATCGCTGACCGACTCGAATTTCGACCGGACGATCCCGGCGCGAGTGCCCAGCGGCCTGCCGCCGGGCGGCTTTATCGAGAATCGCTAATCAACGCGATCGTGATTCGATCGCCCTCCTGCACGCGGCGTTCGCGTCTCGCGCAACGCCCTTCCGATTCGCCTCATTCCCGCG
>JAQBVV010000027.1 GCA_027622905.1 Acidobacteriota bacterium
GAGCCGGCCGCACCCGCCGCACCCTTCGACGGCGCGGGGGCGTCCGCGGGCCGCGGCGAGGCCGCCGGGTCGGAGACGAACGCGGTGATCGCTCGAAAGTTGGACTGGAGCGCGGCCAGATCCACCCGCGCGACCGTGCTGCGAATCACACGCCCTGCGCGAGGTTGGCGAATCGGGTCTGCTCGCGAAGAAAGGCCAGCCGCACCACGCCCGTCGGACCGTTCCGCTGCTTCCCGACGATCACTTCTGCCGTCCCGGCATCCGGATGATTCGGGTCCCTGTTATAGGCATCCTCCCGATACAACAGCAACACGACATCCGCATCCTGCTCGAGGGCGCCGGACTCGCGCAGGTCCGACAGCTGCGGTCGATGGTCGGACCGGGCCTCGGGCGCGCGGCTCAACTGCGACAGAATCACGACCGGTACGCTCAGTTCCTTGGCGAGCCCCTTCATCGACCGCGAGATGGAGGCCAACTCCAGCGTCCTGTTCTCGAATCGTCCGCGGCCGCTCATCAGCTGGATGTAGTCAATGACCAGCAGGCTGAGCCCCTTCTGCTCGGACTGGAGACGCCGAGCCTTCGCCCGCATCTCGAGCACGCCGAGGCTGGCGGTATCGTCGATATGCAAACGCATGGCGCTCAGCGTCTCAAGCGCATGCGAGATTCGCGAATAGTCCTTCTGCCCGATCGCGCCGCTCATCAAGCGGTGGCTATCGATCTGCGCCTCTGACGTGAGCAGCCGCAGGAACAGCGACTCCTTCGACATTTCCAGACTGAACACGCCCACCGTATGGTCCGGCTGCATCGCCACGTACTGCGCGATGTTCAGCGCCAGACTCGTCTTCCCCATCGACGGCCGTGCCGCGATGATGATCAGGTCACCCGGCTGAAACCCTCGCGTCATCGAATCGAGATCGACGAAACCGGTCGGGACTCCGGTGATGAGCCGTTTCTGCTCGAAGAGCAGCTCGATCTTCGGGAAGCTCTCCTTGACCAGGTCTCGCATGGGCACGAAACCGGCTTTGAGCCGATCGTCAGCCACCGAGAAGATCTCGCTCTCCGCTTCGTCCAGGATCAGATCCGAGTCCTGGTCGGCCTCGTACGCGTTCGTCAGAATCTTGTTGGCCGCGAAGATCAGATTCCGCAGCGTTGACTTTTCCTTGACGATCCTCGCGTAGTACTCCACGTTGGTCGCCCGAGGGACACCATCCGCCAGCGACGCGACGTACGCCGGCCCGCCGACCTCATCCAGATCGCCACCGCGCGACAACTCCTCCTTGAGGGTGACGAAGTCGATCGCCTGGTGACGCTCGTTGAGCGCCACCATCTTGTCGAAGATACGGCGATGCGCGTCGCGATAGAAATCCTGGGCGTCTATGACCTGTACAGCCTCGTTGAACGCGTCGTTATGTACGAGGATGGCGCCGAGCACCGAACGCTCGGCCTCAAGATTGTGCGGCAGCGTGCGCTCCGCAGTGGCAACAGCGGTCTCGGCCATGAACGAATGAAACTGACGAATGGAAGATCAGGAGTGTAACAGAAAGTGCGCGTTCGCACTGACGCGGATGCCTTCTCTGGTGCGAGAATGGATACAAGACGGAACAGCATGCAGACACACCCTCTGACCGACGCGCGTGCTCCACGAGCGATGGCGCCATGACCATGACGCGACGGCGGCGTCCGGTCGTCGTGGCGATGAGCCTGCTGGCGATGTCCGCGGGCCTGTCCGCCCACCACTCGTTCACCGCGTCGTTCGATGCCAGGACACCCGTCGTCATCACGGGCGTCGTTACCCACGTTGTCTGGGCGAATCCCCACGTGATGTTTTCGATCGCGGAAACCGACACCGGCGGCGCGGTGACCACATGGCGCCTGGAACTGGGAGCGCCCAGCGTATTGCTGCAACGAGGTTGGAGACGGGCATCGCTGACGCCAGGCGACACGCTGACCGTTCACGGCGTGCGCGCCAGGGATGGGACCTACTTCGCGAGGGTGGTCTCGATCAGGCTGAAGACCGGCCAGGCGCTCTTCGCCAACGACGCCACGAACCGGGAATCACCACGATAGGCTGCGGCCTGGCGAAGGCGGGAGGAAGCGCAGGCCGTGGCCGCGTCGCCGTCGAACGGCAGCGTGGCCACGGCCTGCACTGGTGCATCGAGACCTGGTGGCCTCCGACGTGTTACTCCGACGCGGGTTCGCTCGCCGGTGACGACTCGACCGCGGGCGGCGCATCGTCAGTCGCCGCCGTATCGAGCCGCGCGCCGCCCTCTCTGACGACATGCACGACGAGCTGAACCGTGACCAGGCGATGGAGCTTGAGCGGCACAGTCTGGTCGCCAATCGCCTTGATCGGTTCCGGCAGAATCAGCTTCCGCCGATCCACCTCGAAGCCCTTCTCTTTCAATAACTCCACGATGTCGGTCGCGGTGACCGATCCGTACAGCTGATTCGTATCGCCAACGCGGCGGGCGATCGTCAGGTCGACGGCTGCCATCCTCGCCGCCAGTGCCTCGGCCACCGCCTTGGCCTCCGCCTCGCGCGACTCGACGATGCGACGCTCGCGCTCGACGTGCTTCTTGTTGCCGACCGTGGCTGGCAGCGCCAGCTTGCGGGGTAACAGATAGTTGCGTGCGTAGCCGGCTGCCACGTTCACGATCTCGCCACGATCACCCAGGTGCTCGACGTGCTCTCTCAGAATGACTTCCATGTCTATTCCGCCGTGTACGGGATAAGGGCCAGGACGCGCGCGCGCATAATCGCCACCCGCAGTTTGCGCTGATGGCGCGCGCACGTGCCAGAGATACGACGCGGCAGAATCTTGGCGCGCTCCGGCACGAACGGCATCAACAGTCTGGCGTCCTTGTAGTTGATATCGTCGATCTTGTCCGCGCAGAACTTGCAGACCTTTCGCCGACGAAACATCGGTCGGCGCTGCTGGCCATCCTTCCCTTGTGTCTGACCGGCGCGCCCGCGTCCGCCGCCCGCCCCGCCTCCTCCGAACGTCTTTCGCCCGTTCATCGACGATCCTCCCTCAAGTCAAAGCCATCATCGCGATCGTCGTCCTGATCGCCCCGCTGGCCCTCTCCCGGCTGCCGTTCCGGCGGCAGGCCGCGAGCTGTCCGGCGCCGACGCGACGCATCGCCGCGCTTGGCACGGCTGCGCTCGATCACATCCTGATCTTCATCCACCCGAACCACCAGGTGCCTGATCACCAGATCGGACACCTTCAGGCGTCGGTCGATTTCCTTCATCAACTCGCCAGATCCCAGGATGGTCTCCAGCACGTACGTGGCCTCCCGGTGCCGGCCGATTTCGTATGCGAGCCTGCGGCGGCCCCAGTTGTCCGTGCTGTCGAGCTGGCCGCCCAGCCGCTGGACGATTTCATCGACCTGCGTATGCAGGTCCGCCACCTGTTCGTCACTCGCATCCGGCGAGACGAGGTACACGAGTTCGTACTTCCTATGCATAAGTCTCCTTCTGGACTATGGCTGCCAGTATCTCCGAAGAGCGCCCCGCGCCCCCTGGCAGCAAGGAGTTAATCGACGTCCGGACTCGCGGAGTCCGGGTTGTACGCGTTCATCACCGTTGCGATGCCCTCCGCAGCGAACATCTCGGCTGCATCGGCCGCTCTGGAGATGAACGCTTCGAGCTCGGCCCGCTCGCCAGACTCGAAGTTCGCCAGCACGTGATCCGCCAGATCGCGCCGCGGATCACCGCGCCCCACGCCCAGTCGCAACCGGGCAAATTCAGCCGTTCCAAGACGCTCGATCAGCGACTTGAGGCCATTGTGGCCCCCAGCCGATCCCCGCACCCGCGCGCGCAGCCGTCCGAACGGCAGCGCAGCCTCGTCGACGACCACCAGCAGGTCGGCCGCGTCTATCTCGTAGTACCGCATCAACGCTGCCACGGCGTCGCCGCTGCGATTCATGAACGTCAGCGGCTTGGCCACCAGCAGCGGTACCGGCCCGTATCGCTTCGCCACCAACGCCTCGGGCACCTGCGAGGGTCCCATCGCCAGTTCCAGGTGATGCCGCCTCGCCAGCTCGTCCACCACCAGAAAGCCGACATTGTGACGCGTGTCCCGATATTCCCGCCCGGGATTGCCCAGTCCAACAATCAGCTTCACGTCGTTCCGACGGGCGTTCGGGTCGGCCTCTACTTCTTCGGAGCGTCGGCCTTCTTCGGAGCGTCGGCCTTCTTCGGAGGGTCGGCGCTATCCTTCTCCGTCTTGCCCTTCTTCGCCGCCTCCGGCTCCTCGCCTGGCGCAGCCGCCTCCGCCTCCTCGTCGGTACTCGCGGCGGACGCTTCGGCCTTCGGCAGCACGATGTGGACCAGCATGGTGTCGGGCTCGTTCAGGATCTTCCAGCTCGGGTTCTCCGGCAAATCGCGCAACCGGATCGACTCGTTCAACCTCAAACTGGTGACGTCCACGTCGATCCGCTCCGGGATATCGGCCGGCAGGCACTCGATCTGGACATCCCTTGTCAGAAAGTCGATCATGCCGCCGTCAAGCTTGACGCCCTGCGCCTCGCCGTTGAGAATGACCGGCACCGTCACCGTGATGGACCGATCCATCGCCAGCTGATAGAAGTCGGCGTGCAGCAACTGGCGCGTGACGGGGTCGAGCTGAAAGTCCTTGACCATGACACGGGACTGGTCGCCATCCAGCTTCAGCGTGATGAGCGTGTTGGCTCCGGCCTCGGAATGAAGGATGCGAAGCACCTCCTTCGGATCCGCGGCCACGGCGACCCCCTCGGGAGCCTCGCCTTTCTTGCGAGCGCCGTACACCACGGCCGGAATCCGGCCTCCGACCCGGAGGCGTCTCGCTTCGTTCTTGCCCCTGCCGGTGCGCTTCACGACCTCAAGAGTTGCTTCCATTACCGTTCCTCGTTGGCGAAGACGTCCAGCGTCCCCGATCCGCTCAGACGAACAATGAGGAGACCGAGGTCTCCTCGTGAATATTCCGAATCGCCTGCCCCAGCAACCGCGCGACTGAGAGCACCACGATCTTCTTGCATTTCTGCGCCTCGCCGTGCGGCGGAATCGTGTTGGTCACATACAGGTGATCGATCGGCGCCTGCTCGATGCGCTCGATCGCCGGTCCCGACAGCACCCCATGCACGGCACACGCCGATATCCGCAGTGCCCCGGCGCTCTTCAACGCGATCGCCGCCTTCTGGATCGTCCCCGCGGTGTCGATCAGGTCGTCCTGCAGAATACAGGTGCGCCCTTCGACATCGCCGATCACGTTCATGACTTCCGCCGTGCCGTCCTCGGTGCGCCGCTTGTCGACGACCGCCAGTTCCGCGCCGAGCCGCTTGGCATACGCACGCGCACGCTCCGCGCCGCCGGCGTCCGGTGACACGATCGTCAGCTTCGGGCTGTCGAGCTTCACCAACGTCTCGATGATGACAGGCGCCGCGAACAAATGGTCGACCGGAATATCGAAAAACCCTTGAATCTGCGCCTTGTGCAGATCCATGGTCAGCACCCGATTCGTTCCCGCTGCACTGAGCAGATTCGCCACCAGCTTCGCCGAAATCGGCACCCGCGGCTTGTCCTTGCGGTCTTGCCGCGCGTACCCGTAATAGGGCACCACCGCGGTGATGCGCGCCGCCGAGGAGCGCCGAAACGCGTCGATCATCACCAGCAACTCCATCAGGTGCTGGTCCACCGGATTCGATGTCGGCTGGACGATGAACACGTCGGCGCCCCGGATGTTCTCGTCGATCTGGAACGACACCTCGCTGTCGGGAAATCGTCGGAGCCTCGCCTGTCCAACGGGAATCCCGAGCACGTCGGCGATCTCCTTGGTCAACAACGGATGTGCGCTGCCGGAAAACAGCCTCAGCCCACCGAACCCGGTCGAGGTCAGTCCGTCGCCGCTGAGAGGTCGTTTCATCTCGGTACTAAATGTCGCTCGATTGCCTGAAGGTTGGTTGGGGCGGAAGGATTCGAACCTTCGAATACGGGATCCAAAGACCCGCGCCTTACCACTTGGCCACGCCCCACCTTGGCACGCCGCTGCGAAGGCACGACGGAGGCCCCGAAATCCGTCGAAGTGCCACACGGAGCCCGTCCGCTTGGGTCGCGCAAACGACAAGTGTAGTCGAGACTGCGGCTTGCGGGCAACCCTGGCGAGGCGAAACGCCCGGCGTCGAACAACCTGACCTTCATCTCCTGCTGCCCTGGCGCCGGACGGGGGTGGCGTAGCTGCGGAACTGATTCTCCCCTGTCGCCGCCACGCTGGAATTGCCGTCCACGCCGGTTGCCGCCCCGCGCCGTCTCCGCGTCACCGGGCGACACTGCCGGGCATATTCGCTGCGCGTCAGCGACTCGGTCAGGATCACCGTCCAGTCCGATCCTGATAGCGCATCCACCGCCGCCTGGGCCTCTCGACGCGCTCGAAACAGGCCGAAGACCGTGGATCCGCTTCCTGACATCGCTGATGCGAACGCGCCCGCGCCTCGGAGCGCCGCCTTCATCTGCTCGATCTCCGGATAGCGGACGGCGAGCGGACCCTCCAGATCGTTCATCATCCGCACCGTACCCGGCGGCCACGGACCAGGCACCATGTCCGGGCGCCGTTCGGGCGGGCTCCCCCCACCGTCGCGCCAGGCGTCGTACCACCCGAAGGCTTCGCGGCTCGACACGCCGAAACCCGGAACCAGTAACACCACCCAGTGACGTGGCCAGTCGTCCAGGGGATCGATCTCGTCGCCGCGCCCGAGACCCAGCGCCGTGCCGCCAGACAGAAAGAACGGCACATCAGCACCGAGCGTCCCGGCCACATCGGCCAGATCCTCCGGGCTCGCGGCCATCTGCCACACTCGCGCCAGCGCGGCGAGCGTCGCCGCCGCATCCGCGCTCCCTCCGCCGAGGCCCGCCTGCGTCGGAATCCTCTTCTCCAGTCTCACCAGGACGTCCTGGACCGGCCCGCGCCGCCCGAGCGATCGCCACAGCGCATCGGCTGCCTTCCAGATCAGATTCGACTCGTCCAGCGGCACCCCCACCGTCGAGCACTCGATTGCGAACGGACCTTCCCGCGGCTCGCACTCGATCCTGTCGTGCAACGCAATCGACTGAAAGACGGTACGCAGATCGTGGAATCCGTCCGCCCGCACGCCAAGCACCGTGAGATCGAGGTTCAGCTTCGCGCATGCGCGGACGACAACAGGGAGCGGCTTCCTACTGCGCACGCAGTGGCCCCGCTTCGCGAAGTTCCGCCAGCGTGAGCGGCCCCGCATCGGCCGGCACCCTGACCATGAACGCCGCAGGATCAATGGTGATGTTCGCCTCGATCTGGGACACCCCTGCCGTGAGGTCCACATCGATCGCCGCATCCACCGAGCGAAGCCGAACCTCCAGTGGGAAACCTCCCTGCCATGCGGGATATTCGATCTGCCAGCCGGGCCGCTCGGCCGCGAGCGGTCGCCAGCCTGATCCGACCCGCTCCAGGTACAGCGTGGTGTTGCCCGGCAGATCGATCGAGACCCAGCCGCGCTCATGAAGGCGCCCGCCCAGCGCGCCGGGTGTTGACGCGACGCACCCGGTCAGGATCGCCTGAAGATCGGCCGGGGCCAGCGTCACCCCCGTCAGGGCCCCGAGGATGTCGGCTGCACGCCCGCCGCGCAGGGCACGGTTCTCGCGCGGCAGCAGGAGTGTGGCCCCGTCGCCACCATCCACCAGAATGAACGCGGGAGGGCCAAACGGTGCAACACCCTCGAGCCGCAAGGATACGGGAGGTTCGAATCCAGCGATGGCGCGCCCGCGGAGCGGCTGTCCGCCGGCCCGACCCGATAGCGACAACTCGGCCGTGAACGTACGGACACCGACGCAAGCCGAGGTCGCCTGTCGGTGTATCTCGACGAAATCTGGAAGGGGATTGCCCGGGTCAGTCGGGAGCGACAGCAGTCTCGGTGCGCAGCCTGAGACAAGCACGCTGAGGCCCAGCGCCCACGGCCCGACGACGGAGGCCCCGCGCCTGATACGCTGGAGCGCCGTCATCAACTAGCGGGGTACTCTGCTCCGCGCGTCCCGTACTTTCTGTTCGATGGCAGCCGTGTCGATGCCGCCGTTACCCTCGAGCGCCCGCGTCCATGCCGCGATCGCGTCCAGCCAGCGGCCCTGCCCGGCCAGCACATCACCAAGGTGGTCCTGCACCACGGCGTTACCCGGGAGCTGCTCGGCGGCGGGCAACAGGTACTTCTCGGCTTCCTCGAAATCCCCGCGGCGGAAGTGCGCCCAGCCCAGGCTGTCGAGGTAGGAGGGATTCCCCGGATCAGCGTCGAGCGCGCGCTCAACCAGCCGAATGGCTTCGTCGAGCGCCTTGCCCCTGTCAGCCAGCAGGTATCCGAGATGGTTCATCGCCATGGCGTCTGCCGGCGTGGTCGCCAGATACCGGCGCAACGTCTGCTCAGCCTCCTCGTCACGGCCGGTATCGCTATAGAGATCGGCCAGCGCAAGCTGGGTCGCCGCGTCGGTCGGGTACGCCCTGGCCGTCGGCTCGAGAATGGTCAGTGCTTCCGCGGAGTCACCGTTCTCGAATACTGCGCGCGCCCGCAACCTCGCGAAGCGCAGATCCCCCGGATGCTGGGCTTGTGCTTCGGCCGCGTACTCCGCCGCTTGCGCGAAATCCCGATTATTGAAGACCGCTGCCACTCGGCGAAACTTCAGCGCGCGGCTCGTCGGCTCCACGGCAAGCGCGCGCGTGTAGCTCGCCGCCGCCTCGGCCAGCAAGCCCGCCTGCTCCTGGTACTGGGCCAGCGTCGACGCCACGCGTGGCTCCACATCGACGATGACCTCGAGCGACGCGATGGCCCCGGCCACGTCGTCAGCGGCTGCGTAGGCGCGCGCCAGCGACAGTCGCCCCTGCACGGCCCCCGGGTTCTGGTCCACGACCTCTCGAAACGCGTCGATCGCCTTCTCCGAGTCTCCCGCGCGCATGTAGAGCTGGCCGAGTGAGTAGTAGATCTGGATACCGACGCCATACGCCGCGCCGCTCGTGACCCGCTCCAGGTGGCTGATCGCCTGCTCAGTACGCTCCTCGACCTGCGCCCGCGCTCCGCGAGTGCCCATTGCCTCGACATCGGCCGCGTAAATCACTCCCAGCACGCGATGTGCCTCTCGATTCGTATCGTCGAGTCTCAGCGCCCGCAGCGCCTCGCGCTCTGCGTCGCCCCGCTGATTGCGCCGGAGTTGAAACGACGCGATCTCCGCCCTGACCTCCGCTGACGCCGGATCCACGGTGGCCGCACGTTCGAGCGCCGCAAGGGCGCGATCATGATCGCCCTGCGCCTCGAGGCGCCGCGCCATCAGGTACTGGAAGTAGGCGTCCCCTGTCTGCGCTGCCGCCACGCCGCCCGCACACAGCAACAGCGCAGCCGCCGCGACCCACCGACGAAGTCCGAACATGCGTGTCAAGCTGGAAGGCATCCCGATAGTGAATCTTAACGCAATGTTATAGTTCGTGGGACCGCCTGGGGCGAATCGCATCCCGGGCCATTGAGGCCATCAATCATGCCCGTCGACGCCGAACTGCTCGAAATCCTTGCGTGCCCGAACTGCAAGACGCCCGTCAGACTTGTCAAAGATGGTGCGGCGCTCAAGTGCGACCAGTGCCACAGGGTGTACCCGATCAAGGACGACATCCCGGTGATGCTGATCGACGAGGCCACGATCGAGCCCTAGCAGCCCGTGGTGAAAGTCCAGCGGCATTCGACGAGCGATGCATCCTCGCGGTCTGCGTTGCTCCTCCGTCAAATACAGGCGGTATTCTCGGTCGTCGCGCCTTGCCCGCGACGGTCGGGTCGCGGGGCGACCCGACGAGGCCAGTGCTGCTTTGTCGGTCCGCGTCGGCGGACCGACCAGCTCGTCTCGGTGCCACGCCGGACTTTCACCACGAGCCGCTCGCCAGTGAGGATCCTCCTCATCCGATCATGACTACCGTCACGGCGAGCGTCGCCAGCCTGCGCACGGCGCCCGTCCTCGAGCGGGTGACGGGAGGGCTGCTGCTCGGTTTCGTGGGTGCGCTGCAGGTATCCATCGCGCTCGCGCAGATTCTGCTCGCGGCCATGCTCATATCCTGGGTCGCGTTGCGCATCCAGGATCGGACCCGCCCCGCGGCGCCTCGATTCTTCGTCCCGCTGCTGGCGTTCGCAGGGCTCACGCTCGTGTCCACGGCGTTTTCGGTCGATCCGATGAGCAGCCTCATCGACAGCAAGCAGCTCCTCCTTCTGGCGATCGTTCCGGCCGTGTACGACATCGCACGCGGTCCACGGGCCTTCAGGGTCATCGACGTGATCATCTCGGTCGGGGCCGCCGGCGCAGTCTACGGCATCGTGCAGTACGGGCTCCTCCATTACGACAACCTGGGGCAACGCCCCCAGGGCACGCTCACCCACTACATGACCTACTCGGGCGTGTTGATGCTGGCCATCTGCGCTGCGACCTCTCGGCTCGTCTTCGGAACGCGCGATCGAATCTGGCCAGCGCTCATCATGCCGGCCCTGGTGGTCGCCCTGGCCCTGACCTTCACCCGCAACGCCTGGATCGGTGGGTGCGTCGCCGTCGGGCTGCTCTTCGTGCTGAAGGATTTCAGGCTCACCGCGCTCCTGCCCGTCGTGCTCGCGACCCTCTTCGTGGTGGCGCCGGACGGCCTCGTCAACCGGCTGACATCAACATTCGATGCGCAGGATCCGGCCAATCAGGACCGGTTCGCGATGATCGAGATCGGGGCACGGATCGTCGCGGACCGGCCGCTGACGGGAGTCGGCCCCAACATGGTCCCCATGGTGTACGAACAGTACCGTCCGGACTACGCCGTCAACACGGTCAACCCGCACCTGCACAACGTCGCGCTGCAGATCGCCGCCGAACGTGGGCTCCCGGCTCTCGCGGCGTGGGCCTGGTTTGTGATCGCGCTGGTGGTGAGTCTGTTTCGAATGTTCCGACGAGCCCCGGCGGCCACTGATGGCGTCGATTCCGAACAGCGACGTGTACTCACGGCGGCCGCGCTGGCCTCCACCGCCGCGATGCTTGCGGCCGGTCTGTTCGAGTACAACTTCGGCGACTCCGAATTTCTGATGCTCTTCCTTGTCTTGATCACGCTGCCGTTTGCGGCAATCCGACAGACCGATGCTTCCGCCGCTCACACCTGAGCGCGCGCGGGCCATCATGGCCGCTCTCGACCGTGCCCACATCCTCGTCGTCGGTGACGTGATGCTGGACACCTTCGTCACCGGTCGCGTGGCGCGTCTCTCTCCGGAGGCACCCGTTCCGGTTGTCCTGTTCGACCACGAGAGTCATCGGGTTGGCGGCGCCGCCAACGTGGCGCACAATGTCGCCGCCCTCGGGGGACGTTCGACACTCATCGGGGTCACTGGCAACGACGAGGCGGCATCCACGCTTGCGGGCGCCTGCCGCGCCGCCGGCATCACACCGGTCCTTGTCGGCGACGCGGATCGTCGGACCACGATGAAGATGCGCATCGTCACCGACCGCAATCAGCAGGTGGCGCGCGTGGACTACGAAGTCGACACCGGTCTGACCGCGGAGGTCGAGCGACAGGTTGTCTCGGCGATCGAGCAGCGCGCCGCGGACGCGTCAGCGGTCGTGGTCTCGGACTACGTGAAGGGATGCGTGACGGCGAAGGTGATGCAGGCGGCGATCGCGGCGGGTCGCACCCGAGGCATCCCGGTGCTGGTCGATCCCAAGGTCCCGCACATCGCCACCTACGCCGGAGCGACCGTCATCACCCCGAATCACCACGAGGCGGAAAGCGCGACGCATCTGCGCGTGCAAACCGACGACGAGGCCAGGGACGCCGCACGGCGGTTCCTGGAACAGTCAACGTGCGAGGCGGTGCTGATGACGCGAGGGGATCAGGGCATGTGGCTGCTGGGGCCTGGCGTGGAAGGCTCGCTACGGGCGGCCGCACGAGAAGTCGCCGATGTGACCGGCGCCGGCGACACGGTCATCGCCACGCTGGCGCTGACGCTGGCGTCGGGAGCCACCCTCGTCGAAGCGGCTCACATTGCCAACCAGGCTGCCGGCATCTCGGTCTCCAGATTCGGCCCTGCCGTCGTCTCCCCGGTCGAACTGCTCGCAGCGCTCGGCGCCTGAACTCAGCGCAAGGGGGCGCTTCGTGCACGCATGAGGCTCTGGCCAGGTCCTGCCTCCGACGAGAACCTCAACGGCCCACTCCGCCAGTACCTTCCATCGGCCAGGCTGGCCGAACTCACGGAGCGGCACTGCGATGCCCTCGCGCATCGGCTCACCACGCAACCCAAGGAGGCACTTTGGTGATCGCACCCCAGAGGAGTGCTTCTATGAAGCCTGATCACTGTTGCGGTTCACACGCACACTCAAACCGCTCTTACCCGGCCTTCCGAATCTCTTCACGCACGATGCGTCTGATGATGTCGGCGTTCACCCGGTCTCCGGACCGGCCAAGATGATCCCTCAACGCCTCATTGATCATCGTCTGGTAGCCTCGGCCCTCGGTGTCAGCGCGGTCGCGAAATGCCTCGAGTACGTCGTCGTCCAGGTGGATCGTGATGCGTGTCTTTCCCCGCTGGCGAACCACCGGACCGCGCTTGCCCTTGGTGAAGTCGTATTCCTTCTTCATAGTGTCGTCTTTCGTTCCGCGTGGCGAGCCGTGCGGAGATGAGGCGAATGTCCTCGCCTCGGTAGGTGTACACCACGACGACGATGCGGCCCGTGACGTCGAGGCCAATCGAGACGAACAGCTGTTCACCCTCACCCAGGTCGTCGATCGTGACGGCCTGCGGATCGAGCAACACGCTCTCTGCATCGGAGAAACGGACGCCATGTTTGCGAATGTTCGCCTTGGCCTTGGCGGGATCCCAGTCCGTCGCCGCGTATGTATTATATGCATACGAATCGCCTGAGTCAATTGTTCGTCTTGCCGGTCCAACGGTAGCGCTCACCAGCGGCCGCTCATGATTGCACCAGCGGCCGTCTGGTGCAGCGCGTGTTGGGCTGCCGCGTCGGGGTGTAGAATGGCCCCATGTCTCCACGGGCGCAAGAGCTTTTGCGTGAGGCCTTGGCACTGCCAGTGCAGGAACGGGCCGATGTTGCCGCGCAGCTCCTGGCGAGCTTGGACGAAGCGGCGTCCGCTGATCCGGCCGAAGTCGAAGCCGCCTGGGCCGAGGAAATTGAGCGGCGAGCGCGCCGTGTGATGGCGGGCGAGACGGCCGGCATTCCGTGGGAGGACGTGCGCCGGCGGGCCGAAGCGGAACTACGCCAGCGGTGAATCCGCGCGTTCGGTTTGAGGACGAAGCGGATGCCGAATATCGGCTTGCCGGCCGCTGGTACGAAGAGCGCCGGGAGCACTTAGGCATCGAGTTCTTTGATGCCGTCGATGCTATGATCGAGCACATTGTGGGAATGCCCCGCGCCGGCAGTTTGGTACCGCGAGTCCCAGCCGCGCTGCCCGTACGCCTGCGTGCCGTAACGCGCTTCCCATACCACGTCATCTACATTGAGACGGCAACCGCGATCCGAATCCTTGCCGTCGCGCACGACCACCGCAAGCCGGGATATTGGCACGACCGCTTGCGGTAGCCAGTTTCCTGAGATCGTGCCGAATCGTTTTCGTTTTCTGATTGTCAGCCCAACTACTGTTGAAGTAGACCGCTGACACCTCTTCGCAGTCATACGCACGCCCGCGAGGGACGACAGGCCGGCTCCATCCCACTGAGGCGGCGCATGTTAGCACGCAGTCGGGGCCAGGGTTCGAAGGCCGAATACTTGCGAGAGGCGACGGATCATTGCGAAGCACCGCAGCTAATCGCAGCGGGATACCCGGTGACATTCGTGTATCACTGCGAACGAGTGGCGTGAAAACACGGTTGCCACTGTTCCGTGGGCTCCTGACTCCGAGGCCGCCACGATTCAGGGCGTGCGTGGAGATCATGGTCGTGCTGCCGCCGCCGGCCTGTCCTCGGTTGGTGGCCGTTCGGAGCCCGGCGTGTCACCGCGAAGCCGGAAATCGATCGCAGCGATTCCTCGCCGTCGAGTTCGTTCTGCGCGATCCGTGTCGATCGAACAACTTCTGACGGTGCATGCCGCGCCGGCGGGCGTCCGCATTGGCAACTACTCGTGGCGGGAGCGAAAGGGCTTGAGCGGAGGACGATTTCCCGCCGGGCGGAGCCGGCCACCGGGCGAGGACAGGCCGGCGGCGGCCAACCGCCGCGATGTCGAACATGAAAAGGGTTCTGGCGACGGACGCCGCCGCGACTCAGTGCCGAAAGTGACGTCGGCCCGTGAACACCATGGCCAACCCCTGCGTGTCGGCAGCCTCGATGACCTCCCCGTCGCGCACTGACCCTCCGGGCTGAACCACGGCGGTCGCGCCGGCGGCGGCCACGGCGTCAAGGCCGTCGCGAAACGGAAAGAAGGCATCGGACGCAGCCACCGACCCGGCGAGACCGTTCGGTCCGAGGCTCTCCGCCTTCATCCGCGCGACCTGCACCGCGTCAACCCGGCTCATCTGCCCGGCTCCGACGGCGAGCGTGCGATCGGCGGACGCAAACATCACGGTGTTGGACTTGATGTGCGCACAGATCCGCCAGGCGAAACGCAAGGCCTGCCACTCGTCCGGCGTCGGCTGTCTCTTCGTGACGACACGCAGATCTGCGTCGCCTGGCCACGCGTCATGCGCCTCTCGGACGACATCGCGCGCCTGCACCAGCACGCCCCCGACGATCGAACGCATCTCCAGATCTTCGGCAGAGTTGCCCCCGGCTCTCCCGTCATCAGCCGCAGGCACCATGACCCGCAGGTTCACCTTCGTGGCGAGAATGGCCAGGGCGTCCGCCTCCACCGACGGCGCGGTCACAGCCTCGATGAACGTGGACACAATCGCGCGGGCCGTCTCGGTATCGATCGGCCTGTTGAGTCCGACGATCCCGCCAAACGCCGCCACGGCGTCGGCCTCGCGCGCCCGCACATATGCATCTGCGGGATCCCGACCGGTCGCCGCGCCGCACGGATTCGTATGCTTGATCACGACCGCCGCCGCTTCCTGAAACTCCGCGGCGATGCGCGCCGCCGCGTCCAGGTCGAGCAGGTTCGTATACGACAGCGCCTTGCCCTGCAGAGCCGTGAATCCCGGATGGGTGCCGAACCCCTGATACAGCGCGGCGGGCTGGTGCGGATTCTCCCCGTACCGCAGGTCCCGCACCTTGCGCAGGGTCATCGACAGCATATCGGGCAGTCGCGCTGGTGTTCCCCTGTCGAACCCGTCCGGCGTCACGGTCACGGTCCCGAGCGTGGCGGCGATCGCGGTGTCATAGCGGCCTGTGTGGTGGAACGCCGCGCGAGCAAGGCTGAAACGGAAATCCCGGGTCGGCCCCTCGCTGCGATCGAGTTGCTCGATCACGGCGGCGTAGTCGGATGGCGACACCACGACCAGCACATCCTTGAAATTCTTCGCAGCGGCCCGTACGAGGCTTGGACCACCGATGTCGATCTCCTCGACCAGCCCATCAAACGGCGTGTCCGGGTCGGACGCCGCTCTGACGAACGGATAGAGATTCACCACCACCAGATCGATCAACGTGATGTCATGCGCGGCGGCCGACGCCAGGTCGTCTGCCCTGTCCCGGCGGGCCAGAATGCCGCCGTGCACGAGCGGATGGAGCGTCTTGACGCGACCGTCCATCATCTCTGGAAACCCGGTCACGTCCGAGATGCCGATCACTGCAAGGCCCGCCTCCCGCAGCGCCCGCGCCGTACCACCGGTGGACACCAGGTCAATGCCCCGCTCCGCGAGCGCCCGCGCAAAGTCGACAAGGCCGGATTTATCGGAAACGCTCAGCAGGGCTCGAGGCATAAAAACGGCACGCTCGCACGGTCAAAAGGTGAATGAGATTCGAACGATTCGCTGCCCTTGACACCCCTTCTGGGGGCGCCTAGGATATCCCTGCGTTCGGGGTGCCCCCCCACGCTGTAGTCGAGACCGCCCAAGCACTTGCGGTCTTTTTTTGTTTGTCGCCGCTCACGTGCAGAGCAAGCCAGGAAAGAACAACGATGCGCATTACAGGCAAGGTCAAGTGGTTCAACAACGCCAAGGGCTACGGGTTCATTGAGCGGGAGGGCGGAAGCGATGTCTTCGTCCACTACTCAGCCATCGGTGGCGCTGGCTTTCGCTCGCTCGAAGAGGGCCAGGCCGTGGAGTTCGAGATCGTCGATGGCCCCAAGGGGCCCCAGGCCGGAAACGTCAGCAAACCCTAGGACCACGATACGACCTGCCCGGTGCCGTCCAGCGGCGCCGGGCGCACTTGCGCTGCCACCCCATCGCTCACTCTTCTGATTCCCTCGCGCTTGCGGGGCGGGCCGTGAACGACACCTTTCCGTCTTTCACGCCCACGCGAAACGCCACCCCGTGGCAACCCTTGGCTCGAAACGTACCTACCTGCTTGCCAACGAGGGCGGCAAACCGCTCGAACGGGATGTCAGGCTGTCCGACCTCGTGCCGCGCGCTGGTCAGGCCCTCGAACAGGCTCCGCAACTTGTCCGACTCGGCCATCGGATCGCTGAGGGTAGCTACCGCGAGTAGCCTGTCCGTTGCCGCAGCGGGTGCGGGCGGGGGCTCATCGGCGCGATCGGCTCCCATCCCGGCGAAGGGCCCCGGTCGCCCCTCTTCGCGGGCCCTGACTCCACGGTCCCAGAGGTCGATAAACGCCCGAAAGCGCGACTGCAACGACGTGAAGCGGAAGCGCTCCCCGAAGTTGGTTGGTGGCGTGCGGTCAAGACGTGTGACGAGCGCCTCCACCCGGCTCCGCGTCTCCCATGGCGGACGCGGCAGGCGACCACCGAAAAACATCTGGTACTCGGTTTCCAGCCGCTTCAGGTCTGCTTCAAGCAGATCGATGTCGTGCGCAGCACCGACGCGAGAACCCGCCACGCCGATCATTCTGTCATACCGCGCCCTCGCGGTCTCCACTGCCGGCAACAGGCACGCCTAAAAGATCGTAGAGATCGACTCGGCCGCCAGGTCGAGTACGCGTGTGGGCAGGACGCCCAGATAGAAAATCACGACGATCGACGCCACCAGCGCCACCATGCCGACGCCTCCGACGTGCGCCGGAGCGGCGAGCCCTGGGTCCCGCTCCTCCATGTACATCATCACAACCACGCGCAGGTAGAAGAAGACCGACACCACGCTGGTGAGCACGCCGATGATTGCCAGTCCGTAGTAGCCCGCACTGACGGCTGCGCTGAAGATGTACCACTTGCCTATGAATCCGGCCGTCGGCGGAAGGCCACCGAGCGACAGCAGACACACCGTCATCAGGGCAGCCAGCGCCGGCCGTCCATGCCAGAGACCACTGAAGTCGCGCAGTTCATCGTTGGCGGCATCTCGGGTACCGAGCAGCGCAATGACCCCGAACGCCGCCACGTTGGTCACGGCGTACGCCAGCAGATAGAAGAGAATGGCAGCCTTCCCCACGTCGTTGGCCGCTATCAAGCCCACAAGCAAGTAGCCGCCGTGGGCAATGCTCGAATAGGCCAGCATCCGCTTGACATTCGTTTGCGCCACACCGACCACGGTGCCAAGGATCATCGTGGCCACCGCCAATATCCAGATCATCGGTGCCCAGTCCACACTGAAGGGCTCGAAGGCGGACAGAAAGACGCGGGTAAACGCCGCAAACGCGGCCGCCTTGACACCGGTGGACATGAACCCCGTCACGACGGCGGGTGCACCTTCATACGCGTCGGGCGTCCACATGTGAAACGGCACCGCCGAGATCTTGAAGGCGAAGCCCACGAGCAGCATGCCGATGGCCACGAGGATCAGCGGGCTGTCGCTCATGGACTGCGCCGCAAGGAACGCCCCGATCCGATCGAGCCGCGTGCTCCCGCTCACCCCGTAGGTGAACGCGATGCCGTAAAGAAAAAATGCGCTGGAAAACGCGCCGAGCAGAAAGTACTTGAAGGCCGCCTCTGTCGCGCGCGGATCGTCGCGCCGAATCCCGGTCAACACGTACACGGCCAGCGACAGGATCTCCAGCGCGATGAAGATGACCAGCAAATCGTTGGCGGTCGCCATCATGATCATGCCGACCACGGCGAACAGGACGAGTGCGTAATACTCGCCCGCTGGCAATCCATCCCGGCGAACGACGACCGACGAGAACATGATGGTCAGTACACCGACGATGACGAGCGTCATCGTGACGAACAGTCCAAAGTTATCGGCCACGATCACACCGAAGCTTGACGCGTTCCGGTTCCAGAGGAGCATCGACGACACGGCCGCGCCGACGAGCCCGACAATGCCCAGCCCACCCAGTGCCATCTGTTCGTCGCGGCCTCGGAACGCCTCTGCCATCATGACGGCCAGGGCCGCGAACACGACGCACAGCATCGGCACCACTGCGTTGAAGGGTGTGTCCATCATCGTCGTGCGACCCGCTCTGTCACCGTCGTGAGCCGTCGCTCGTCGTCCGGCCGACGATCGACCGGGATCTCCACCTGCACTGTCTGTGTGGCCTGCATCCGCAGCACAAGCGCGTCGACCGACGCCTCCATCGGCTTGAGAAAGATCGTCGGGAACACCCCCATCACGAGCGCCATCGCGCACAGCGGCAGCACGCCTGCCCACTCACGGGGCTGAAGATCAGTCAACGTCTCGTTCGCCTCGTGGGTCACCGGACCGTAGAACACGCGCTGGAACATCCAGAGCATATAGACGGCCGAGAGGATGACGCCCAGACCCGCGGCGACCGCGAATGCGGGAGCCCAGCGGAAGGCACCGAGCATGATCAGGAACTCACCGACGAACCCGTTCAGGCCCGGGAGTCCTATGGAGGCAAGCGTCATGATGAGAAAGGCTGCGGTGAACTGCGGCATCACCGTCTTCAAGCCACCGAACTCCGCGATCAACCGCGTGTGACGCCGATCCGAGAGCATGCCGACCATCAGGAACAGGCCGCCGGTGCTGACCCCGTGCGCGAGCATCTGGTAGACCGCACCCTGCATGCCCTGGGTGTTCATCGCGCAGATACCCAGGACCACGAAGCCGAGATGGCTGACCGATGAGTAGGCCACCAGCTTCTTCATGTCCGGCTGGACCATCGCCACCAGTGCACCGTAGATGATGCCAATGACCGCCAGCAGCGCCAGCCACGGCGCGAAATACGCCGCCGCCTCCGGGAACAGCGGGAACGAGAAGCGCAAGAGGCCGTAGGTCCCCATCTTCAGCAGCACGCCGGCCAGGATCACGGAGCCCGCCGTCGGCGCCTGCACGTGTGCGTCGGGCAGCCACGTGTGAAACGGGAACAGCGGCACCTTGATCGCAAACGCGAGCGTGAAGGCCAGGAAGAACCACATCTGCGTCTGCGGCGCGATGTCGAGGCTATACAGCTTCAGCAGATCGAACGTGTAGCTCCCCGTGGCTGCGCTATGGAGGTAGGCCATGCCAAGAATCGCGACCAGCATGAGGACGCTTCCGGCCATCGTGTAGAGCATGAACTTGATGGCCGCATAGACGCGGCGGTCGTAGCCCCAGATCCCGATGAGGAAGTACATCGGAATGAGCATCGCGTCCCAGAACACGTAAAACAGAAACAAGTCGAGTGAGATGAAGACGCCAACCATCGCCGCCTCGAGGGCAAGGATGAAGATGGAGAACTCTTTCACCTTCCGCTCGATCGAGCCCCAGGAGGACAGCAGTGCGATCGGCGTCAGGAACCCGGTGAGGACCACGAGCAGAAGGCTGATGCCATCGATGCCCACGAAATAGTCGATGCCGAACTGAGGAATCCACGAGTGCCGCTCGACGAACTGAAACTCAGCGGACGCCGGATCGAAAGCCGCCCACACGCCGAGCGTCACGGCAAACGCAATGAGGGACACGCCAAGCGCCAGCCAGCGGATCATGCCGTCCCGACGCCCGTCCGCGTTGCCGACGAGCAACAGGAGCAGCGCTCCGACGAGCGGCACGAGCCAGGACAAGGTCAGCAACACGTCAACTCCACACTCCCACGCCTAGCGCGTTTTCGAGCGCGACGAAGGGCCGCAGGACCGTCGGAAGGCCGAAAACGCGTTACCTCCACAGGTAGTACCCCAGGATGAAGACCACGCCGATCAGCATTGAACCCGCGTAGGTGCGCACCATCCCGGTCTGCAGAAGGCGAAGGATGTTCGCGCTGCCCGCCACGATCGCTCCGACACCGTTCACCGCGCCGTCAATCACCCGCACGTCGAATCCGCGCCACAGCGCCCGCTCCGAGCCCACGCGAATCGGCTGGACCACGGTGGCGTCATACGCCTCGTCGACGTAGTACTTGTTCAGCAACCACCGGTGCACAACTGGATAGCGCTCGGCCATCGACGCCGCGATCTGCGGTCGTCTGAGCCAGATCAACACCGCGATGGCGATACCGCCCAGCGCGATGGCCGTCGACACGCCCATCAACGTGAACTCGAGCGCCGCCTCGCCCTCTGACAGCACATGCAGACCCTCGGCAACCCCGCCAGGCGCCGCAAAGGATGGCGCCAGCCACGCGGCAAGTTGATTGTGGCCACCCAGCGCGTGCGGCACACCGACGTAGCCAGCCAGCACCGAACCGAGCGCCAGCACGATCAGCACAAACGCCATGGCTGGCGGCGCGTCATGCGGACGTGCGCCGGCGCCGTGGGAGTCGTCATGCGCCTGCGCCGCTGACTCATCCTCGAGCTGATGCACGGGCGCGGGTGCATCGTGCCGCCGCTCACCGTGGAACGTCAGGAAGACGAGTCGGAACATGTACGCAGCCGTCATCAACGACGCGACCGCACCCATCAGCCACAGCACCGTATGCCCCTCCCGAAACGCCTCGAAGAGCAGCTCGTCTTTGCTGAAGAACCCCGACAGCAGAGGCACGCCGGCGATCGCCAGCGCTCCAATCAGAAACGTCCAGTAGGTGATCGGCAGGTCCTTCTTCAGACCGCCCATGTTGCGGATGTCCTGCTCACCGTGGAGCGCGTGAATCACCGCGCCCGAACCAAGAAACAGCAGCGCCTTGAAGAATGCGTGGGTATAGAGATGGAAGATGCCGGCACCGAACGCACCCACACCCATCGCCAGAAACATGAGTCCGAGCTGCGACACCGTCGAGTACGCGAGCACCCGCTTCATGTCGTTCTGCACGAGACCGATCGTTGCTGCCATCAGCGCGGTGAGCGCGCCGACGACCGCCACGATCATCAATGTCTCGGGAGCATGACTGAACAGCACCGCGTTCCGGCCAATCATGTACACGCCTGCGGTCACCATCGTCGCCGCGTGAATGAGCGCCGACACGGGCGTCGGACCTTCCATGGCGTCCGGCAACCATACGTACAGTGGAATCTGCGCGGACTTGCCCGTTGCTCCCACAAACAGCAGCAGCGACGCGATCGACAGCACGCCGAACACGCCTACCTCCGGCGGAATCCCGGCCACTACCGCGGCCAGCTGCTGAAAATCGAGCGTGCCGAAGCGCGCAAACAGCAGCAACATGCCCAGGATGAACGCGTAGTCGCCAATCCTGTTGACGACGAACGCCTTCTTGCCCGCATCGATGGCCGACGGCTTCTTGAACCAGAACCCGATAAGCAGATAGGAGCACAGCCCAACCCCTTCCCACCCGACAAACATCACCAGGAAGTTCGCGCCGAGCACCAGCACCAGCATGAACGCCGCGAAGAGATTCAGATACGAGAAGTAGCGGGCGAACTCGCTGTCCACTTCGTCGTGCATGTAGGCGGTCGAGTAGATGTGAATGAGCGACCCGATACCGGTGATCACCAGAATCATCACCGCGGACAACGGGTCCAGGCGCAAGGCAAGGTCGAGCACGAAATCGCCGGACGCGATCCAGGTGTACACCGTCTGATCGATCGCGCGTTCCTCCACGGGAAGGCCGGCGAGCCCCCACACCGTGAACGCCGACACCGCGAACGACGCCACCATGACGGCCGACGCCACGCCGCCCGAGACGGTCTTTGACAGTCTGCGCCCGAACAGGGCGTTCACCAGGAAGCCGAGCAGCGGGAAGAGTGGGATTAACGCGAGCACTGGAACGTCTTCACCACTTCAAAGATGCAAACGCATCCGGGTTGAGCGACTCGCGGTGCCGGAAGAGACCGATCACGATCGCCAGACCGACGGCCGCCTCGGCCGCCGCGACAGTCATCACGAAAAACACGATAATCTGCCCGTCGACGCTGCCGAGCTGGCGGCCGAACGCAATGAAAGTCAGATTCACCGCGTTCAGCATGATCTCGATCGACAGCAGAATCGTGATGAGATTGCGCCGCACCAACACGCCCGTCGTGCCGATCCCAAACAGTATGGCGGACACGATCAGGTAGTGGCTCAGCGGAATCACGACCCCTCGCCTTCCCGCCGCGCAAGCACCACCGCCCCGACCATCGCCACGAGGATCAGGATGGAGGTCGCCTCGAACGCAAACACATACTCGGAGAAGAGCACGCGACCAAGCACGCGCACCGAGCTGACAGTCTCGGCGTCTCCAAACGCGGCGACGCCCCCACCAAGTCCACGCGCGCTCAGGAGCGCCCAGCCGAGCTGCACCACCAGGAGCGACGCCAGGAGTCCGCCAAGTCTCACGACAGCCGGCTGGCGAAGCGGGTGCGACCGATCCCACTCGGACCCGTCCTCCTTGGGCGCATTGAGCAGCATGACGACGAAGAGAAAGAGCACCATGATGGCGCCGGCGTAGATGATGATCTGCGCGACGGCGACAAACGGGGCGTCCAGCTGCACGTAGAGCCCCGCCAGCGCCCCGAACGACGCAATCAGCATCATGACGCTGTACATCGGGTTCCGCTGGCCGATCACCATGGCCGATGCACCGATCGCAAACCCGGAGAGCGCGTAGAAAATCAGCGTCTCAGGCATTGAAATACAAGACCAGTGCTGCGGTCACGATCAGGTTGATGACCGACGCAGGGAAGAGCCACTTCCAGCCGAAGCGCATCAGCTGGTCGTACCGGTAGCGAGGCACCGTCCAGCGCACCCAGATGTAGGTGAACAGGATGGCGCCAACCTTCAGGAGAAACCAGATCCAGCCATACTCCGGCGGCAGAAAGGGACCGTGCCATCCGCCGAGATACAGGTCGGTCGCCACGGCCGCCATCGTCGTCATGTTGATGTATTCGGCCTGTGGAAACAGCGCGAACCGCACCGAGCTGTACTCGGTGTTGTAGCCGGCCACGAGCTCCTGCTCCGCCTCCGGAAAATCAAACGGCGCGCGATTCGTTTCGGCGACGCCGGCAATCATGTAGATGATGAACCCGACAGGCTGCAGGAAGATGTACCAGCTCGGAATGAACCCCAGCCACACGCCGCTCTGACCATCTACCACCTCTCGCAGCGAGAGCGAGCCGGCCAGCAGAATCACCGCCGCCAGCGATGTGGCGTAGGACAGCTCGTAGCTGATCATCTGCGCCGACGCGCGCAGTCCGCCAAACAGCGAGTACTTGCTGTTGGAGGCCCAGCCTGCCAGCACGATGCCGTAGACGCCCATCGAGGTGATGGCGAACACCACGAGGATGCCGACGTTGACGTCCGAGACGCCGAGCTTGACCGGCTCGTCCAGCAGGCCGAACAATGTCGTCTCCGCGCCCCACGGCACGGTGGCAAAGGCAGCGAATGCCGCGGTGATCGAGAGCATCGGCGCCAGGGTGAAGAGCCACTTGTCGGCCCCCTTGGGCCGAAGCTCTTCCTTCATCAACAGTTTGATGATGTCGGCGAACGGCTGCAGCATCCCGTGCGGCCCGACCAGGTAGGGACCGTACCGCTGCTGCATGAATCCCATGATCTTGCGCTCGGCGAGCACCAGGATCGCCGACGCGTTGATCAGCATGAAGAACGTCAGCCCGATGACGCCGAGTTGCGCGATCAGTAGGAGATCCATACGTTAGTGCGCCGCCATCACCGGATGTGCCGCTCGCCAGTCGGCGGTCAGCGTGCAGCGGCCTTCCCGTACGTGCGCCTCGTATTCAGCGCGAAACAGCGTCATTGTCGACAGCACCGGCGTGGCCGCCGCGTCACCGAAGGCGCACAACGTCTTGCCGACGATATTGCTCGACACCCCGAACAGCAAGTCAAGGTCCTTGGGTTGCCCCTCCCCGCCCTCGATCCGTGCCAGCAACTTGTAGAGCCAGTCGCATCCCTCACGGCATGGCGTGCACTTGCCGCACGATTCGTGGCGATAGAAATGGAGCAGATTCATCGCCAGCCAGACCATGCACACCGAGTCGTTCAGCACGATCAATCCGGCCGACCCCAGCATCGAGCCAGCCTTCTGAATGTCGTCGAAGCTGGCCGGCGTGTCGAGATGCTCTGGCAGCAGGAGCGGCACAGACGAACCGCCGGGAATGATGGCCTTGAACGGACGGTCGTCGAGCATGCCGCCCGCGTGGTCGTAGATCAACTCCCGCAGGGTCGTATGCATCGACGCCTCGTAGACGCCGGGCTTCTTGACGTGCCCGCTGACGCAGTAGAGCTTCGGCCCACCGTTCTTCTCCGGCCCCATACCGGAAAACCATTCGGGACCATTGAGCACGATGAGCGGCACGTTGCAGAGCGTTTCCACGTTATTGACTGCCGTCGGGCACTGGTACAGCCCCGCCACCGCTGGAAACGGCGGCTTGATTCGAGGCTGCGCGCGCTTGCCCTCCAGCGATTCGATGAGCGCCGTCTCCTCGCCCGCTTCATAGGCACCGGCACCCCGGTGCACGTAGACGTCGCAATCGAAGCCACTCCCGAGGATGTTCTTCCCAAGAAAGCCCGCCGCGTAGGCCTTCTCGATCTCGGCCTCCAGGATCTGCTGGACGTGGTAGAACTCGCCCCGAATGTAGATGTACGCGACCCTGGCTCCGATGGCGAACGCCGCAATCGCGCACCCCTCGATGAGCAGATGCGGATTGCGCTCCATCAAAACGTGATCTTTGAACGTGCCGGGCTCGCTCTCGTCTGCGTTGCAGCAGATGTACTTTGGATTGGGCGTGTCCTTCAGCACGAACTGCCACTTCAGGCCCGTCGGGAATCCCGCACCACCACGGCCGCGGAGCCCCGACGTCTTGACCTGGTCGATGATGTCGCCAGGCTCCTGCGTCAGCGCCTTGCGCAGTCCCTCGTAGCCCTGCTGGTGCGTGACGTAGAAATCGAGCGAATACGAGTTCGGTTCGCCGACATGGGACGTCAGGATCGGCGCGTACGGCGTCATGACGTCGCCTCCGCAGCCTTCTCCTTGTGCAGGTGGCAGCCGGTCAATGCGGCCGGTCCGCGCGTGCGGAGGTCCTCCACGAGTCGTCGCACGTCCTCCGGCGCAAGGCACTCATGCCAGTCGTCGTTCACCATGACGACCGGTGCGCGGTCGCACGCACCGAGACATTCAACCTCGATCAGCGTGAACGTGCCGGTGGGATCCGTCTCTCCAGGCGTGATGCCAAGCTCCGCGCTCAGCGCTGCTGTCACACGTTCCGCGCCGCGCAGCGCGCAGGACAACGTGCGGCAGACGTTCAGGACGTATGTCCCGACCGGCTTCGTGAAAAACATCGTGTAGTACGACACGACATCTTCAACTTCCGCAGGAGTGCAACCGATCTGCTCCGCCACATGCCGCATCGCCGCGGCGGTGACATAGCCCTGCTGACGCTGCGCGAGGTACAGCGCAAACAGAATGGCCGACCTGCGCTGGTCCGGCGGATAGCACTTGACGTTGGCGTCGAACTTCGCCTGATGCTCAGGCGTGTAGGCGAAGGCACCGCCCGGCTCTGCCAGCTCGCGTGCCGACTTGTGGAACTTCGCCGGCGCGTAATCCATGGATGGGTGAAAACTCACCGGTCGCAGTCCCCCATCACGACATCGTTGGAACCGATCACGGCCACCACGTCCGCGATCAGCCCACCCTTCACCAACGAGGGCAGCGCCTGAATAGCCATGAAGGACGGCGCCCGCATCTTGACGCGCCACGGCCGATTCGTGCCATCCGACACCACGTAGGTCCCGTGCTCGCCTCGCGGTCCTTCGATCGGCACGTACGCATCGCCGGCCGGTACCGTGAAGCCCTGCGAGTAGATCAGGAAGTGCTGGATCAGCGCCTCCATCTCCGTGTAGACCTTGTCCTTCGGCGGCGGCACGACCCGCGTGTCGTCGCACGCCCATTCGCCGAACGGCGCGATGCGATCGATGGCCTGCCGGCAAATCTTGAGGCTCTCGCGCATCTCCTGCATCCGCACGCGGTATCGCGCGAAGACGTCGCCTTCGGTCGCGGTCGGCACGTTGAAGTCGTATGTCTCGTAGCTGCTGTACGGAAAATACTTGCGGACGTCGTAGTCGGAGCCGGCCGCGCGGGCAATCGGTCCCACCAGGCCCCAGGCCAGCGCCTGCTCCTCCGACACGACGCCGACACCTTCGGTCCGCCGCAGGAAGATATCGTTCTTCGTCAGGAGCCCCTCGTACTCGTCGAGCTTCGTGGGAAACCGGTCCAGGAACGCGTTCACCGTGTCGTGGAAGCCACGCGGCAGGGCCTCGCGAAGCCCGCCGATGCGGATGTAGCTCGGAAAGAACCGGAAACCCGCGAGGAGCTCGTTGATGTTTAGCAGCAGTTCCCGCTCGCGGATCGCATAAAACAGCATCGACACCGCACCGATCTCCATCGAATGCGTGCCAAGCCAGATCAGGTGACTGGACAGCCGCTGCAGCTCCGCGATGAGCACACGAATGTCCTTGACCCGCTGCGGCATCTCGAGCCCGAGCAGCTTCTCCACGCACAAGGCATAGGCGAGACTGTTGGACTGCGCACCCAGATAATCCATGCGCTCCACGAGCGGGATCACCTGCTGCCACTTCTTCTGCTCGGCGGTCTTTTCGATGCCCGTGTGCAGGTAGCCGATGGTGGGGGTCGCTGACTGGATGAGCTCGCCGTCGAGCTCCAGCACAAGGCGGAGCACGCCATGCGTGCTGGGGTGCTGCGGCCCCATGTTCACCGTCATCGTTTCCGTACGAAGCTCGGCCATTCGTCTCTTAGTCTTCTCGTGTCGCCGCGGGCGTCTCTACGCGGGTCCCGGTCACTGCGTGCGCTTCACTCGATCGCGCTCCATGTTCGCCTTGAACTCCGCCTCGCTGATTTCCAGCGGCTCGTAGGTCTGCGTTGCCTTCTCGATCTGCACCGGATAGTCCTTGCGCTGCGGGTGACCTTCCCAGTCCTCGGGCATCAGCAGGCGGCGCAAGTCGGGATGGCCGTCGAACACGATGCCGAACATGTCCCACACTTCCCGCTCGAGCCACCCCGCAGACAGCCAGACACCCTGCACGGTCGGCACGAAACCCGTCTCGGCGACACGTACCTTCAGGCGCAGCCGTTGGCGGCGTGACACCGACAGGAGGTGATACACCACCTCGAATCGGGGATCCCTGGGCAGGTAGTCGGCGGCGGTCACCTCGAGGAGCACGTTGAACCTGAGGGAAGGGGTGTCGCGGAGCGCCGTGCACGTTTCCACGAGCCGATCCGCAGGGACGTAGATCGTCGCGAAGTCGACACTCGCACCGGCCTCGTAGGCCGCGCCGGATACGAGCGGACCGAGCGCATCAATGACTGCCGGAGCATCCATTCGTAGGAATTCCGCTACGCGCGCGACCGCAAAATCTTCTGCTGAAGCTGCACGATGCCGTAAATGAGCGACTCGGGACGAGGCGGGCAGCCGGGGACGTAGACGTCCACCGGAACCACCTGATCCACACCCTGGACGATGGCATAGTTATCGAAGACGCCGCCAACCGACGCGCAGGCGCCCATGGAGATCACCCACTTCGGCTCGGGCATCTGGTCGTAGACGCGGCGCATCGCCGGCGCCATCTTCCGGGAGAGCCGGCCCGCCACGATCATCAGGTCCGACTGGCGCGGAGAGCCCCGAAACACTTCGGCGCCGAAGCGCGCGATATCGTAGCGGCTCGCCGCCATCGCCATCATTTCAATGGCGCAGCACGCCAACCCGAACTGCGCGGGCCAGATCGCCGACTTTCGCGCCCACTGGACGATCCGCTCGACCGTGGTGGTGAGGATGGGAAGGTCAGGGTCGAGCCCATGATCGTGCTCGTCTGGGTGGATCACGTGTTACGCCGCTTTGCGTTCGGCGGGGTGCCGCACACGGGCCGCCGGGCCCCAATCAAGCACGCCCTTTCGCCAGACATAGACGTAGCCGACCGAGAGGATCAGGAAAAAGGTGACCAACTGCACGAAGCCGGCCCAGCCCAGGTCGCGCAGCGCGACCGCCCACGGATAGAGAAAGGCGATCTCGATGTCGAACAGCAGAAAGATCATCGCGACGAGGTAGAACTTGACCGAGTGGCGCTCACGCGCGTCCCCCACCGCGGGCATGCCGCATTCGTAGGGCGCGAGTTTCTCGGGAGTCGGATTCTTCGGGCCAAGGAGGAGAGACAGGCCGATCATGACGCCGGCATACCCGACGGCCAGTACGATCATAATGACTAGGCCGAGCCAGCCGTTCATTTAAGCAGTCTCTCGCAGGTCAAAGGACAAACAGCACACGCGTCACAGTTGCGCTTGTGAAGAGTTTCTCAAACCAGTTCATGCTATAGAACCCCCGTGGAAACGTCAATTCACCACGCTATCCGATACGCCGCATGAAACTCGCCTGGTTTCGGGCCGACACGCCACAGCCCTCAGGCCTGCTTGACGACACAGGGGCGCTCATCGCCCAGCTGCGGTCCACGCACGACATCGAGCTGTTCACCTCCGCCAACGCGCACGATTTCGTCTGGAAGCACGCGCGCGCGCCGTACGCTCTCTCGGTGTATGAGCTGGACGACACGCCCGCCCACGCGTTCATCTGGCCGTACGTGTTGCGCTACGGCGGCGTCCTGCAGCTTCGCACCCTGACCCTGCACGACAGTCGGGCGGCGGCACTCCTCCACGCGCAGCGCACACGGGACTACGTCGCCGAATTCGCCTTCAACCATGGGCCCTGGCCACGCCGGCCACCGGCGGTACCACCCGCCTACCCCGGCGACTGGCCGATGCTCCGCGTGCCGCTGCTGGCGTCACGCGTCGTCGTCGTGTCGTATCCTTCCGCCGCCGCAGCGCTCCAGCAGGCGTATCCGGAGGCCCGTGTCCGCATTGCAGCCACAGGTGTTCACGACGGGCGACAGGGTCTGGAAGACGCTCGGGGAACGTCCGTGACGTTTGGAGCCATCCCGGCCGATCGTCTCGACATTGTCCGCCGCGCGATGGCTCGTGCGCGCCGGGCTGGCACCGAGGCGGAGCTCGTCACCGATGCGTCTCCCGAACGCCTCTTGCAGGACGCCGATGTGATCGTGTCGATGCCCTGG
>JAQBVV010000028.1 GCA_027622905.1 Acidobacteriota bacterium
CTGTTTGACCTGCCGTTCGACGAGCCGGATCCGCCGACGGCAGAGACCCCCGCCAGGACAGAGCCGACCACGACGCCCGCAGACGAGGATCCACCGTCTGCCATACCCCCGCCGCGGCGCATCCTGACGGTGTCGGAACTCACCGGCCAGATCCGCGGACTCCTGGAGAGCCGGTACGGCGAAATCTGGGTGGAAGGCGAGCTGTCAAACAGCCGCGTCTGGAATACCGGTCACATGTATTTCACGCTCAAGGACGGCACCGCGCAGCTCAAAGGGGTGATGTTCCGTTCCGCGGTGCGCGCATTGCGCTTTGAACCACGCGATGGCCTGCGCGTGGTCGCGCGTGGGCGCATCAGCGTGTACGACCCGAAAGGTGAATACCAGATCGTCTGCGAGCCCCTCGAACCGGAGGGGCTCGGCGCGCTGCAACTGGCCTTCGACCAGCTCAAACAACGTCTGGCGGCAGAGGGGCTGTTCGACGCGGATCGCAAGCGTCCCCTCCCGGCGCTTCCGCGCAAGATCGGCGTCGCCACGTCGCTCGATGGCGCGGCCGTCCGCGACATCATCCAGGTCCTCCGACGCCGATACCCGAACGCGCACATCGTACTGCGCCCCACGCGCGTCCAGGGCGACGGCGCCGCACAGGACATCGCGCGAGCCATCGCGGCGCTGGGCGAGGTACCGGGCGTCGACGTGGTGATCGTCGGACGCGGCGGCGGGTCGATCGAGGATCTCTGGGCGTTCAACGAAGAGGTTGTCGCGCGCGCCATCGGGAGCTGTCCCGTCCCGACGATCTCGGCGGTCGGACACGAAACCGATGTCACCATCGCCGATTTCGTCGCCGATCTTCGCGCGCCCACACCCTCTGCCGCGGCAGAGTTGGTCGTCGCCCGAAAGGACGAAGTCGGCGCGCGTATCGATCGACTGGCGCATCGCGTGCACACCAGCCTCGATGCACGGCTCCATCGCCACCAGTCGCGCCTTCGCAGCCTCCTGGCACGCCCGGGGTACGCCGGATTACCAGGACGCGTCGCCATGCGTGGCCGCCACGCCGCCGAACTCACGCACCAGCTGCAGCGGGGTCTGCGCGTGCGCGTTGCGACATGCGAGCGTGCCTACCAGGCGCTTCGACTGGGGCTGGAGACGTTCGATCTCCGGCGGCGCCTCGGCGGCATCCGCACGCGCCTCGCGGCGGTCGATGGCAAACTGGTCGGTGCCAGCCAGCGCGCGCGGCATCTGGCCGATAGCCGTGTGCGCAATGCCGTCAGCCGACTGCACGCGCTGAGTCCGCTGGCGGTGCTCGGCCGAGGCTATGCTGTCTGCTGGAACGCGGACCGCACGGTCGTCATCCGCGACTCGGCAGCGGTTGCCACGGGCGATCGTCTGCGCGTCACACTGGCACAAGGGGAATTGGACTGCGATGTCATCAACCGATCCCACGATTAAGGACTTCGAGACGGCGATCGCCGAGCTCGAATCGATCGTCAAGAAACTCGAAGACGGCGACCTGCCGCTGGAGACGTCACTGCAACTCTACGAGCGCGGCGTGCAACTCTCCCGCTTCTGTCACTCCAGTCTCGAGGAAGCGGAACGCCGCATCGAGGTCCTCAACGAACGCGGTGAACTCACGCCTGCGCCGGCGGCGCTGACGGACGACGGCGGGCGTCCGTCATCATCCAAGGGGTAACAGCTCTGGATCCGTGGTTCTCGGAATACCTCGACGCGCGCCGCGCTGAGATCGAGGCCGCGCTGGCGAGCGTCCTCCCAGTTCCGCCGGAATGCCCGGCGGTGGTTGCCGATGCCATGCGCTACAGCGTCGCGGCGGGCGGAAAGCGGCTCCGCCCGATCCTCTGCTTGGCCAGCGCCGATGCCGTGGGAGGGCGCTGGGCAGACGCGATGCCGGCAGCGTGCGCCCTCGAGCTGATCCACACCTACTCGCTGGTGCACGATGACCTGCCAGCCATGGACGACGACACCATGCGGCGAGGTCAGCCGACGCTGCACGTCGTCGCAGGCGAAGGCATGGCCATTCTCGCCGGCGACGGCCTGCTGACCCAAGCCTTTGCGCTGCTCGCGCGCGCACCGGAAACGACGGACGCCGCGCGGATGGCGCGTACGCTTCGCGTCATCCGCCTCGTGGCGACGGCCGCAGGTCCGGTCGGCATGGTCGGGGGGCAGGCTCTCGACCTCGACGCCAGCGCTCACGACCCGAGCCAACCCCGCAGGCCGGCCCTTGACGCCGACGCGCTGCGCGCCATGCATGCCCGGAAGACCGGCGCGCTGATCCGCGCGTCGGCCGTCGCGGGCGCGATCATGGGCGGCGCCGACGACGACACGATCGCCCATGTCGATGCGGCGGCGGCCGAACTCGGTCTTGCGTTTCAGATCGTCGACGACATTCTCGACGTGGAGGGCGTCTCGGCACATCTCGGCAAGACGGCCGGCAAGGACGCGGCCGCCGGCAAACCGACGTATCCAGCGCTCTACGGCCTCGAGCCCGCTCGTCGGATGGCGAACGAATGCCTGGAGCGCGCCGAGCACGCGCTCCGCGCGGCAACCATGGCGGACTCGAGGCTCCTGGACATCGGTCGATGGGTCGTGCGCAGGTCACAGTGACCGGCAAGATACGCCTCGATCAGCTGGTCACGGAAAAGGGACTCGCCCCCTCGCGTGAACGCGCACGGGCGCTGATCATGGCGGGACAGGTCAGCGTCGCCGGGCAGGTGGTGGCCAAGGCGGGTACCCCGGTCGCCTCAGACGTCGACGTCACGCTGCTTGGCCCGGACCATCCCTATGTAGGACGGGGCGGACTCAAACTGGCGCACGCGCTCGACACGTTCGCCATCGCGGTCGACCGGCGATCGGCGCTGGACATCGGTGCGTCGACCGGCGGGTTCACCGACGTACTGCTGCAGCGCGGCGCGACGCACGTCGTGGCGCTCGACGTCGGCCATGGCCAGCTGGCCTGGAAGCTGCGTCGCGACCCGCGCGTCCTGATCATCGAACACTTCAACGCACGGCGTCTCACGCTGGCCGACCTGCCCGGGCCGGTGGATCTCGTCTGCATCGACGTGTCGTTCATCTCGCTCCGCCAGATTCTTCCGGTGCTGCCCCCGCTGCTACGCCCGGGCGCGGACGTCGTGCTCCTGGTCAAGCCCCAGTTCGAGGCCGGCCGCGCTGAAGTGGGCAAAGGCGTCATTCACGATGCGGCCATCCATGCCCGCGTCGTCGAAGAGATCCGTGTCGCGGCTGCTGCGGTAGGATTGACCCCGTCGGCATCAACGCCTTCGCCGATCACCGGCCAGAAGGGCAACGTCGAGTTTCTCCTCCACCTGCGATCATGACTATTCAACGCGTGGGCATCGTCGCAAAGCAGGGTCTCGTGGCCGCGTCGGAACATCTGACGCGCCTCGGCACCATGCTGCGCGAGCGAGGCGTCGACTCCGTCTACGAACGCGACACGGCGGCCCTGGCGGGTGACGTCGCGCGGAACGCCAGGGCGATGTCGCGTGACGCGCTGCCCCACGAGGTCGACCTCGTCATCGTGCTCGGTGGCGACGGAACCCTGCTCTCCATGGCCGCGCGGATCGCCCACTCCGGCCGCCACGTGCCGATTCTCGGCGTGAACTTCGGCAGCCTTGGATTTCTGACCGAGATCCGCATCGACGAACTGCGGTCCTCTCTGGAAGGCGTGCTCGCCGGTACCGCCTCGATCGACACGCGCGCGATGCTCGCGGCGGACGCCTCTCGACAAGGCCAGCAGGTGGACTCGCGCGTCGTGCTGAATGACGTGGTGTTCACCAAGACGGCGCTCTCCCGCGTGATCGACCTGTCGGTGTCGGTCAACGGCGGGTTCGTCACCCGCGTCAAGGCGGACGGTCTCATCATCGCCACTGCCACCGGCTCGACGGCCTACAACCTCGCGGCGGGAGGCCCGATCGTGCATCCCATGGTGGATGCCCTGGTCCTCACGCCGATCGCGCCGCATACGCTCACGAACCGCCCGGTGGTCATTCCGGGCAGCGCCGTGGTCGAGGTCCGCACGCACACGGGCAGCGGCCCCGAGGAGGTGTATGTGACCTACGACGGACAGTCGGGATACCCGCTCCACGACGGCGACACCGTGCAGGTGCGAAAGTCCGATCAGGTCCTGCGCCTGGTCAAGGCCCCGGCTCGCGGCTACTTCGAGTTGCTGCGGGAGAAGCTGAAGTGGGGGGAGCGTTGATGGGCGCTGTTTCCTCTCGACCCATCGCGCTTGTATGCTCTACACCATGCATTTGAAGTTCGGCGCCGGGACGGATCCGGGTCGCGTGCGCACGAATAACGAAGACCGCTACGTTGCCGATGCCGATCTTCGGTTCTTCGCGGTGATCGATGGTATGGGCGGGCACGCCGGAGGTGAGATGGCCTCGGCCACCATCGCGGAGGCTGCCACCAGCTTCATCCGCGAGACCACCGTCGACTCTGACAAGACGTGGCCGGCGACCCTGGATCCCCGCCTGTCAGACCTCGCGAATCGTCTTCAGGTCGCGGTCCACAGCGCGAACAAGACGCTCGCGTCGCGTGTAAAGGAGAACGCGGCGCTCGAAGGCGGCGGCGCAACGCTGGCCGCGGCGCTCTTCGGTGACGGCGTGCTTGCGGTCTGCAATGTGGGCGATTGCCGCGCCTATCTGCTGCGCGGAGGCCGTCTCTCGCAGATGACGCGCGACCATTCGGTGGTCGCGGAGCAGCTCGAGCAGGGAATCATCGACGCGGAGGCCGCCCGCACGCATCCACTCCGGCACGTCGTGACCCGGGCCGTGTCGGGCCAACCTGACATGGCGGTCGACGTTCACGAGATGGAGCCGAGCGCGGGCGACCGCCTGGTCCTGTGCTCCGACGGTGTCCACGGTGTCCTGACCGACGCCGAACTCGCCACGCTCGTCTCGGCGCCTGGGCAATCGCTCGACGAGATTTGCCGAGCGATCCTCGATACGACCAACGCACGGGGCGGTCCGGACAACGCGACAGCTGTCATCGTGGAAATGGTACCAAGCGATGCGGAATAACTAATCCGCTCCGCGCGAGGTGGTACGCATGGCCAATCTTCCGTCACACATCGGACATTTCGAAGTCATCCGCCAGCTCGGCGCCGGCGGGATGGCGACTGTCTACCTCGGCCGCGACCCGGACCTCGGTCGGCAGGTCGCCATCAAGGTCATTCGCGAAGAAATCCGCGATCGGGAAGTCCTCGAGCGATTCCTCCGGGAGGCGCGGGCGGCTGCAGCGCTGCGTCACCCGAACATCATCACGGTCTACGCCAGCGGCGAGCACGAACACCAGCCGTACATGGCCATCGAGTTCGTCGATGGCGACTCGCTCGCCCAGATCATTCATTCGCGCCGAACGGTGGCGCTGTCGGACAAGATCTCCTACCTCGAACAGATCTGCTCGGGCCTTGCGTTTGCCCACCGCGCCGGCATCGTGCATCGAGACATCAAGCCCGCCAACATCATGGTCGACCGGGAAGACGTCGTGCGAATCCTCGACTTCGGGATTGCCCGTGTCGAAGGGTCCGCCATGACGCAGGACGGATCGCTCATGGGGTCGTTGAACTACATGTCTCCGGAGCAAATGCTCGGGCGCCCCATCGATCATCGGAGCGACATTTTTTCTCTCGGTTCGGTGGCCTACGAACTGCTGAGCTACAAGCAGGCGTTCAAGGGCGGCCTCAATGACGGGCTCCTGCACCGTCTCCCGCACGAGGACCCACCGCCGCTCGACGAGGTCTGTCCGGGCCTCCCGGTCGCGCTGCAACGAGTCGTCATGCGCGCGCTCGAAAAGGAGCCGGAGAAGCGCTTCCAGGATCTGATGGAGATGCGAGCCGCGCTCGTCGGCGGGCCGGAGACCGCGCCTCCGGACGACGACCACACCATCCTGATGCGGCAGCCGCCCACCGAACCGGTGGTGCCACCCGGGGCGGCGATCCCCCTCGCGACCGGGGCGGCGCGTTTCGACGAGACGATCGTCATACCCAGCGGGGCCGCGGCGAAACACGGCGCGGTGACAGGTGCAGGTGCAACGAGCGAACCGGAATCGACCGGGACGCCGCCGCTGAAAGCCGACGCCCCGGCAACGCCCGCGCCAGCATTGAAGCTCATGTCTGAAGTTGCCGGTGATGCAGGTCCGATCGCGATGACCGCGCAACCAGCAGCCCCGCCGACGCCGCGAGTGCCCCCCCCAGGCGGCCCACGGGCGCGCACGCCAGACGCGTCACAACCACGGACGCCACGGCCCACGCATGCACAGAAGTGGGTGCTCGGCTCGGTGGCGGGCGCAGTGATGGTCGGAGCCCTGGCTGCGATTCCGTGGCTGACCGCAGAGCCGCCGGATCTGCTGACGCAGGAAAGGCCTGGAATCCAGGCGGCCATGGAACGCTTCCGTTCCGCCTATCGCAACCGCGACCTGCCGGGCGTGATGGAGGCCTTTCCGGCGCTACCACCAGAGATCGAGCTGACCATGCAGCGTGCCTTCGACGACTGTCTCGTCTACGAAGTGGTGTTCACCGATATGCAGATCGAACTGAATCCCACCGAGGCCGAGGTGGCTCAGGTCGATCTTCGCAGCGCTCACACCTGCACGCCGAGTTCAGGCGCACGTCAAACGACGTCCGAACACCACGAACTCTTCGCGCTGCGCAAAGGCGGGGACGCGTGGCTGATCGACAGCGCCATGCCGCTGGCTCCCGAGGCCCCCTGATCGTCAGTCGACGGGACGCAGGAGTTCCGCTCGCACCGCCGGTGCATCCGGACTCTGGTGCAGGGCCGCGAACTCCTCCTCGACGGCATCAAACAAGGCGACCACGGACGGGTCGAATTGCGCGCCGCTGTCGGCCCGCACGCGCCTCGCCGCCTCTTCGGCTGGCATCGCGTCCCGGTAGGGACGTGCCGACGTCATCGCATCGTAACTGTCGGCCACCGCCATCAACCGCGCGTGCGGATGAATATCGGTGCCCGCCAAGCAGTCCGGATAGCCCTTACCGTCCCATCGCTCGTGATGCCCCCGCACCGCCGGCAGAGACGCGCCGAGGAAGGGCAGCGAGACGAGCATGTCGTATCCGATCGTGACGTGCGCCTCGATCACCTTGCGCTCCTCGACATCCAGCCTGCCGGGCTTCAGCAGCACGGCATCAGGGACGCCGACCTTGCCGATGTCGTGTAAGAGGCCCGCGCGGCGGATCGTCTCGAACTCCGTCGCGTACTGACCGCTCTGCCGCGCAAGCACGAGCGTGTAGGCCGTGACGCGTTCTGAATGTCCAGCCGTGTAGCTATCCCGCGCGTCGATCGCCTTGGCAAATGCCTGGAGCGTGGCGCGGAAGTGGCGCTCCCGATCGTCGTAGAGCTGCGCTGTTTCGAGCGCCGCGGCTGCGTGCCCCGCAAACGCCGATGCGTACTCGGCCAGGTCCGGCGCGAACTGCTCGAGGCCGACTTTATCGGCATACAGCGCGCCGATGGGCCCGTGCCGACCGAGCAACGGCACGCAAATCACCGAGCGGACACCGGCGAGCAACACGCTGGCCGCCTCCTGAAAGCGCGAATCCGACCGCACGTCGTGCACGATGAAGGCATCCTGACTTTCCATCGCCTGCCGCACCACCGTGGAACTGGCAAACTCGGAGACTGACGAGTAGGCGCCGGACGGGCGCACGGCGCGCGGCACGATCGCACCCGTGTCAGGGTCAACCAGAAGAATCGCGGCCCGGTCGGGTTTCAGAATCGACGACAGGCGGTCCAGCACGCGCTCGAGCAGCACCGGCAGATCGTCAAACGCCATCATCTCCCGACTGGTCGCGAGCAACGCCTGGAGGACCAGTCCGTCGACCTTCGGAGCCTCGCTCAGCGCCATGCGCCGCATGACGGTGTGGGACACGACCGGCACATCTGCTTCGGCTGCGGACTCGGACTCGCCGCCCTGGCTGACGAGATACTCGACGCGCCCGAATCGGACGCTGTCGCCCAGCATGAGGTACGCGCTCAACTGCTCGGTGCCGTTGACGAACACCCCGTTCGTGCTCCCCAGGTCATCGACGCTGACCTGCCCGTCCTGATCCACGGCCACGCGGGCGTGGAGGCGGGACAGGCTGGCATCATTCACGATGACGTCGGCACGTTGTCCGCGACCGACTGTCTGGGCCGAGCCGGGATTCAGTTCGATGGTGGGTACGTTGGACCCTGGGACAAGAGGGGTGAGCCGAAGCATGGCCATGGGCAGTCCTAATATACCGTCAGTCCCTCACGGCCGTGCACAATCTCGATGCTACCGACGGAAGTACAGGATCTGAAACTCCCTGACGTTTCGATTGTGTTCGGCGAGCGTTCGGGCGAACGCATGCGTGCCGTCGTTGCGGCTCACAAAATACAAGTAGTTGACGTCTGCCGGTGAGAGCACCGCGGCAAGCGCGGCCGCTCCCGGCGCGGCAATCGGACCAGGGGGCAGACCCGCATAGCGATACGTATTGTAGGGCGAGTCCATTGCCAGATCACTGCGTCGGATATTGCCGGCGTACGTGCCAGCCAGCCGCATGGCGTACACGACGGTCGGATCGGCCTGCAGGAGCATCCCGATACGGAGTCGGTTCCGATACACGGCCGCAACAACGGGTCGCTCGTCGGGGGCTCCCGTCTCCTTCTCTACCAACGACGCGAGCGTGGCCACCTGGCGGACCGTCAGCCCCTGCTCCTCGGCCGCGCTCCGCCACGACTCGTCGAACGTGTCAAGAAAACGGCTCACCATCATCGCCACGAGACTCGACGCCGATGTGTCCCTCGGCAGCGCGTAGGTCTCGGGAAAGAGATAGCCCTCCAGGTCGACCGCTTCGACATCGACGGACCGTATCAGCGACGCGTCCCCGGCTGCAGCCTCGAAATCCGCGGCGGCGCCGAACCCGCGAGACTCGAAGGTCTCGGCCATCTCGGCGATGGTCAGCCCCTCGGGAAACGTGATCGGGCGGGTATGCACGTCACCGCTCGCGATGCGCTCGATGACATCGACAGCAGTCGACGGGCTGTCGAAGCGATACTCGCCGGCCTGGAGATGAAGCGCATGGCCTGTCCACCACAGAGCTGCCCGGAACGCGAACTCGTCGCGGACGATCCCGGCCTCGACCAGGCTTCGGCGAATGGCCGCGGTGCCCGTGCCGGGCGCGATCACGACGAACTGCTCGGCGTCCGCGTACCCCTGATACGGGTCGTAGAGGCGATCGCGCACGATCAGGCTGGCGACAATCGCGCAGATGCCCAGGACGAGCAGCGTCAGCGTCCCCGCGATCGCGCCTTTCCGCATCAGGTCCCTGCGCCGGGCACGGACGTGGCCGGCTGGTGCAGGAGGTCGAGATAGTCCTGCAGGATGATGGACGCGGCCACCTCGTCCAGTCGCTTCTTGCGCGCCCGCCAGCTCTTCTCCGTGGCCGCCAACCGGCTCTCGGCCTCGTGACTCGTGAGCCGTTCATCCTGCAGCACGACAGGCAGCCCGGTCAGCCGTCCCAGTTCCGAGGCGAAATCAGTGACGCGGGCCGTCATGCGGTTGGGCGAGCCATCAAGATGCCGCGGCAACCCGACCACGATGGTCGACACGGTCTCGTCGTCCGCCTCTCTCTCCGACGCCAGCCGATCGATCTCGGCTGCGGCGAGCCGTGGCCCATCGCCAGCCAGATCCGACGGACACAAGCGCCCGACAGCCCGCGCGAGGGTACCGCTGGCGTCGCTGATCGCAACGCCGACCCGCCGCTCTCCAACGTCGAAGCCCACGATACGCACGCTATAATTCTCTCATTCTTCGTCACCATGACTGCTCGCCTGCTCTCCATCGTCGTGATGGTTGCGCTGAGCGCAGGACTCGCCGGCCAGGCGCCTGACCTCGGTCGCGCGGGGGCCGAAGCGCGCCGTGTCAACGATCGTATCCGAGCCCTGCAGAACGAGGCTGACGCTCTGGTCGGCCAGTCCCGCACGCTGCTCGGCGACCTTCGCAGGCTTGAGATCGAACGCCAGATCCAGGTCGAACGGGTGCGCGAAGCCGAGGAGGCCATCGCCGAGGGCGAGGCGGCCGTCGCGCAGGCCACCGCCGATCTCGCACGACTGGAGGCACAGCGAGAGGCGCAGCTTCCGGACCTCCAGACCCAGCTCGTGGATATCTACAAGCGCGGCCAGGCCGGCTACGCGCGGCTGCTTCTCGGGAGCGAGGGGTTGCGGGAGCTTGGCCGCGCCACCCGGACCATTTCCGCCCTGATGCGCCTGAACCGGGAACGCATCAGCCAGCACCGCGACACGCTCGATGCGGTGCGACGCGAGCGCGAGCGACTCGCCGCCGCGATGCCGCAGCTCCAGGCCAACCAGGCCGCTGCGCGACAGGCGCAGGCGGCCGCCACGCGTGCCCTTGCGGCCCGCACGGCACTGGTGGCGCAGATCGACGTCGAGCGCGATCTGAACGCGCAGATCGCCGGAGAACTGCAGGTGGCCTACCAACGGCTGCAAGAGCAGGCCGCCGCTCTCGGTTCCGGCGGCTCAGGCGCGGTGACGGTCCCGCTCACGCCGTTTCGCGGAGCGCTCGACTGGCCGGTTCCCGGACGCATCGTCGCGCTGTTCGGGCAGCCGTCTGCGCGCCTGAATGATTCCTCCATCAGCAACGGCGTCGAGATCGCGGCACTCGAAGGCACGTCGGTGCGGGCGATCCATCCCGGCACGGTCTCGTTCGCCGATACCTTCACGGGCTTCGGCAATCTGGTCATCATCGACCACGGAGCGAATGCGTATTCGCTCTATGGCTACCTCGAAGCGGTGTCGGTCGTTCGAGGTGACGCGGTCGAGAGCGGGAGCGAGATCGCGCGCGTCGGCGCACCGCCCGTCGGTCCGTCGGTCCTCTACCTGGAAATCCGCATCGACGGCCGCTCGGTCGATCCCGTAGAATGGCTGAAGCCTCGCTGAGACACGCTGCTGGCAGCCGGCCCCTCGGGACCGAGCCACGGCTACACGTCAAGAACGCATTCGAAAGGGACGACGCATGACATCTCGCAGCCGCACGATCGTCCTGGCGATTTCGACTCCGATCCTGGCGTTCGCGTTCATTGGCGGCTACCTGAACCGGGCGATGGCGAAAGACGGCACCTACCAGGGCCTGCAGATATTCGAAGATGTCGTGTCGCTGGTCCTCGACAACTACGTTGAACCGGTCGATGTCCGTACGGCCATGCAGGGTGCGATGCAGGGCCTCGCCAATGGCCTGGACCCTGAGAGCGCCTATCTGACCCCGCAGCTTGTCAGCAGCCTGGAGGCCGACGACACCGGTGGTCCCGCCGGGATCGGGCTGGACCTGACGCGCCAGTACTACCTCCGTGTGGTCTCAGCTCGCGACGGTTCCCCTGCCGCCAGGGCCGGCATTCGCTCCGGCGATTTCATCCGGGCCATCGACAACCGCCCCACGCGCGACATGTCCGCGTACGAAGGCGAGCGCCTGCTCCGCGGCGAGCCCGGCACGACGGTGTCGCTGCTGGTCATCCGTGGCAACGCGGCCGATCCGCACCCTGTGGATCTGGTGCGTGAAGCCACGACCGGAGAGGACATCACGACTCGGATGGCCGATGCGACCACGGGGTACATCCGGGTGGTGCAGTTCTCAGCCGACTCCGCATCGCAACTGGACGCGGCCATCACCGCGATGGCGGGCAGCGGCGCGGCGAGTTACGTCATCGATCTGCGTGGCACGTCCGTCGGCGATCTGGATGACGGCATCGCGGCAGCGCGTCTGTTCGTGAAAGACGCCACGCTCGCCGTTCGTCTCGGCCGCGCGGATGCGCGCGAACCGATCGTCGGCGAACCGTCCGATGGCACGATGACCGCACCGCTGACGCTGCTGATCGACGCGGGCACCGCGGGCGCGGCAGAAGTCTTCGCCGCTGCGCTCGACGGCAACGAGCGCGCGGAACTGATCGGCTCGAACACGCTCGGGCGCGCGTCGCGTCAGCGGCTCGTGAAACTGCCGGACGAGAGCGGATTGTGGCTCACGTACGTTCGCTATCTCACTCCGGCCGGCGATCCCATCCATGAAGCGGGACTCGCACCGGACATCGCCGTCGAACAGCCGGAGATCGAATTCGGCGATCAGGCTCCCGCGCAAGACGATGCGCTCGAACGCGCACTTGAACGTCTGGCGCTACGCCTCGCCGCGTGAATCGGTCCTGTCCGCTTGACACCTTCTGACCCCCGGCGTATAACAGCACCCGACCATCGTGTTGCGGGTTCGGCCCACGCCGGTCGCTCGATGCACCCTAAGGAGAGTCCATGAACAAGCAAGAGTTGATTGCGAAGATCGCCAAAGACACCGGCTCCTCGAAAGCCGGAGCCGCCGCCGCCGTTGCGTCGCTGCTCGAAGGAATCACGAAGTCGTTGAAGAAGGGCCAACCGGTGACCTTCGTCGGCTTCGGCACCTTCAAGACATCACAGCGGAAGGCGCGCACCGCGCGCAACCCCCAGACCGGCGCCGCGATCAAGATTCCGAAGCGGCGGGTCGTGAAGTTCACTGCGGGTAAAGCCCTGAAACAGACCGTCCGCTAGCGCACATCCACTTTTCGAAGGCGCATCACGGTGCGCCTTCCTTCTTCACTCTCGCAACGTCTCCGTCGGGGCCCTCTCGAGGTTTGCTATACTGGGGGGTCGGTAACGCCTTATTTTTCAACAGATAGGCGCGTAGCTCAGCTGGTTAGAGCGCCTCCCTGACACGGAGGAGGTCAGTGGTTCGAGTCCACCCGCGCCTACCATTTTCGGTATTTCGGCCCCAGCGCCCTATCCGCTGATCCGGAGACCTCGGCCGGTATCCCGAGATTCATGAGCGACGTCTCTATTACGCTTCCCGACGGTTCGAGCCGCGCTGTCCCCTCAGGCACCTCGGTGCACGACATCGCGGCCGCGATCTCGCCACGACTCGCCAAGGCGGCGGTCGCGGGCGTGGTGGACGATCGCCTCGTCGACCTATCGTATCCGCTCGTGCGAGACGCCAGCGTCAGGGTGGTCACGCCCGACAGCCCGGAAGCGACCGATCTGTACCGACACAGCACGGCGCACCTGATGGCGGCCGCGGTCACCAGTCTGTTTCCAGACGTGCAGTGCGGCATCGGTCCGGCCATTGACGACGGCTTCTATTACGACTTCGTCGTCCCTCGGCCGTTCGTGCCCGAGGATCTTGACGCGATCGAGAAGAAGATGCGCCAACTCGCGCAACAGGATCTGCCGTACGAGCGCCAGATATGGCCACGGGAAGAGGCCAAACAGTTCTTCAGCGATCGCGGCGAGCCGCTCAAAGTGCAGCTCATCGACGAGAAGACCGAAGGCCAGGAGCACGTCTCCTGCTACACCATCAAGGATCGCGACACGTTCATCGACTTCTGCACGGGGCCGCACGTGCCGTCGACCGGCAAGCTCAAGGCGTTCAAGCTGCTGACGACGTCCAACGCCTACTGGAAGGGCGACGCGCGGAACCAGCCGATGCAACGCGTGTACGGCACCGCCTTCGTCTCGGACAAGGAGCTGAAGGCGCATCTGCATCGGCTGGAGGAGGCAAAGAAGCGCGACCACCGCAAGATCGGCCGCGATCAGAAGCTGTTCATGTTCCACGCCTGGGCGCCCGGCGCCACGTTCTGGCTCGCGAAGGGCACCACGCTATACAACACGCTGACCGGCTACATGCGCGACGTGCTGGGCCCGGCAGGGTACGTGGAGGTCAAAGCCCCCATCGTCTTCAACAAGGCCCTCTGGGAAACATCCGGGCACTGGCAGCACTACCGCGAGAACATGTTTCTGGTCGACAGCGAAGGCGAGCAGCTCGGGCTCAAGGCGATGAACTGCCCCGGGCACTTTCTGATGTACGCGAGCGAGATCAGGAGTTATCGCGACCTGCCGCTGCGTCTCCACGAGCAGACGCCGTTGCATCGCAACGAGGCCTCCGGTGTGCTGTCCGGTCTGACGCGGGTGCGCCAGTTCAGCCAGGACGACGCGCACTGCTTCGTCATGGAGTCGCAGATCGCCGAAGAGGTCGAGCGGCTGCTGCGGCTGGTCACGAAGGTCTACGGCGACTTCGGCTTGACGCCGGACATGAAGCTCTCGACCCGGCCGCCGGAATTTCTCGGCACGGTCGAAACCTGGGACAGGGCGGAGGCCGATCTGAAGCGAGCCCTGGAGGCCGCCGGCGCGCCTTACACGATCAACGAGGGCGACGGCGCCTTCTACGGTCCCAAGATCGACTTCGACGTCACCGACGCCATCGGGCGCAAATGGCAGTGCGCGACGATCCAGCTCGACTACATGCAGGCGGAGCGCTTCGACCTGACCTACATCGGTCCGGACAACGCCGAGCACCGACCCGTGATCATTCATCGCGCGATCTTCGGGAGCTTCGAGCGGTTCATCGCGCTGCTGATCGAGCACTTCGCGGGCTCGTGGCCGCTGTGGCTGGCGCCGGTGCAGGCGATCGTGTTGCCGATCGCCGACCGTCACATGGCCTATGCCGGCACGGTCCGCGATCAGCTGGTCGCGGCGGGCCTTCGGGTCGAACTGGACGAACGCCAGGAGAAAATCGGCTATAAAATCCGGGAAGCGCAGTTGCAGAAGGTCCCCTACATGCTCGTGATCGGGGACCGGGAAGCCGACAGCGGCACCGTCTCGGTCCGAGGCCGGTCCCTTGGCGACCTCGGCGCCACACCGGTCCAGGAGTTCGTCGCCGGCGCGCGGACGGAAGTCGAAACGATGGCGATCGGCCCGACGCTGTCCGCCGAGGCAGGACCCAACGTAGAATAGAGAGCTTATTAATTGAGGGCGCTGGTCGTCCGGCTGCGGTCTGCGGTGACCGCGACGTGGAGCTAGAGACCGCAGGCCACAGATTTATCGGAGGACGATATCGCTTACGACCGCTCGCCCCGACGTGATGATCGTGTGCGCACCAACGAGCGCATTCGAGTTCGCGAAATCCGCGTCATCGACGACACTGGCGCACAGCTCGGCGTGATGGCTCCCGCGCAGGCGTTAGCCATCGCGAGACAGAAGGGTCTGGATCTGGTGGAGATTTCTCCGACCGCGGTTCCTCCTGTCTGCAAGATCATGGATTTCGGCCAGTACCAGTATCAGGAACAGAAGCGTACTCGTGAGGCCAAGAAGAATCAGCGGACGATCGAGGTCAAGGAGATCAAGTTCCGGCCGAAAGTTGATGTGCACGACTACGACTTCAAGAAGAAGCACATCGAGCGCTTCCTCGCTGAAGGTGACAAGGTCAAGGCGACCATATTTTTTCGGGGTCGCGAAATGGCCCATCCCGAGATCGGGCGACGCATTCTGGAGCGCCTGATCGAGGAACTGTCGGAGATTGCCATCGCCGAAACGATACCGAGGCAGGAAGGCAATCAGATGCACGTGATTTTGAGTCAGAAAGCCGGACGGAAAGTTGTGAAGCCGAAGCCGCCGGAAGCGGCGCCCGATGCCGGACCGGCGGTCGCCGCGCAGGAATAGCGCCGGTTGACCGCGCTGACGAGACAGAGCAGAGAGAGATAGACTATGCCCAAGTTGAAGACGCATCGAGGCGCAGCCAAGCGTTTCAGGAAGACCGGAACCGGGAAGATCGTTCGTGCGAGTGCCTTCAGGCGTCACATCCTGACGAGCAAGACCACGAAATCGAAGCGACAGATGCGTGGCAGCCACGAAGTGTCCCCCGCGGACCTGCCCAAGCTGCAGCGGATGCTGCCGTACAAATAGATCGAAATAGAGCGAACTAGCACGATAGGCACGAGGTTTAGATAGCGAGATGCCCAGAGTAAAGCGAGGAACCGTCCGTCGCGCCAAGCGGAAGAAACTGCTGACGCGCGCGAAGGGCTACTACCAGACCAAGAGCAAGCTCTACCGCTCGGCGAAGGAGGCGGTTGACACTGCCGGCAAGTACGCCTTCGTGGGCCGAAAGAACAAGAAGCGTGACTTCCGCCGACTGTGGGTCGTGCGGATCAACGCCGCCGCGCGGGAGAACGGGATCACGTACTCGCAGCTGATCCGCGGGCTCAAGACGGCGGGAATCGGACTCGACCGGAAGATGCTGGCCGACATGGCCGTCCGAGAGACCGCGGCGTTCGCCCGGGTGGCAGAGCAGGCCAAGGCCGCGCTTCCCGCCCCCGCGAATGCCTGAACCCGTCGATCGGGCCACCATCGAGGCGCTGCGCGCGGACTTCCGCGCGCGGCTCTCCTCATCCGCCACCGACCGCGACCTTCAAACCCTCAACGACGACTTCCTGGGCCGACGCAGCGGCACGGTGACCGGACTGCTCAAGAGCCTCGGCACCGTGCCCGCGAACGCGCGCCGCGACATCGGTCAGCTCGTCAATACCCTGAAGCGCGAGATCGAGTCCGCCATCCACGACCGGCGTGCGGCGCTTGCATCCTCGCGCCCACCCGCCGATGCTGTCGACGTCACCCTCCCGGCGCGCGAGATCCCGATCGGGCGCGTCCATCCATTGATGCGCGTGCGCCAGCAGGTCGAGGATATCTTCGCGCGCATGGGCTACGAGGTGCTCGAAGGGCCGGAAGTCGAAGACGATTATCACAACTTCGAAGCCCTCAACATGCCGCCCGACCATCCCGCGCGCGACATGCAGGACACGCTGTACCTCAACGCGCCGATCGCCGGAGGCACGTGGGGTGCGCACATGGATCCGGTGCCAGAGGCGCAGGTGCGGGCGGCGACGCTGCTCCGCACGCACACCTCGGCGATGCAGATCCGCTACATGAAGACCTTTCCCCCGCCGATCCGGATCATCGTGCCGGGCCGTGTCTACAGGCGCGATAGCCTTGACCTGAGCCACACGCCGATGTTCCAGCAGTGCGAGGGTCTCGTCGTCGGGCCCGGCATCACGCTCGCCGATCTGAAAGGCACGTTTGAAGCGATGCTGCGCGAGCTGTTCGGTGACGTGCGCGTCCGACTGCGCCCCAGCTTCTTTCCGTACACCGAGCCCAGCGCGGAGATCGACATCAGTTGCCAGAGTTGCGGCGGCGACGGGTGCGGCACGTGCAAGCGCACCGGCTGGATCGAAATCCTCGGCAGCGGCATGGTGCATCCGGCGGTGCTGGAGGCCGTGGGCTACGACCCGGAACAGGTCACCGGCTTCGCGTTCGGCATCGGCATGGAACGCGTCGCGATGCTGAAGTACGGCGTCGACGATATCCGCCTGTTCTACGAGAACGACCTCCGCTTTCTGGAGCAGTTCCCCGTATGAGACACACGTCGTGAATATTCTCGTGTCGTGGCTCCGGGAGTACGTCGAGGTTCCCGATTCGCCGGAGGACCTGGCGCGCACGATGTCGGTGCGCGGATTCTCGGTGGAAGGCATCGAGTCGAGCGGCGACGGCGACGCGATCGTGGACTTCGAGGTGACCGCCAACCGGCCGGATTGCATGTCGGTCGTCGGCATGGCCCGGGAGGTGGCCACCGCCTACAACCTGCCGCTGCGATTGCCGGCCTCTCCCGCCGCTGACAGCGGGACCAAGGAGGGCAAGGACGGCGGCGTCTCCGACGGGGTTCCCGGCAGCGTCATCGACATCCGCATCGACGACACCGACCGCTGCCCACGCTACGTCGGCGCGGTGGTGGACGTCCACGTGGCCCCGTCGCCCGCCTGGCTGCAAGCGCGTCTGCAAGCCGCGGGCGTTCGCCCGCTGAGCAACGTCGTCGATGTCACCAACTACGTGCTGCTCGAGCTGGGGCAGCCGATGCACGCGTTCGACCTGACCGCGCTGGCCGGTGGGCAGATCCGCGTCAGGACCGCTCGCCCTGGCGAGACGCTGCGGACGCTGGATGGTCAGACCCGCGCGATGACCACCGACATGCTGGTCATCGCCGACGGGGAGCGCGCCACAGCGGTCGCCGGCGTGATGGGCGGTGGCGACTCGGAGGTCACGCCTGCGACCACGACGATCGTCCTGGAAAGTGCCTGCTTCGACGCGCTGTCGGTCCGCCGCACCAGCAAGGCCCTGGGACTGAAAACGGAGGCGAGCATGCGCTTCGAGCGCGGTGCCGACCCGAACCTGCCGCTGGTCGCCATGCAGCGCGCCGTGGCCCTCCTCGAGTCGATCGGCGCAGGCACGCTTCGCGGCGCCATCATCGACCGCTATCCCGCACCCGTGCAGTCGCGGTCGCTCCGGCTGCGTCGAACCAGACTGGCGGAGGTGCTCGGAGCCGCGGTACCCGACGGCGACGTGCGCCGCATTCTCCGGAGCCTCGACTTCACGGCAGGGGCCGACGATGACGGCTGGGACGTCGGCGTGCCCACCCGCCGGGTCGACGTGACCCGCGAGGTCGATCTGATCGAAGAAGTCGCCCGGCACTACGGATTCGATCGCATACCCGTCACGTTTCCTCCGCCCGCCGCTGCGCCCAGACCGCTCGACCCGAGAATCATGCGCGCTCGCCAGCTCCGTGGCGTGCTGACGGGAGCGGGCTTTTCCGAAGCCGTCACGTTCGGCTTCGTGGCCGCCGCGGCGGCGGCACCGTTTGCCGCCGAGGACGATATCGTCCCGATCGCCAATCCCCTCTCCGAGACCTTCGCGGTGCTGCGCCCCTCGGCGCTGCCCGGCTTGATCGACGGCGTGGCGCACAACCGCCGCCGCGAGCGCCGGGACGTCAGGCTGTTTGAGATCGGCGCGCGCTTCGGTCGGGCACGCGGCGAGTCGCAGGCCGTCGCCTGCGCGTGGACGGGACTCGCGGCCCCTGCGCACGTCAGCGGCACCGGTCGCGACGTCGATTTCTTCGACATGAAAGCGGTGGTGGAGCGCGTCTGCGAGACCATGGGCGTCACCGCCGACGTGACGTCGCACACGGTGGGATGGCTTGCGCCCGGCCGATCCGCCGCCGCTCACGTCGGCGACACCCGCGTCGCCACGTTCGGCCAGCTCGCGCGCGAGATCGCACACACCAACGGACTGTCGGATGATCCGGTCTACGTCGCCGACATCGACCTCGACGCGATCTTGCGCGTTGGCGCCGAGCGCCATATCCGGGTGGAGCCCCTGCCCAGGTATCCCGCGATCACGCGCGATCTGTCCGTGCTGCTCGACGACACGCTCGCCGCAGCCGACGTGCGACAGACGATCCGCCACGCCGCGCCGGCCACCCTCATCCATATCATCGAGTTCGACCGCTATCAGGGCAAAGGCATACCGGACGCGAAGGTGAGTCTGTCGCTGCGACTCACGTTCCGGTCGTCGGAGAGGACGCTGACCGACGCCGACGCGCAGACGGCGATGGACCAGGTCATGGCCGCGTTGACCGCTGCCCATGGCGCCGTCCAGCGATAGAGCCCTCGCGTCGGACGTGCTACCATTCGGCGCAATATCACCCTCACAGACACTTCTTTCACGAGGCGGCACGGATGGCAACACTGGCGACAGCCCCGACGACAGGAGTCGATCCGATCGATCGGCTCGAAGAAAAGATCGGTCTCCTCGTTCAGATGGTGACCCGGCTGCGCGACGAGCAGGCGCAGGCCGCCGAGGCGCACCAGCAACTCATGCATGAGAATGAGATGCTCCGCGGGCGGATCGAAAACACCGAAGGCGCTCAGCAGGAACTGGACGCGCTGCGCGGGGAGCGCGACGTCATCCGCGGTCGGGTCACCGACATGCTGTCGCAGCTCGAGTCCATCTAGTCGCGCGTGTGATGCAGGCCCCCGTCACCGTCGAGATCTCCGGGCATCGGTACCCCATCCGGAGCGGCCTCGACCCGGCATACGTCGCTGAACTGGCGGCGTACGTGGACACCAAGATGCGCACCGTGTCAGACGCCTCTCCCGCGACCGACATGCTGGGAGTCGCGGTACTGGTCGCCTTGAACCTCGCCGACGAGTGCTTCCGCGCCCGCCGGCAGGAGTCCTCGGCACACGGCGAGCTTCAGGAACGGGCGCTCAAACTTGAGCAGATGGTCGACGCGATCCTCGCCCCGTCACCGCCGGCCGACGAGCGCGAAGTCAGTCTCTGACCGCGCTCACCACGCACCGATCACGTCCGGAATTCCGGCCTTCGAGATTGCTTGACCGCCCCCTGGACCACGACTAAGATTGCTGAGGCTCCTGCTTTGTTCGTGAAGGTTTCGGAGGCTCGGCTGAGCCAACGTTCAAACCAAGAGAGCCGCGAGGTCGCGTGTTGTGCATGCCTCTGTTGCGAGGAAGCCGTAATCGCGATTAACAACAGCGGCTCCACCTGCTAAGCAGGTTCACTCGACCTCCCCCACGGCAAAGCGGGGCTGTTTGCACCCGCCCGCCGTCGCCAGACCGCCTGTAGTTGGACCCGAGCCCGTAAGTGATGACCGCACCCACGTTGCTGCCCCCGCGCACGGTGTCTGAGCTTGGCGAGCGCGCGCTCGTGGCGCGCGTGACCGGTCGCCTCCCGATGCCCCCATGGGTGGTCGTTGGCCCCGGCGACGACGCCGCCGTGATCGCACCCGAACGAGGCGCGCTCGATGTGTTGACGACCGACGCGCTGGTCGACGGCGTGCACTTCGATCGCCGGTTCGTGCCGCCTGACGCCATTGGCCACCGCGCGCTGGCCGTTAATCTCAGCGACCTGGCCGCGATGGGTGCCTCGCCGCGTGCGGTGCTCCTGTCGCTCGTGCTCCCTGACGCACTGGACGTTGCCGTGGTCGACGGACTGCTGGACGGCCTGCTCGCGCTCGCCGCCACGCACGGTGTCGCCGTGGTCGGCGGCAACATCTCGCGCACGCCGGGCCCGATGATGATCGACATCACGGCGATCGGGTCGGTGAAGCCGCGGCGCGTCATGACCCGGAGCGGTGCGCGGCCGGGCGACGCAGTGTACGTGACCGGGAGCATCGGCGATGGACTGGTCGGACTGCGATCGCTGGACATACCTGACGGCCAGGCGCCGACGCACTGCCAGGAGCGGTACCTCCGTCCGCAGCCGCGCGTGCGCGCGGGCATGCTGCTCGGACGCAATCGCGCGACATCCTCGTGCATGGACACCAGCGATGGCCTGGCCGATGCGGTCCGCCAGATTGCCGACGCGTCCGGCGTCGGCATCACGCTCGATGCCGCGGCCGTGCCCATCGGCGACGAGGCGCGACGGTGGTACGCCGCGCACGCGCAGCGCGCGCTGGATGCCGCGCTGGTCGGAGGCGATGACTACGAACTGCTGTTCACGGTGCGGCCGGCCCACCGGGGGCGACTGCGTCACGTTCGACGCAGCCTCGGCGACTTGCCGATCACGCAGGTCGGCGTCGTCACCAAGGGACGCACGCTCTCGGTGCAGACCGATGACGGCCCGCAGCCCCTGCCCGAAGGATTCGATCACTTTCGCTGATGCGACCGCTCCTCTCGCGATCCCTGTGGCGCAAACTGTTTGTGGCGGGGATCGCCATCGCGGGCCTCATGCTGGTCTACGAAGTCAGCACGTCCGACCCTCGGGGTGCCGCGCCAGACGCGTCGACCACTCCGATCGCGGCCGCACCGCTGCAGTTCTGGGCGACGGCGTACTGCAAGGGCACCACGACCGCCGCCGGCGTCCCCGTCCGCAGCGGGATCGCCGCGGCCGACCCGGCCATCCTGCCCCTGGGCAGCGTCGTCGACATCACCACCGACGACGACGACTATGCGGGGGTCTACACCGTGCTGGACACCGGTCCCGCGGTGCAGGGGCGCGAGCTCGACCTCTACATGTGGAGCTGCCACGAAGCACTGGACTTCGGACGGCAGCAGATCGAGGTGACCGTGCTTCGGTTGGGGTGGGACCCGGAGGCGAGCGAACCGAGCCTGATCGATGCGGAGCTCGAACGGCGCGAAGAGGAACGGGGCGCGGTGACGCCTACGCCGGACTGACGGCCGGCGCCGACCCGGGCCCGGGCCCGGACGCCGTGGAGGCGAACTGCAGCCGGTAGAGCCGGTGGTAGATTCCGCGCACCGCAAGCAACTCCTGATGCGTGCCCGACTCGCGAAGCTGCCCCTTGTGCAGCACCAGGATGCGGTCCATCCCCTGGATCGTCGACAGACGATGCGCGATCGCGATCGTGGTCCGTCCGCGCATGACCACCTGCAGGGCATCCCGGATCAGCAACTCCGTTTCGGTGTCGATGCTCGACGTCGCCTCGTCGAGGATGAGGACCGGCGGATCGAAGGCCAGCGCGCGCGCGAACGACAGCAACTGCTTCTGGCCCACCGACAGCGTGGCGCCGCGCTCGGCCACGGGCGTGTCCAGTCCCTTCGGCAAGCGGTCGATGAACACGTCCGCGCTGACCGCCGAGACCGCTCGTCGCACCGCCTCGTCGTCGATCGTCTCGTGACCGAGCCGGATGTTGCTCGCGATGGTGCCCGAGAACAGGTGCACGTCCTGGAGCACTAGGCCGAAGCGTGCCCGAAGGCCTGCCAGCTCCATCCGGCGGATGTCCACGCCGTCGATGGTGATCCGGCCTTTCTGCACGTCGTAGAACCGCAGAAGCAGACTCGCAACCGTGGACTTGCCGGCGCCCGTCGCGCCGACAATCGCCACGCGCTGGCCTGGCTCCACGCGGAACGACACATCCTTGAGCACCGGTTCACCTTCAACGTAGGCAAACGTGACGTCCTCGAACGCGATCGCGCCAGACGTGACAGACGCCGTGGGAGACGCCGCGAGAGAGGCCACAGCAGGCGTCGCGCCGGCCACCGGCTGCGCCGGCAGGCTCGCGCGCTGGGTTGCCGCGTCGCCGTCCTGCATCCCCACCGGCGTGTCCAGGAGCGTGAAGATGCGCTCCGAGGATGCCATCGCCCCCTGCAGCACGTTGAACTTCTCGGACATGTCGCTGATCGGCCGAAAGAAGCGCTGTGCGTAGAGGAGAAACGCCACCAGCGACCCGATCGTCACCGTCCCGTCGATCACCCAGCCGCCGCCCACCCACAGGATCATCGCGGCCGCCAGCGCGCCCACCAGCTCGATGGCCGGGAAGAACACCGCGTAGTAGAAGATCGACTGCACGCTGGCATCCCGGTGCTTCCGGTCGATCTCGTCGAAGTCGGCGAAGTCGCGCGCCTCGCGTCGAAACAGGTGCACGGTCGTCATGCCGGTGATCCGCTCCTGCAGGAAGGCGTTGATCCGCGCGATCCAGACGCGCACGGTGCGGTACGACTCGCGGACGTTGGCGCGAAACCATTGCGTGATGAGCGCAATGAGCGGGAGCACGGCGAACGCCACCAGCGCCAGCCGCCAGTCGAGCCAGATCAGCACGCCCATGATGCCGACCAGCGTGAACAGGTCGCCCACCACCGACACGACGCCCGAGGTGAACAGCTCGTTCAGCACATCCACGTCGGTGGTGACCCGCGTCATCAGGCGTCCCACCGGATTGCGATCGTAGAATCGCAGATCGAGACGGTGCAGGTGGCGGTGCAACTGCATCCGCATGTCGAACATGATCCGCTGGCCGATCATCTGCAGCGTGAATGTCTGGAGGTACTGCAGGGCGAACGACCCAGTCAGCGTGGCGAGCAGCAACAGGGCCACGTACCCCAGGCCCGACAGATCGCCCGACGGGATGTAGGTATCGATGACCACCTTGGTCAGATACGGCGGCGCCAGCTCCAGAAGCGAGTGCAAGACGATCGCTGCCGCCGCCAGCGATGCCCCGCCCCGGTAGGGATACAGGTACGTCAGCAGCCGGCGCATCAGCCGCGCGTCGTACGCCTTGCCGAGCGTGTCTTCGTCGTGCGTCACGACGCGGCCAGTTCCTCTTCGAGCAACTGCTTCCGGTAGAGATCCGCGTAGACACCGTCGGCGGCCACCAGCGTGTCGTGCGTGCCGCGCTCCACGATGCGGCCCTCGACGCAGACCAGTATCTGGTCGGCGGAGCGCACCGTCGAGACGCGATGCGACACGATGAGCGCCGTGCGCTGGCGCATGACGCCTGACAGCCGCCCCAGGATCTCCTCCTCCGTGTAGGTATCCACGGCCGACAGCGCGTCGTCCAGGATGAGGATCGTCGGATCGACCATCAGTGCTCGCGCGATCGCCGCGCGTTGCTTCTGCCCCCCGGACAGCGTGATGCCGCGCTCACCGATGACGGTGTCGAGCCCGGCCGGAAACGTCGCCAGGTCCTTGTCGAGACGCGCCACCGCGGCCACCTCCTCGACGCGTGGCCGATGATCTCCGTCGCCGCGAGCGCCAAACGCAATGTTTTCGGCAATCGTCGAGCCGAAGAGAAACGGTTCCTGCGGCACGAACCCGATCGCGCCGCGCAGCACCGGCAAGGGGATCTGACGGACGTCGACCCCGTCGAGAAAGACCGTCCCGTCCGGAGGCTCGTACAGTCGCGCCAGCAGATTCAGCAACGTCGACTTCCCCGACCCGGTCGGGCCCACGATGGCCGTCGTCGTCCCGGCGGGTAGCACAGCGGAGATGTCGTCCAGGACCATCGCGTCGCCATGGGCGAACGTCAGATGCCGAAACTCCACGCGACCCGCGATCGTCGGGCCCGCGACGGCCGCACGCCCATCTGCGGGCGCATCCGCGACACCCGGCTGGGTATCGAGGATCTCGAGAATCCGCTTCCACGACGCCATGCCGCGTTGCAGCAGATTCGTCACCCACCCGAACGCGATCATCGGCCAGGTCAGCATCATCAGATAGGCGTTGAAGGCGACCAGCTCGCCGACCGACATCGTCCCTGCCACCACATCCAGACTCCCGAGCCACAGCACGAGGAGTCCACCCATGCCCATCAGCAAGCCCATGCTCGGGAAATACATCGCCTGCACGCTGATCAGCGCGCGGTTGCGTCGGACGTACTCCTCGTTGGCGAGCCGGAACCGCTCGATCTCGAACGGCTCCTGCCGGTAGGCCCGCACCACGCGCACGCCCGACAGCGTCTCCTGCGTCATCGCGCTGACCTCGGACAGCTGTTCCTGGATGCGCGCAAACCGACGGTGGATGATCGTCCCGAAGTAGGCCACGAACACGGACACGCACGGCAGCGGCACCAGCGCAAACAGGGTCAGCCGGGTATTGATCGAGAGCATGAGCCCGATCGCCACCACGAAGACGAGCACCGTCGTGGTGGAATACATCACGGCCGGGCCAATCAGCATGCGCACGGCAGACAGGTCGTTGGTCGCGCGCGACATGAGGTCGCCGGTGCGATGGCGCTGGAAGTACGCCAGATCGAGCCGCTGGAGATGCGCGAAGAAATCGTTGCGCAGGTCGTACTCGATGTCGCGCGAGGCGCCGATGATGACCCGGCGCATCAGGAAGCGAAAGAATCCACCGACGGCCGCCAGCGCGATCAGCGCCACGGCATAGAAGCGGACCTTGCTCGCATCCACCGCGAGCATCAGATCATCGATCGCGTACTTCAGCACCCATGGTCCCGCCACCCCCGCAGCCGCGGTGGCGATAACGCAGATGAAGCCCACGAGAAACGCGCTTCGATACCTGAGGGCGTAGCGGAGCAGTCGTCGGGCAGGGCTAGGTCGGGCGGTCACGCCGTCGGCTTCCGGGCCACCACGAGCAGGGAGCTGCCAAACGGCATGGGCAGCCGGCGCGCGACGGCGGCCTCCGCACGCACCAGGCCAGTGAGCAGCGCGTTGATCGGCGGGGCCGGCACGGCCAGCTCCGTATCGCCGCTGGGTTCGCGCACCAGGCGCAACGCCCGCTGGACCATCCGCACCGTGAGCATCATCGGCACCAGGGACGCGAACAGATATGCAACGCCCACCACGTCCAGACCCGCCCCTTCGACCAGCCGCGTGCCGCTGTCGCGCGTGTAACGCCGCTGCTCGCCCCACACGTCGCTGTGATCGCCACGCAGGAACTCCAGCGCCGTCACGTTCATCACCAGGTGGCCACCCGGCTTCAGCACCCGCGCCATCTCGCGCACCGCCGCCGTGTCGTCCGAGACGCTTTGCACGACGTCGAACGAAATGGCCAGATCGAACGTGGCCGATCGAAAGGGAATCCGCTCCATGTCGGCCTGCGCCAGTGGACGGCCCGACGAGCGCGCGCGCTGGAGCGCGTCAAGTGACATGTCGAACGCGAAGGCTCGTCCGTTCGGCTGCAACAGCGTCTTGATGTTGTAGCCGGTCCCGCAGCCGCAGTCGATCATCCGCAGGTCGCGACGATCGCCGACGATGTCACGAATCACCGGCAACACGTACGCGCGAAAACCGTGGAACCAGAAGTGTCGCGGCTCGGCCAGAGCCGTCAGGGCGAGGTTGTAGCCCACCAGCGAGCGACCTACCGCGACATCGGGGCGACGCGAAGGGTGCCGCCGTCGTAGAGGCGCCGGTAGTCGTCGGCCGTGCCAAGGATCCGCTTCACGTAGTTCTGCGTTTCGAGAAACGGGATGTCATCGATGAACTCGTCCTGCGCAAACCCGGGCCGTTCACCGATCCAGCGGACAACCCGACCCTCCCCTGCGTTGTACCCAGCCAGCGCGAAATGCGCGCCGCCGAATCGGTTCATCAGGTCCTTGAAGTAGCGCATGCCCAGCCGGATGTTGGTCTCGGCCTGCGTCAGGATCCCGTTCGAGTAGGGAATGCCGAGCCTGGCCGCGTAGCGCCGCGCCGTCCCCGGAATCAACTGCATCAGGCCCACGGCATTGGCCGACGAGCGAACGTCCTCCGTGAAAGTGGATTCCTGTGCGACCAGCGCGGTGATCAGATACGGATCCAGCTCGTGCGCGTCCGAGTACTTCTTGATCAGCGGCCAGTACTCGAGCGGAAAGATCACCTGGAGGACCTCTCGTGGCAGCTCCTCCCCGCCCGCCGCCATGAACTGCGGATACGCGCCGCGCATCGTCGTGATCGCGCCCCGCAGATCCGCGAAGTGGTCGACCGGCTTCTGCCCGGCTCGCCGGTACCGGAGCCAGGCGCGGGTGGCCTGCAGCGCCGACGAATCCCCCCACGCGAGGCCCGCGTACCGCACTTCCTGGAGCGCCTGGTCGTACAACTCGACCGACGCCAGCACGCGCATGACCGCGGCGTTCGGCACGACGACGGCCGGATCCGGCACGCTCGGCGCCCCGCCCGCCGGAACCATGACGACGGTCGGGGCGATCGTCGACGCCCCGCGCTCGCCCAGCAGTGCGGACGCCAGGCGACCGTAGTAGGAGTTCAGGTAGTCGCTCGCCACGACGCGGTAGAGCGCGTTGGCGGCTGACCGGTTGCCCAGGCGATCGTGCGACCGGGCTGCCCAGTAGAGCCACGACGGGCGATAGTTCGCCCGGGGCGAGACGATGGCCGCCGCCTCGAACGTCGACGCCGCTTCCGAGAAGCGCCTGCCCTTGTAGGCCAGCCACCCGATCTTCCATGCGGCGCGGTCCACGTAGCGGCCACCCGGAAAGCGGCGGACCAGCTCGCGGAACACGTCGTCGGCCTTTCGGTCGTCATCAATGGTGATGTAGTGCGAGGCGAGGTCGTTGAGCGTGTCCTCGGCCCACGGGCTGTCCGGGTGATCGTCGACCAGCCCCCGCGCCAGCGCGACGTAGCGCGTGTGCTCGCCGAGCGCGCGCGTGGCGGTCAGGTGCACGTAGCGCGCCTCCGCCCGGCGCGTCGCCGTCTCGAGCAGCGGCGCCAGCGCGTTGCGTGCCGCCGTGCGCCGGTTGAGAGCGTTGTCGCACTGGGCCATCCGCAGCGTCACCAGTTCGCGATCGTCGCCCGTCACGCGAGAGAGCAGCGTCGCAAAGCCCGCGTGCGCTTCGGTCCACTGGCGGGCCGCGAACAGCCGCTCGGCGCGTGCCAGCAGCGCCGGCACCCGATCCGCCGAAATGCCGGGCTCCGCTTTCAGGGCTTCGATCGCGTCCTCGGCGGCCGACGCCTGCTCGCTCAGTGGATACTCGTCGTAGACACGCCGATAGGCGCGGAGTGCGCGGTCGGCCTCGCCCGCCGCCTCCATCGCCGCGCCGAGGCGAAACAGCACCTCTTCGGGTGCCGTCAGCGTGTAAACCGTCGCCTTTTCCAGGACGCTGACGGCCACGGCCGGGACGTCGCGCGCCAGCGCGACCTCAGCCAGCCGCAACGGCACGACGTCCTGGAGATATCCCGCGACCTTCCCCTCCATCGGCGCGAGCAGCATGGCCGCCTCGTCCGCCCGCTCGAGGCCGAGCAACGCCACGGCCGCGTAGTAGCGCGCGTACTGCGCCAGCGGCGTCGCGTGCAGCGCGGGATTACTCACCAGCGGCAGCGCGCGCTGGTACTCTTCGTCAGCGATGAGCGCCACCCCACGTGCCAACCCCGCAAGACTCGCGTCGGGCCGAGAATCGGGATCGGGCGTCAGCCAGTAGTGCGACGTATCCACGGGCACCGGTGGATGCGCCGTGGTGGTGACCTGGGCACTGAGCGTGGCGACGACGCCTGTGCCGGCCAAGGTGACGACGAGCATCGCCAGGACTCCCCCGCTCACCGTCACCGCTGCCAGCCACATTGTTTGCCCGCGCGCTCGCCTCAGCGCTAGCCCCTGCGCCATTCCCTTTGCCAGCGCCAGCCTCCTTGCCCTGCCGTGGAAGTCTCTTGAATGCACCTAATTAGAGTAACCCAGCCAGACACGCGCGAGCCGCGCCCATGCAATCTTCAGCCCCTCGCACGCCCGGATCCCGTACAATAGGGGTGCACTACCGAACCACTGTCGAGGGGGCGAATTTGGCTTCGACGGGGGTGTTAAAGCGCGGGATGCATGCCGAGCACCATTAACTCGTTAATCTGATGGAACATCCGTTAACTGCGGATTCTAACTACGCTCTCGCAGCTTAATAACCTGTGAGCGTCTGCCCTGACCTCGCCTGGTGGTTGGGAATCAGATGTCATTAAACAGGCTGGCGGTCAGACGGCGACTCGGCGCCTGACCGTGAGACACACCGGGTCTGGGTCCCGGCGGTTTTCGCCGCTATCTTGCGCTGGGATTGAGAAATTGAAAGCGGACAAGCATGTAGAGTCCTGCGGGGAAGCACTTTCGGACGCGGGTTCGACTCCCGCCGCCTCCACCACTTAGACTTCCAACCACATCCAGTAACGTCAGATAAGCCTCTATTAAAAGAGGCTTTCTGCGTTATTCTTGCACTAGGCCGTCCGACTGCATCCAGATAAAGCTGCCCCCATGAGTGGGGCAACTCTAGGGGCAAGTCGCTGGCCGCGGATGTGAGTTGCCCCAATGCCCCTGACCGACACCGCCATTCGCGCCGCGAAACCTCATGCGAAGGCCGTCAAGCTCTTCGACGGCGGCGGCCTCTA
>JAQBVV010000204.1 GCA_027622905.1 Acidobacteriota bacterium
AGTCGGCGACGTACGGGATGAAATCCTCGCGGGACGAGTCGCCGAGGAACGCGCAGAAGACCTGCTCGACCAACCGGCCCTGCTGTCTGGCCTTGAGCACGTACTCGAGCCGCTCCATCGTGATTTCGGCGCCTTCCATCTTGCGGATGAGCGTGGCGTCCGCCAGTGGATAGAGATACGAAAACGCATCGACGTCGACGCGACTGGCCTGGCGATTGAAGAACAACGTGTCCGACTTGATCGCGTAGAGCATCGCGGTCGCCGTGCGCTCGGAAATATTTACGTCCACGGCGCGCAGGTGCTCCGTCAGGATGGTCGACGTCGATCCGTAGTCCGGCCTGATGTCCTTGAAGAGGGCGCTGTAGCCGGGTTGCTCCGGATGGTGGTCGATCACGAGATCCACATTGTCGATCGCCCCGCCGAAGTAGTGTGGCTGCACGTCGACCATCGCGACCCGGTCGTACTCCGCCACCTGCGCCGGGGTGACGAGTTCGACGTGCAGGTCGAGCAGATCGACCATTCGTAGGTTCTCGGGTCGTGTCACGCCTCCGATCGCGGCGATGATCGCCGTCTGCTTGGTGCGGCGCAGCACGTTCCTGACCGCCAGCGCGCTCGCCATGGCGTCCGGGTCTGGCTCGTTGTGCAGCAGGATCAGGACACGGTCGGCATCGCTGAGGTATCGCTGGTACTGCTGCACCTTGAGTCGCGTCATGGAACGACTGAACTCGGTCAGGAGCGGCCCCACGAACAGCTCGGACAAGGTCAGGTAGTAGAGGTCGGGAAACTGCGATTTGAGCTCGTCTTCCCTCGTCTTGGCGTGCGCGATACCGACGCCGAGCACGTAGATGAGAGAGACTCCGGCGTCGCGAATGGCTTCGATGATCTTCTTCAGGCTTCGCCGCCCGTCGTCCTCGATGATGATGCACGTGCCCGACATCACGTCGGCCTTGAGATAGGTATCGGTGCGACGGGGATCCGCGGCCGCGACGCGCACGCCGGCGTCGTGGAGGCGCCTGGCGAGCGGTTTGCTCTCGACGATGAAATCGACTTCGAAGTTGGGGAGGAGGATCTTGTCGAGCATCCTGACCACCAGCTCGTTCTTGCAGACCGCGAGGCATCGTATGGATTCACCGCGGTCGGCCGTAGACAAGGAATGTGGCATGGAGCGAAACGCCGATTATACGTCGCTTCCTGGCAGGGGAGTGCCGGCCGCGCGAGACGGGCCGCAGGGTGGTAGCAGGGTCCCACGGGTGCTGCCGAAGGAGTAGGATGGGGACGCGTGAGGATGGAGATGGGCCGAACGTCGATACTGGTGGCCACGCTGGTGGCGAGCGCGTCGGGGCTCGTCCTGGGGCAGCAGGCCGAGTTCAGAGCCGGCATCGACCTGGTGCAGATCGGCGTGACGGTCATGGACGGGGACGGAGCGTTCATCACGGACCTGACCCGGGATGATTTCGCGATCGTCGAAGACGGTCGATCGCAGGCCATCACGTACTTCGCCCCCGGGGATCAGTCCGATGCGGGGCCGCCCCTCCACGTGGGTCTCCTGTTCGATACCAGCGGCAGCATGGGCGAGGACATCAATCTCTCGCGCTCAGCCGCGATTCGATTCCTCAACACGCTGAGCGAGGCGGTCGACATGACGCTGGTCGACTTCGACACCGAGGTGCGGGTGGCGACGTATGGACAGCGTGACTTTCCGCGACTCGTCGAGCGGATACGCGGCCGCCGGCCCGGTGGCTTTACGGCCATGTACGACGCGCTGGGCGTGTACCTGCACGGGGCCGCCGCGAATGAGGGACGGACGATTCTGCTGGCCTACACGGATGGCGACGATACCCGGAGTGCCATCGCGCTGGGCGACCTCATGACGCTGGTGCGCGCGTCGGACGTGACCATCCATACCGTGGGCTTCCTGGAGCACCAGCGGCCGTCCACCCAGATGAATCACAGACTCAGGCTCATGCAGATTGCGGAAACCACCGGCGGCCGGGCGTTCTTTCCGTCGACCATGCAGGACATCGAGTCGGCCTACGACGATGTCGTGGCACAGATTCGCGCGCAGTACAGCCTTGGATACGTCTCCACCAATACCGCCCTGGATGGCAGCTGGCGCGACGTGGAGATCACGCTGACGCGGCCCGATCTCGAGGACGCGCAGATCCAGTCCCGGCAGGGATACTTCGCCCTCTACAGCGAAGGACAGTAGAATCGTACGTTGGCCGTGTGTGACACGGCCCCGTCGAGCTCCTGTCCATGCCGTCACCAGACGATCAGTTCACTCTTGTCAGCGATTTCGAGGTGCGCGGGGATCAGACCCACGCCATCCCGGAGCTGATCGACGGGCTGAACCGCGGCGATCCCTGGCAGGTGCTGCTGGGCGTGACCGGTTCCGGCAAGACGTTCACGATGGCGAAGGTCGTGGCCTCGGTGAACCGGCCCACGCTCGTCATGGCCCACAACAAGACGCTGGCCGCACAGCTGTACCAGGAGTTTCGGCGGTTCTTCCCCGCGGCTGCCGTCGAGTATTTCGTCAGCTACTACGACTACTACCAGCCTGAGGCCTACGTCCCGGCAACCGACTCCTACATCGAGAAGGAGGCGACGATCAACGACGAGATCGATCGGATGCGCCTGTCGGCGACGCGGTCGCTGTTCGAGCGGCGCGACGTGATTCTGATATCGAGCGTGTCCTGTATCTACGGACTCGGGTCGCCGGAGGCGTACTACGGGATGCTGCTGCCGTTGCAGATCGGCCAGCGGATCGACCGCGACGAGATCCTGCGCAAGCTGGTGGAAATTCAGTACGAGCGCAACGATACGGAGTTCGGTCGAGGGACCTTTCGGGTACGCGGCGACATCGTCGAGGTGGTGCCCTCGTACGAAGAGCTCGCGCTTCGCATCGGTCTGTTCGGCGATGAGGTCGACGAGCTCGCGTGGTTCGATCCGCTGACGGGAGAGGTCACCCGACGGCTGGACAAGATCGCCGTGTATCCGAAGTCACACTTCGTGACGCCGCGCGACCGTACGAAACTGGCGGTGGAGTCGATCAAATCGGAGCTCGAGGAGCGGCGCGGCCAGCTCGAAACCGAGGGCAAGGTACTCGAGGCGGAGCGCCTGCATCAGCGAACGATGTTCGACCTCGAGATGATCCGGGAGATCGGGTACTGCCACGGCATCGAGAACTATGCGCGTCATCTCACGGGGAGGGCACCGGGAGAGCCACCCCCGACCTTGCTCGACTACCTGCCGGACGACGCGCTGGTGATCGTCGATGAGAGTCATCAAACGGTGCCGCAGATTCGTGGCATGTATCATGGGGATCGATCGCGCAAGGAAGTGCTGGTGTCCTACGGCTTCCGCTTGCCGTCGGCGATGGACAACCGGCCGCTGACCTTTGCCGAGTGGGAGGAGCGGGTGAATCAGGTGGTGTTCGTGTCAGCCACGCCTGGCCCCTACGAACTCTCGCAGGCCGGCGGCGTGGTCGTCGAACAGGTCATCCGGCCGACCGGCCTGATGGACCCCCCGATTGACGTCCGGCCGGTGCGCGGGCAGATCGACGATCTGCTGGCGGAGATTCGCGAACGCACGGAGCGACGGGAGCGGGTGCTCGTGACGACGCTCACGAAGCGGATGGCAGAGGACCTGACGTCGTACTATCAGGGGTTGGGCGTCAAGGTTCGGTATCTGCATTCAGACATCGACACCCTCGAGCGCGTCGAGATTCTCCGGGACCTGCGTCGCGGCCTCTTCGACGTACTGGTTGGCATCAATCTGCTTCGCGAGGGCCTCGATCTTCCGGAGGTGTCGCTCGTGGCGATTCTCGACGCGGACAAGGAAGGATTCTTGCGTTCGGCTGGAGCGTTGATCCAGACGTCGGGTCGCGCGGCGCGGAATGTGAACGGACGCGTGATCATGTACGCCGACAGGGAGACGCCGTCGATGAAGGTGGCGCTCGGTGAGATGGAGCGACGGCGCGTGCGACAGGCCGCCTACAACGCCGAGCACGGCATCACGCCCACGTCCGTGATACGGGAGATCGACGATGTGATGTCGAGCGTCTACGAGCGTGACTACATGGCGGGTCCGTCGCTGGTGGACGGTCCGGATACGTTCCATACCAGAGCGGAGCTCGACGCGGAACTGACGCGGCTGGAGCAAGAGATGAAGGCGGCGGCAGCCAACATGGAGTTTGAACAGGCGGCGGCGTTGCGCGACAGGCTCAAGGTGCTGCGGACTCACGACCTTGGTCTGGCCGGCGAGGACGGACGATGATCGAGTGCTGACGCTGGTCGAAGACTGGATCAAGGCTGTGCTGCAGGTGACGCAGGAGTACGTGCGTCTGGTTGGCGCGACCCTCCGCGCCTGCGTGACGCGCCCGTTCTATTTTCGGGATGTCGTCGAGCAGTTCGAGCAGATCGGGATCGGGTCGCTCACTGTCGTGGTGTTGACCGGGTTCTTTACCGGTGCGGTGCTGGCGCTGCAGAGCGGCTTGACACTTGACCAGTTCGGCGCACGTCCCTTCGTCGGACGTCTGATCAGCGCGTCGATGATCAAGGAACTCGGTCCCGTGCTGACCGGGTTGATGCTTGCCGGGCGTGTTGGCTCGGGCATCGCCGCGGAGCTGGGGTCCATGGTCGTCACCGATCAGATCAGTGCGCTCCGTGCACTCGGGACCGATCCCGTCCGCAAGCTCGTGGTGCCGCGCGTGCTGGCAGGATTCTTCATGGCGCCGGTCCTGACGGT
>JAQBVV010000205.1 GCA_027622905.1 Acidobacteriota bacterium
CGCGAGAAGCGGTCAAGCGACGGGGCGCGTCTCCTCAGCAGCCGTGAACGCGAGATCGTTCGCCTCGCGGTCGACGGACTGCGAAACCGTGCGATCGCCGACCGGCTGTGGATCAGTGAGGGCACCGTGAAGGTGCACATGCACAACATCTACGACAAGCTGGATGTGAACGGTCGCATCGAACTCGCCAACTACGCCCGTGACAACGGCTTGATCTAGAGCGCGCACGTTCCCTCGTGCGTTGCCGCTCACCCGCGACGGCGGACGGCAGTATCCTTGTACTGGAATCGGACGACGCCGTGGACACAGGCCACCAGAGATTCCACGGGGCGTGCCGACCGAAGAATGGCCGAGCAATGACATATCGTGGGCTGCACTGATGCCCGTCCAGCAGCGTACCGTGGCACTGCTCAGGGACACCTTCGAGATCTGGTCGTCGAGGTCCGCGTTCCAGCACGCGGGCGCACTCGCGTACTACACACTCTATCTCCATGGCGCCCCTCCTGATCATCCTGATCACAATTGCCGGGTTGTTCCTGGGGGAAGAGGCGGCCCGCGGCGAGATCGCCGCGCATCTCAATGATTTCGTCGGCCCCGAGTCTGCCGCGGCCGTACAGGAGGCTGTGCGCCGCGCGCGCATCAGCGAGACGGGCCTGCTGCCGACCCTCCTGGGTGTCGCCGCGCTGCTCCTCGGCGCGACCACGGTCTTCGCGCAGCTGCAAGCGTCGCTGAATCAGATCTGGGACGTGGTGGCCAGGCCGTCTCGCAGCAGCGTGGGGGTGTTCGTTGCCGCGCGCCTCGCGTCGTTCGGGCTCGTGCTCGTGATCGGCTTCCTGCTGCTCACCTCGTTCGTCATCAGCATCAGCATCGCTGCGGTCATCCAGTTCGCGGACGAGTGGGTTCCGGTCCCCGGAATCGTCGTGAGCGGGATCGACAGCATCGTCTCTCTGGCCATTGCCACCATCCTCTTCGCGATGATGTTCAAGCTGCTGCCGGACGTGCAACTGCAGTGGCGGGACATGCGGCGGGGCGCGTTCATCACGGCGCTGCTGTTCGTCGGCGGCCAGTCGATGATTTCCCTGTATTTGACGCGGATGGCTCCGGCGTCGTCGTACGGCGCAGCGGGATCGTTGGTGATGGTCTTGCTGTGGGTCTACTACTCGTCGCTCATCGTGGTCTTTGGCGCCGCGTTCACGAGGGCCACGCTCCGGGCGCGCGGCGACGTGGTCGTGCCCAAGCCCACGGCCGTCAGGGTAAAAGTGGAGATCGTCGAAGACGTGGAGGGATAACGGACCGTTCTACGCCGCTTCGACACTCGCCTTGAGGGCCGACAGCCGACTCTGGACGGCCGTGATCTGTTGCCGCCTCTCGGTCAGGCTGTCGCGCTCGCCCTCGACGAACTGCACGTACGGTGCAATGGCCTCCTCGATACGGCGGACGCTCCGGTCCGCTTCCCTGGTGAACTGAGTGGTGAACGCGCCTGTCAGCTGCTCCCGTAGCAGGGCCACGCGACGCTGCAGCGTCTCCTTCGCCTTCCGCCGGCGACGGGGCAAGACGACGAAGCCGACGGTGGCGAGCAACCCTGCGGCCAGGATGCCCGTGACGTCGGCCGCCGTCGTCGTGGCCAGCAGCGACACCGCGGTGCCCAGCCCGACGGCGCCCGCCTCGATCAGCGCGGCGTTGGTCACCGCCAGATGCACGGACTCGGCCATGCGCGCGGCTTCGGCCCGCTGGTCGTGTTCCCTGAGCACATCGTCCGTTGCCTTGCCGACCGACTCCAGGAGCCTGGCCCGATCGTAGTCGAACCCCGAGGCCAGCCGGCCGACGATCCGCTCGGCGTGTTCGGTCCGGCGACGCGACAGCCGATCCCGCGTCTCGGTCCACTGCTGCAGATCACTCTCGACGAGCCAGTCGATGATTTCTTCGACCCGGCTCTCGATCTGCTGTGGCAGGTCGGCGATCACCTCACGCTCGAACGCCAGCTGGATGCGGCTCTTGTTCAGCAGGTCGAAGATACGTCCCACCCTGAAGGTCTGCTCAAAATAGGTGTCGCCTCGCTGTTCGAACTGGCGCAGCACGTTGTCCAGGTCCGCGAGGCGAAGCTGAAACGTGCGGTCCATCTCGCGGCGGAAGCCGTCGAGCTGCGCGCGGATCTCCTCGACTGTCGCCGCATCCTCCTTCAGCATGGCGAGCCGCCCGTCCACGTTCGATCCGCACCGTTCGGCCAGCCGCAGGCCCACGCCGACCGGATTGAGCAACTTCAACCGGAAGCGCTCGGCGTCGTTCAACGTGGACAGGATGTAGTCCCTCAACTCGGGGATACCAGAGTCCCGTAGCGCCTCGGCGTTGCCACCGGCCTGCGCGTCGAACGCCTGTCGAGCGGACACGACGAACATCTCTGGCACGATCCCGAGCAGCGATCGAAAATTATCTCGGACGAATGTACGCACGGTGTCGACGTCCTCGGGCGTACGAAGCAGGTCGAGCTTGTTGATGACCATCACAACCTTCTTGCCCCACTCCTGTATCTGTGCGAGGAACTGCCGCTCGCTCTCCGTGAACGGCCGGTCGGCCGAGGTGACGAACAGGATCAGGTCGGCCCGGGGCACGAACCGGCGGGTCAGCACCTCGTGGACGCGCGCGATGGCATTGGTGCCAGGCGTGTCCACCAGGTGGATGTCGCGCAGCAGCGGAGCCGTCGAGATCACCTCCCGCACGTCGCCCGGTGTGCGCGCGCCAGCCTGATCGGTGTGCCGCAACAGCTGGATGTCAGCGGTGGTCGGAGTCACGCCCTCCGCCAGGACGCGCTCGCCGAGCAGCGCGTTGATCAGTGCACTCTTGCCGGCGTTGAACTCGCCCGCCACGACCAGGAGGAAGAAGTCATCGAGCTGTTGCAGCGACGTCAGCAACGTCGCTTCGTCATCCGGCTCGACCGCCGACCGGACCACCCCCGCGAGGAGATCCTGGAGCGCGGTGCGCACCTCCCCGACGGCCTTCGTCTGCCCGGGGGTCATGACATGTGGTTCGAGCATCCTAGCCCTCTCGCGTCAGCCGACCGCCCACGATCTCGAATCGGATCGGAAACTGCGCGGCCAGTGTGGTGCTGTGCGTGACAACGATCAGAATGTTCTGCTGGCGCTGGTGCAAATCGAGCAACAGGGACGCCACCATCGACGCCGACACATGGTCGAGATTGCCCGTTGGTTCATCGCACAGCATCAGCCCCGGTTCGCGAATCAGCGCGCGCGCGATCGCGACACGTTGCTTCTCGCCACCCGACAACTCACCTGGTCGGTGTTCGACCCGATCGCCGAGTCCCACGTGTTCGATGAGCGACCGGGCCCGCGACGCCACGTCGTCTGCGTGTGCTGCGGCTGCCCCCACGAGCGTCGGCACCAGCACGTTCTCCAGCACCGAGCACTGCGGCAACAGGCAGTGGTCCTGGAACACGAACCCGATCTCCGCGTTGCGAAAGTCTGCAAGGCTATTGGCTGACAACGCAAACGGATCCCTGCCCCCCAGCGTCACCGTCCCCGACGACGGCGGCTCAAGTGCCCCAAGGATATAGAGCAGCGAACTCTTCCCGCTGCCCGACGGCCCCGTGATCGCCGCCGCGTCACCAGGCGTGAGCGTCAACGTCACATCCGACAGGACCTCCAACGGGCCGCGCGGTGTCGCGTATGCCTTGTTGACGTGTGATACCTGTAGCATACTCAGACCACCGGTCACGCCACCGACGAATTGGCCGCTGTGCTGGCTGCGGGGTTCGCCGCTGTGTTGGCTGCGGCGTTCGCCGTGGGCTGGCCAGGTGTGACCACCGCCGCCAGGACATCGAGCAGGCGCGCCGCCGACGCTTCAATCGTGTGGTACTCGCGCACGCCGTGAAACGCGCGGTCGGCCAGCGAGGTGCGCAGCGCCCGGTCGCCAACAAGCGTCTGAAGCCCGTCCGTCAACGCGTCCGTGTCATCGCGCTCCACCAGCAGACCACCGCCCGTTCGCTCCACGATCTCCGTGAACCCTCCGCGCCTCGGCTGCACCACGGGCACGCCGCTCGCCATCGCCTCCAGGACGAACATGCCCTTCGGCTCGTCAAACGTCGTGGGCACCGACAGCATATCGAGCCTCTGCAGGAACGCCAGCTTCCCATTCCGGTCGACCTCACCGTGGTGCGTACACTCGTCCGCGAGGCCCGCGCGATCCAGCGTCTGACACACACCGTCGAAGTACGCCCGCTCCGACCGCCCCAGATACCCCGCGGTCTCGAGTCGAATCGGCACTCGCCCCGTGCGCTGACGCAGTCGGATGTAGGCGTCGGCCAGCACGTGCAGCCCCTTCTCTGGCGCAATCCGCGCGAAGTAGCCGATGCGCAACGGCTCCCCCTCCGGCCGACTCACCGCCGGGGACGACTCCGGGTAGCCATCCATGTTGATGCCCAGCGGCACCACCGAGATGCGCTCGCGCGGAATCTCCAGGTAGTCCGACATGAATGCCGCGCAGTAGTCCCCCACCGCGATGAATCGATCCACGTGCCGCACCTGCTCGCGGATGAGCCGCAGCGCCTGATCGCGATACGGCTGGACCAGGCCGTCCAGAAAGAACTCCTCGCCCTGCATCGTGCAGCAGATCGGTCGATTGAACTCGCGCTTGAGCGGCTCCGCCATCGCGATCAGCAACGTGTTCG
>JAQBVV010000029.1 GCA_027622905.1 Acidobacteriota bacterium
GAGCTGTTCGGAGAGCTGGCGGTCGGTCCGGTGTCTCGGCGGCTCGTGGGAATCTTCCTGGCCACGACCGCTCTGAAGAAGGACGCGGGCGCAGGCATCGAGCCCGGCGAGATCCGCCCGGTCGAGCGCCTGGGCGTCGTCGGGGCCGGATTCATGGGCGCTGCCATCGCCGGCGTGGCGGCACTTCGCGCCGGCGTGGACGTGCGGCTCCGCGATACCGAGTGGGACCGCGTCGCGCGCGGCATCGCGTCGGCGACACGCGTGCTGGACGACGCCCGGCGGCGAAAACGGCTCGACAGGTACGAGCACTACCGGCGGTCGGCGCTGCTCTCTGGATCGCCCGATACCGCCGGATATCGCCGGCGCGACCTGGTGATCGAGGCGGTCTTCGAGGACATAGGCGTCAAGCGACAGACGATCGCCGACCTCGAGCAGGTCGTCGCCGACGAGTGCGTCGTCGCGACCAACACCTCCACCATCCCGATCGGCCTGCTCCAGGACGGCGCCCGGTTACCGGAGCGCATCGTGGGCATGCATTTCTTCTCACCTGTCGAACGGATGCCGCTGCTCGAGGTGATCCGCGGACCGGCGACCGGCGACCGGGCAACCGCGGTGGCCGTGCGGTTTGGGCGGCGGATGGGAAAGACGGTGATCGTCGTGCGGGATGCGCCGGGGTTCTGGGTGAACCGGATCCTCGCGCCCTACCTCAACGAGGCAGGCTGGCTGCTCGACGAAGGTGTCCCGATCGAGACCATTGACAGCACGATGACGCGGTTCGGCTTCCCGGTCGGGCCGCTCGCGTTGCTCGATGAGGTTGGCCTGGATGTCGCCGGGAAGGCCGCCGGCGTGCTGCACGATGCGCTCGGCGCCCGCCTTGCGCCGTCGCCCGTGGTCGGCGGGCTCATCCAGGCCGGGCGGCTCGGCCGCAAGTCCGGACGCGGCTTCTATCGCTACGTCCGCGGCAAGCGGCGGGGGGCGGATGACTCGGTCCGGGCGCTCATTCAACCAACGCGACGAGCGACGCGCCGGCCGGCTCCAGCCGAGATCGAGAGCCGCCTGCTGTTGGCCATGCTCAACGAGGCGGCGCGCGCGATGTCGGAGGAGATCGCACGGAGCCCCGGCGACGGCGACATCGGCGCCGTGATGGGATTCGGATTTCCGCCGTTTCTCGGAGGACCGCTCCGCCACGTCGATGATCTGGGTGCCACCGCGGTCGTGGCGCGCCTCGAAGACCTTGCCGGACGCCTCGGCCCGCGCTTCGCCCCCGCCGACGTGCTCGTGGAGATGGCCCGGACCCGCCGAACGTTCTACGACTGGCGCTGAGTCACATTCTTCGTCAGCCTCAACGCGACAGTGCCGCTCTCAGGGCCACTCCCAGTGCCTCTCGCAGTGCCACTCTCGGGGTTGGCGGCGTGTTCATTCCCGGCGCCGACACTCATGCAGGCGGTGCAGCGCGATGCCGGCCGCTGTCGTCTGGTCGGTCTGCCGACCGCGCGACAGGCGCCCGTCGCGGAGGCCGAGCGGCTCCACCGAGAAGGGCAGGACTGACGTGCCTCGCAAGAAGACAACCATCGATCATGAGAAGAGCAGCGGCAACGTCTTTGCTGACTTGGACATGCCTCATGCGGAACAGGAACTCCTGAAGGCCCGCCTGGCGCTGCAGATTTACCGCATCGTGAAGGCGCGGAAACTGACGCAATCGCATTCCCGTCGGAGTCGGTTATTCGTCGTCTCTCGAACGAGAACGACGAACGGCGAGCGTCCAGTTCTCCAGCGTCAGCCCTTTCACGCGGCTGAACTCGGCGGTGTTGTTCGTGACGAGCCTGAGCCCAAGGCTGCGTGCGTGAGCGGCGATCAAAAGATCGTTGGCCCCGCGTTTTCAGGTCAGCACGTATCTGGGCATAGTGAAGAGCGGCGTCGTCGGGGAACTCGAGAACCCCGACGTGGGGAAGAAATGCCTTCAGCGCCGCCGTATCCTGCAGGCGCCGCGGCGAGACTTCAACACCGTAGAGTAGTTCTGATTTGCTGATGACCGAAATATGGATGTCTGTCACGGGAATCGCCTGCAGCCGCTTCAAGATAGCTGGGTGCGAACGCTTCATGATGTACGAACAGGTATCCGTGTCCAGCATGTAGCGCGGCATCAGGGCTCACGTTCCTGCACGGGCAGATCCTCGACGTTGTCCATGAACCCGTCAGACGCAACCGGACCGTTCTCGAGATAGGAATCCCAGTCTGCGGGACGCGGGGAGAGAATCACGTCCTCACCTTCTTTGCGGATGAAGACTTCGTCGGTATTGAACTGAAACTCCTTCGGCAACCGCACGGCCTGGCTGCGATTGTTCAGAAAGACCTTGGCTCGTCTCTGCATGGTCGAATGCCTCCTTTGAACCTGTGCCGTATACATAAGTATATGCCAGTTGGGTATCGGGAAAAAGAGACGCGGGTTACAACCTGCAGGCCCACCAGAATGGGGACGATCGTGCCCTCGTGGCTGCCTTTGTGGAAGTTCTTCAGGGAAAGCGCTTTTCGAAAAGCTCCGGTCCCTGCGAGAAGCCCGAACGGGCCGAAGCGGCGGGGGTCACCATTCCCGGCTACCTGGAGCGCCTCGTCCGGGCCGAACAGTCTGCCGAGGATGAGCTCAAGTCGTTGGCCCTTGAAGGCCTGCACTCCGGAGATCCCATGCCGGTCGGCCCCGGCTGTGGGGACGAACAACACCGCCATCTGGATAGTCGCCTGAAGAAGACCGACGGGCGGTGAGCGAAAGCCGGTACGTCGTCAGACCCAAGGCCGACCAGGAACTCAGGGATCAGGCGTACTACTAGGCCACCGTCGCCAGCGTCGGCGGCGTGTTCATTCGCGGCGTCGGCACTCATGCAGCCGGTGCAGCGCGATGCCGGCCGCGGTCGCGATGTTGAGCGAGTCGATCTCGCCGGCCATGGGAATGCGTAACTGGACGTCGGCGCGCGCCAGCGCCTCGGCGGTCAAGCCGTGCCCCTCGGTGCCGAGCACGACGGCGAGGCGGCCACGGGCGTCGGCCGTGCCGACGAACACCCCGATATCGATCGCGGAGACCTCGGGCGTGAGCGCCGCGACGACGAACCCGGATGCGCGCAGGCGATCGAGTGCGTCCGGCCAGGGTGCGGCGGCTGCGCACGGCACCACGAGCAGGGCTCCGGATGACGTCCGGATCGCTTTGCGGTAGAAGGGATCGCAGCAGCCGGGACTGACGAGCACGGCATCGACGCCGAACGCCTCCGCGCTGCGAAACACGGAGCCGACGTTGTCGGGGTCGGCGACACGTTCCAGCACGACCACGAACTCGCTGGTCGAGAGTACGGCGTCGATCAACACATCGGCGGGGCGCTCAGCGAGCGCGAGGCACCCGCGATGCATGTTGAACCCGGTCGCGGCCTCGATGACGTCCGGTGACGCGACGTAGACGTCAGGACTTGGGTTGGCGTGGTCGATGGCGTCGGCCAGTGCGTTCAGGGCGGCGTCGTTCAGCAGCAACGACTTCATGGTGATCCGTCGAATGCCGAGAAGACGCCGGACGACGAATCGACCTTCGGCGATGAACAGGCCGCGGTCCCGCAGACGCGCGGGTTCGCGCACGCCGGCGTAGTCAGCCAGGCGCGGGTCGTGGCCGTCGTCGATTCGGATGATGCTCAAGTGGCGCGCCGGGGTAATGTCAATGTGACGAGACCGTGGACGGGCAAGCCGCCCTTTGTATGAGGACGTATCGTGGCACGAGAATATGTGAAGCGGGGAATGACCGTGACAGATTCGCGGGAACATGAGGTCAAGACGCAGCAGGTCGTCGCGGGCATTCTGGCGGACGTCGAAGCGCGCGGCGAGGCAGCGATTCGTGAAATGTCAGCCAAATTCGATCGGTGGTCGCCGAAGAAGTTTCGCCTGAGCGACGACCAGATCGCGGAGATCGTTGGCACGCTGCCGCAGCAGACGATCGACGATATCAAATGGGCTCAGACCCAGGTCCGGCGCTTTGCCGAACTCCAGAAATCAGCGCTGCAGGATATCGAGGTCGAGACCATACCTGGCGTCATCCTGGGTCATAAGAACATACCGGTCAGCTCTGTCGGCTGCTATGTCCCTGGAGGGCGCTATCCGATGGTCGCCTCAGCCCACATGAGCGTCGTGACCGCCAAGGTCGCCGGCGTCGCGAAGGTCATTGCCTGTACGCCGCCAGATCCCCAATCGGGACTGCCTCCGGCCGCGACCGTCGCCGCCATGCATTTCGGTGGCGCCGATGAGATCTACATCCTGGGCGGAGTCCAGGCGATGGCCGCGATGGCGTACGGGACGAGCGAAATCACCGCGGTCGACATGCTCGTCGGTCCTGGCAACCAGTATGTTGCTGAAGCCAAGCGCCAGCTCTTTGGAAAGGTCGGCATCGACCTGCTGGCCGGACCCACCGAAGTACTCGTCATCGCCGATGAAACCACGGACGCCGAGATGGTGGCCACCGACCTCCTGGGCCAGGCGGAACACGGCCCTACGTCTCCCGCGGTGTTGCTGACCGACAGCCGTCAGCTGGCGGAAGAGACGATCGTCGAGATTGGCCGCCAGCTGGAGACGTTGGCCACGGCCGACATGGCTGGCCAGGCGTGGCGAGACCACGGCGAAGTCATCGTGGTCGAGACGCGGGAAGAGATGGTCCAGGTGGCCGACGAGATCGCCAGCGAGCATGTGCAGATCAACACCGCCGATCCCGACTATTTTCTGGACAACATGCGCAACTATGGCGCCCTGTTCCTCGGCAATCGCACCAACGTCGCGTTCGGTGACAAGGCGATCGGGACCAACCACACCCTGCCCACCAGGAAAGCGGCCCGCTACACCGGTGGTCTCTGGGTCGGCAAGTTCATCAAGACGTGTACATATCAGCGCGTCGTCACCGATGAGGCCAGCGTCGAAGTCGGTGAATACACCTCACGCCTCTGCGCGATCGAAGGATTCGTTGCCCACAAAGCCCAGGCTGATCTCCGGGTGAAGCGCTATGGTTAAAACGGCGTTGGTGACAGGCGGCGGTGGCGGCATCGGCCGGGCGATCTGTGTGGCCCTGGCCGCGGCTGGCTATCGGGTCATTGTCAATTTCCGCGCCGATGCCACCCAGGCTCGCGCAACCCTGGCGGCCCTGGCGGCTCTGGCGGGTGACGATCACCTTGTCTATCAAGCCGATGTGACCGACAGCGGTGCGCTGACAGAGATGGCTGCGCGGGTCGCGGAACGTTACGGCAGCCTCGACCTGCTGGTCAACAATGCGGGCATCACCACGCCGGTTCCGCATGACGATATGCACGGGCTGAGCGATGCATGGATCGACCGCATCTTCCAGACCAATGTCCGGGGCGCGTTTGCCGCGACGCGGGCCTTCAAGGAACTGCTGAGTGCGGAGGAAGGCGGCACGGTCATCCATGTTTCCTCGATCGCGGGCGCAACCGGAGTGGGGAGCAATGTTGCCTACTGCGCGTCCAAGGCGGCCATGGACTCCATGACCCGCTCGCTGGCACGAGCGCTGGCGCCGAAGATTCGAGTCGTGTCGGTAGCACCCGGTTGGGTGCGGGGTGACTATGCGGCCCGCTTTCCGCAGACCTATATCGACGAGCAAATCGACAAGACGCCGCTGGCACGCCTGGCCACTGCCGAGGATGTCGGCCGGGCGGTCCTGGCCGTGGCCGAGCAGCTGACCTTCACCACGGGCACGATCATCAATGTTGACGGCGGCAGAACGCTGCTGTGAGCTCGAGTTCCTGAGCGTTCGAGTGTCGAGACACCATGCGACGTTCGTCGGATGGTGTACCACGTCCTGGGGATAGCGGGTCGAGCCCTTCTCGCTCATCATCCGACCCCCCTGTTCAGTGTGCGTCGGTCTACGTGCGATCCAGGCATGCGCAGGATCGGCGCGTGGTTCCTGCGGACAGCGCTCGCCGAATCCTGGCAACGCGGGATGCGATTCCTTCTAAGGGGGTGCCGTTGCCATGAGACAACCTGGAAAACTATTGATTGCGGTGTGTGCGGGACTGTTGTTGACCGTGGGAAGTCTGCACGAGGATGTCGCCGCCAAGAGTTCCAAGAGTTCGAAGAAGAGCGGCAAAGCCTCGGCCAAGAGCACGAAGGACATCGACAAAACACTTCGCAAGGTGTTGCGCGCCGCACACGTGCGGCCGCTCGATCGCGGCCCGGGGATCTCGGTTTTCAACACGCCGCCAATGCGATCGCCGCCTTCGAGTCGGCCGCGTATACCTTCCTCGACAGTCCCTTCGATCAGTACCTGGAGCATGACAACAACAATGGCGCCTTGGCGGATGACGCAAAGCGTGGCGCATTGCTGTTCTACGGCAGCGCGGGTTGCGCGAATTGCCATTCGGGGAGTTTGCTGACGGATCAGCGACACCACAATATCGGCATACCACCCGTTGGCCCGGGAAAGGCCCCGGAGAGTCCGCTGGATTTCGGTCGGGCGCGTGAAACAGGCAGAGTGAAAGACGCCTACGAGTTTCGCACACCGCCGCTGCGCAACGTCACCTTGACGGGACCCTGGATGCACAGCGGTGCGTATACGACGTTACGTGGGGCAGAACTCGTAACCGGTCCCACGCATCTGCCAGGGTGTCCGTTCCGTTGAAGTCATGCTTGTTCTCCCTTCATCCAGTGACCGATCCGGTCTGGGCGCCTGTCATCGTCTTTCCGAGGCGAGCGTGAGGCGGCACGTCTTGTCCCCCTCTGCGCGAATCCTAATTCACGATCGCGAGTAGCTCAACTTCGAAGACCAGCGTGGAGTTGGCGGGAATACCTGGCTGCCCGTTTGGGCCGTAGGCCAGGTCGGCGGGGCACACCAGTTCGGCCTTCCCCCCGACCCTGATCTTCTGCACGCCCTCGGTCCAGCACGGGATCACCTGGCCCAGCCCGAACTCGGCCGGCTCGTTGCGCGCGTAGGAGCTGTCGAACTCGGTGCCGTCAATCAAGGTGCCGCGATAGTTCACGCGCACCGTGCTGCCGGCGGCAGGCGACGCACCCGAACCGGCGGTCAGCTCGCGATACACGATGCCGCTGGTGGTGCGCTCGGCTCCAGACCTGGCCGCGGCCTGGGTCAGGAACGCCGCCCCGGCCGCGCCCCGCTTTTCGGAGGCGACCGCGGTCCGCGCGGTGACCAGCTCATTGATCCGTGGCCCCCAGGTGTCCAGCTCCACGGCCGGCGTGCCTGACGCAGCGTCGGACAGCGCACGCTTCACGATCTCGACCTCGCTGGCGGATAGCTCGAAGTCGGCGATGTTCCGGCTCAACACCAGGCCCAGCGCGTAGATGGTGCGGTCGTCGTCGTTACGTAGCGCAACGGGGGCAGGCGCGGTCGCGACCGCGGCAGCCTGGCCGGGGGGCTCCGGCACAGCAGCCTCATCGGCGGCCTCTTCGGCGGCGCCATCGGGCTCCACCGGTGCCTCGGGATCGGAAACGGCAGGCGCCGGGGCCTCAGCAGTCGCGGGAGAAGCCGGCGTCGTGGACGACGCTGTGTCCGAAGACGCCGTGTTCGCAGACGCCGTGTCGGTCGAGGCTGTGTCCGGTGGGGGCGAGCAGGCCAGCAGCAGGGCGGCAGTCAGCACGGGGATCGATAAAATCGTCAATCGGCGCATGCGCTACAGGATATATCAGCGTGCGGCCCACGCTGCCGGCGCCCCGGACGCCGGACGTTGGGACCCGGTCAGGAACAAGTTGGCCACGGTGATCAGGTTATTCCTGCCCGGGTCCTTAGCACCGCTTGATCACGACCAGGCTCACGTCGTCGAGAGGGTCCGCAAACACCCTGAGGTCGTCGATGATCGTGTGCACGATATCGGCGGCGGACAGATGCTTGGCGCTGCGGATCGTCTCTTCCAGCACGCCCGGAAAATAGGGCTCGTTCCCACGCGCATGGTCCAGCAGCCCGTCGGAATGGAGCAGCAGGATGTCGCCAGACCCCATGAGCGTCCACTCGTTCACTTCGTACCGGTCCTTGAAGCCCAGGACGCCGTGCGTGGCGTGGCGCTGGTCGACGAGGTTCCGCGACGGGAACGTCCCCAGAGGGGGAAACGACGTGAACGACTCGGCGCTGACGTTCATGAACCGATCGTGCATCGCGGAGAAGATCGCTGGTGAGGGATGGCCCGCGGACAGGAAGCGAAACGTCGCATCCTCGGAGATCTCCCCGTAGAGCATCGTGATGAACTTGTGCGCGGACGACGTGCGGTTGAACCGCTGGTTCAGGTTCTCGAACAGCCGTCTCGTGATGCTGCCCGTGATGTCCAGTTCGTAGAGGGCCCCCATGAGAAACGCCTGGTGAAACATCGCCGCGAGCGCGGCGTCGGTGCCATGGTGACCGGCGACATCGATCAGCGCGATCCCGGCTTTCCGTTGGCAATCCTCGAGATTGCTCACGATGTCGGGGCGGCCAGCGTCGGCGGCTTTCCGGATGCGGGCGTCGAGGTCGTACCGCTTCTTGAAGTCCACGTAGATCAGGTGATCGCCACCGGCGATGCCGTTCAGCGGAAGGATCTGACCGCCGACGTCCATGCACGCCAGCGACGGAGTGCTCCCTGGACGCGGGACGATGCCGCGGGCGATTTCCTCGAAGTTCAGCAGTTCACGTGACAGCCCCGTGATGGAGCCTTCGATGTGCGAGGCGATCGGATGCATACGATTCTGTGTACCGGACACCAAAGTGAATGGATTCTTCGGACCGCTGATGACCGGCGAGGAGCAGCGATGCGCTTGCGCGGCCTACCTGGGTATCTGCAGGTACGACGGGTTCTGATATCCTCGGTCTGGGTCGATCAGAGAGGGTTCGGAGGGAAGAAGGAGAGTCGAACCCCGATGGCCTTGCGGTCACCGGGGTTCGAGTGAGGAGCCGGCTAGGCGGGTGTGACGTCCTCGGCCCGCGGGCCTTTCGGGCCCTGGCCGAGCGTGAACGTCACGCTATCGCCTTCGCGCAGTGAGTCGAATGGCGTGCTCGAGCACGCGGACTGGTGAAAGAAGTATTCGACGCCGTCGGGAGCCGCGATGAAGCCGAAGCCCCTGTCCGTGATGCGCTTGATGGTGCCGGTAGTAGATGACATACATGAGTCCTTTGAGTGAAATCGGCCGAAATAGGCCGCGACCGCGCCGAGGAACTCTCGTGGAGGCACTGTCACATTAACGACAGTGCGCTCCGGCCTCCCGTGAGGCCGCGCGCCGTTTTGTAGCTGCTTTGATGAGGATTGGAGCTTCAGGTTCGGCAGAACGCCGAGAGAGTTAGCGGCAAGTCTCAGAAAGTAGATACGGCAGTGTAGCACATGTGCACGTTTCCGGCAGGAAACCTTCGACAGGTCCCTGGAGCAGATCGAACGGCTCAGCCTGGATCACTGCCAGAGGCGTATACTGATTGGCACTGTGCTTTTCTGAATTCTGCAGTCTCTGCGAGGCTCCAGTTCTCACCAGAGCGCGTTCCAACCATCGGAGCTTTTCTGAGCCCTGCGGCCACGTCGGCCTTCAGCCCTCACCAAGGCAGATCGCTGAGGGCCTCATGTCGCACCCCGACCAGTCATCCGCTGGACCTCTGGACCACGCCTCGGCCATGGTGGTGGCGTGCGCGGTGGTGCGTGTGCACGGCTGGCACTGTTCGTGAGAGTGCCAGGCTGGCTGGGCCGGCATCGGCGTCAGGGCGCCGAGAAGCCGCTGCGCGACGAACTCCTGAGCATCGCGTCGCTCGAGGAGCGTGCGCTGGCACTTGCGGCCAGCCTGACGATCGATCCGCATCCACGGCATCGTCCCCTGGACACGTCCCAGCGGTTCGAGGACAACGTGGTCGTGCTGCGGGCGGCGTACCGGACGCTGGCCGACGACGTCCGCACAGGGCAGTTCGTCGTGTCGGCGGCGGAGTGGCTGCTCGATAACTTCCACCTGATCGCATCCGAGATCACCGACATCCGCCGGAATCTGCCGCGCACGTATGCCCGCACGCTGCCGGCCGTCGTCTCGCGCGAGCACGCGGGGCACGCTCGCGTGTACAGGATGGCGGTCGAGCTGATCCGCCACAGCGATAGTCGCCTGGATCGCCAGCAACTGATCCAGTTTCTGAACAGCTACCAGCGTGTCGCACCGCTGACGATCGGTGAGCTGTGGGCATGGCCGAGCATGCTGAAGCTGGCGCTCATCGAGAACCTGCGTCGGCTGGCCGAAGAGCTCCTCTCCGCGCGCGATGCCCGTCTCGCCGCCGACAACTACGTGTCGACAGACGAGAAGAGCGGCATCGGATCGCTACTGGCGGCCACCAGCGCGGCATTCGTCGTGCAGCTGCTGCACCGCATCCGCGAGTACGGACCCGGGCTGTCGGCCGTTCGCGAAGCGGTCGACCACGACCTGGCGTCGCGCCAGACCACGGCCGAGGAGACCATCCGCAGGGAGCACAAGCGCCAGGGCGTCGCCCAGGTCTCGGTGGCGAACGCGGTGACGAGTCTCCGGCTGTGCGCCACGCTCGACTGGCAGGAGTACGTCGAGCTGGTGAGCCTGGTTGAACACGTGCTGCAGCGGGATCCCGCGGGTGCGTACGGGCGCATGGACTTTCTGAGCCGGGATCAGCAGCGACGGGCGGTGGAGGAGCTGGCCACGGCAAGCGGCGAAGCCCAGCTGAGTGTGGCGTTGAAAGCGGTCGAGAGCGCCCGCCAGGCAGCAGCGAGCGGCTCGACAGCCGACCGTGAAGCCCACGTGGGCTATCACCTCGTCGGTCGCGGGCGGCTCGACCTCGAAGCCGATCTCGGCTATCGCCCACGCGTCCGAATGCGCGTCCGCCGCGCCCTGGTGCGCCATGCATCCTGGCTGTATCTCGGGGCGATTGCGCTTGTGACCGCCGTGCTGGTCGGCGCAGCCGTCACGTATGCCGGGTATGCGGGCGCCGCGCCGCTGGTGGGCATTGTGGTCGCGTGTTTCGTGCTTCTCCCGGCGAGCGACCTGGCGATCGCCTGGGTCCAGCACGGGGTTGTCAACGTCGTCGGCCCGAGGCGCCTGCCGCGTCTCGACTTCTCGGAGGGAGTGCCACCTACCGAGCGGACGATGGTCATCGTCCCGACCATGCTGACGAGCGCCGATGCGGTCGATGCGCTCCTCGAGCACGTCGAGGTCCTCGCGCTGGCAAATCTCGATTCCTCGATCCACTTCGCGATTCTGAGCGACTTTGCCGACACCAGTGCCCGCGACGCGCCGGCAGACGAGGGCATCCTGACACGGGCGCGGGATGGTGTGGAGGCGCTCAATCTCAGATTCGGAGAGGGCCATGCCGACCGGTTCTTCCTGTTTCACCGCGATCGCCAGTGGAACGTACTCGAGGGCGCGTGGATCGGGTGGGAGCGGAAACGCGGAAAGATCGACGAGTTCAATCGCCTGTTGCGGGGCGCGACCGACACCAGCTTCTCGACGCAGGTCGGCGAACTGGACGTGCTGCCGTCCGTCCGCTACTGCATCACCCTCGACTCGGATACGCGCCTGCCGCGCAACGCCGCGGCACGCCTCATCGGCATCATCGCGCATCCGCTGAATCGACCGTACTTCGACCCTCGTGTGCAGCGTGTCACGGACGGGTACGGCATCCTCCAACCGCGCGTCAGCGTGACGATGGCGAGCGCCGCCGGCTCGTTCTTCGCACGGACTTACGCCGGCGACACCGGTGTCGACCCGTACACCACGGCGGTCTCGGACGTGTACCAGGATCTGTTCGGGGAGGGCATCTTCACCGGCAAGGGGCTGTACGACGTCGATGCCTTCACGGCCGCGCTCGAGGGGCGCGTACCCGAGAACACGTTGCTGTCGCACGATCTGTTCGAGGGACTCTACGCGCGCACGGCGCTGGTGACCGACATCGAGGTGGTGGACGACTATCCGTCCAGCGTGCTCGCCCACGCGCGCCGACAGCACCGCTGGGTCCGCGGCGACTGGCAGATCCTGTGGTGGCTGTTTCCGTTCGTGCCGTCTCGTGCAGGCCTGACGCGCAATCGTCTCCCGCTGGTCGCCCGGTGGAAGCTGTTCGACAACCTGCGACGCAGCCTCGTGCCGCCGGCCACCCTTCTGTTGATGGTGCTCGGGTGGACCGTGCTGCCGGGACATCCCGTGGTGTGGACCGCGGTCGGTCTTGCCGCGCTTTGCTTCCCCGGCGTGACCATCGGGCTGCGGCTGCTGCGTGGTCCGCGACGAGAGCAGTCGTGGTGGGGCTTCCTGCGCACGATGGCGGAGGAGGTGATGACGACGGCGGCACGCGCCGGGCTGCAGCTCGCCTTCATGGCCAACGAGGCCACCGAGCGATTGCACGCGATCGTCGTCACACTGGTCCGTCTCGTCGTGACGCGGCGCCGTCTGCTGGAGTGGGAGACGATGGCCGCACACGCGGCTCGCGGCGGTCCCTTGCAGATCCGCATGTTCGTGCACGGCATGAAGGCGAGCCCGCTCCTGGCGGTCGCGACGGGGGTGGCGGTCGCGGTGATGCGCCCGGCCGCGCTGCCCGTCGCGGCGCCGATTCTCTGCGTGTGGGCCGCGGCCCCGTGGATCGCCTATGCGCTCAGTCGTCCGATGCCCAGGGTGCGTGCGGCGCTGTCGGCGGCGGACCGGGACTACGTGCAGCAGATCGCGCGAAAGACGTGGGACTACTTCGATGCCTTCGTTGGCGTGGAGGACCACTTCCTTCCGCCCGACAACGTCCAGGTCGAGGTCGAGGAAGGCGAGACGGGCACCGCTGGGGGCGGCGGTGCGCTGACGATCGCCCACCGGACCTCCCCGACCAACATCGGCCTCGGTCTCCTCGCCACGCTCGCGGCCCACGACCTGGGTTTCATCGAGACCGACGATCTCATCCGCAGAATCGACCGGACGCTCACGACGGTCGAGCGGCTCGAACGGTTCGAAGGGCACCTGCTCAACTGGTACGACACGCAGACGCTCGCGCCATTGCCGCCGGCCTATGTTTCCACGGTCGACAGCGGCAACCTGGCAGGTGCGCTCGTGGCCCTGTCGGTCGGACTCCGGGACGTAGCCCCGCAGCTCGCGGCGCGCGCGGACGTGTTGTTCGACGAGATGAACTTCACGTTCCTGCTCGATCCGAAGCGCCAGCTGTTCTCGATCGGCTACCGCCTGGCCGATGCCGACGGTGCCGGCCGACTCGATCTGTCGTACTACGACCTGCTGGCGTCTGAAGCCCGACTGGCCAGCTTCCTCGCCATCGCCAAGGGTGACGTCCGGGAACTGCACTGGTTTCACCTCGGACGACCCGTCACGAGCGTCCGCGGCGCACCGGTCCTGCTCTCGTGGAGCGCGACGCTGTTCGAGTATCTGATGCCACTGCTGGTCATGCGGACCTATCCGAACACGCTGCTCGATGAATCCTGCCAGCGGGTGGTTCGGCGCCAGATGGACTACGCCGCCGCTCGCGGGGTGCCGTGGGGGATCTCGGAGTCGGCCTACAACCTCGTCGATCGGCATGGCAACTATCAGTACAAGGCGTTCGGTGTACCAGGACTCGGCCTGAAGCGCGGCCTGGGCGATGAAGTGGTCGTGGCCCCGTACGCGACCGCACTGGCCATCACGATCGATCCCACGGCGAGCGTCGCCAACCTCCGACGGCTCGCCGCCACGGGCCTCGAGGGCCAGTACGGATTCTTCGACGCGATCGACTACACGCGTCGCGGGCCCGACCCGGCGGATTCTGACGAGCCGACGAGCGGTGTCGTCGTGCCCATCTATCTGGCCCATCACCAGGGAATGACGCTGGTCGCGCTGACGAATGCGTTGCTGGACGACCGCATGATCGAGCGCTTTCATGCCGAGCCGAGCGTCCAGGCGACGGAACTGCTGCTGCAGGAGCGCGTGCCGCGTGAGGTGGGCACCATTGAACCGCGGCCGCTCGATGCCATGCGGATTACCGCGCCCGCCCCGTCAGCGCCGGTGCGGCGATCGCGCTCGGCGCACACGGCGTTCCCGCATACGCAGTTCCTGTCGAACGGCAACTACGTCACGTCGGTGACCAATGCGGGTGGCGGCGCGAGCGTGTGGCGGGGACTGCCCGTCACCAGGTGGCGTCGCGACCCCACATGCGACGCGGACGGTCAGTTCATCTACCTGCGCGACGCGCGGAGTGGCGTGGTGTGGTCGGCAGCCTATCAGCCATCACGACGTGAACCCGACGACTACGTCGTGACGTTCTCGGCGGACCGGGCAAGCTTCAAGCGCCGGGACGAAGACATCGTGACGCACCTCGATATCGCGGTCGCGACCGAAGACGACGTCGAGGTGCGGCGGGTCACGGTCCTCAACCGCGGGGCGCGTATGCGCGAGCTCGATGTGACCAGCTATGCCGAGATCGTGCTCACATCCGCGGTCGAAGATTTCGCCCACCCGGCGTTTGGCAAACTCTTCGTCGAGACCGAGTACCTGCCGGACAGCGCCGCGCTGCTGTGTCATCGACGGCCTCGGGACCCCCGTGACGCCAGCGCGTGGGCGTTTCACGTGCTGAGCCTCGACGGCCCTCCGCAGGGATCGCTCGAGTGGGAGACGGACCGCGCCCGGTTTCTTGGCCGTGGCCGGGGCCCCGGGAACCCGTTGGCGCTTGATGGACGCGCGCTCTCGGGCACCACCGGTATCGTGCTCGATCCGATTGTCAGCCTGCGTCAGCGGGTCCGTATTCCACCAGGGGGCAGCGTGCGGCTCTGTTTCGCGACAGGGATGGCCGCGGATCGGGAAACGGCGCAGGCGCTCGCGCAGAAGTACCACAATCCGCGCGCCGCCGGGCGGACGTTCGCGCTGGCGATGACGCACGCCGAGAGCGGCCTCCGGCACCTGGGCGTGTCGGCAGACGATGCCGTGCTGTTCGAGCGTCTCGCCTCGCGAGTGCTCGGTACGGACGGTTCGCTTCGAGCGAGCGCGGACGTGATCGCGGAGAACACGCTCGGCCAGTCCGGGCTGTGGGCGCACGCGATCTCCGGCGATCTGCCTATCCTGCTGGTCCGCGTCGTCGGGGAAGACGACATCTCGCTGGTGCGGCAGGTCCTGCAGGCGCAGGAGTACTGGCGGCTGAAAGGGTTGAGCGCCGACGTGGTGATCGTGAACGAGCATCCGGTGGGCTATCTGGACGAAATGCAGGAGCAGCTCACGGCCGTCCTCGAAGACGGCCCGTGGAGCACCTGGCAGCATCGCCCCGGGGGCGCCTATCTGCTCCGTGCCGACCGGATCAGCCACACGGAGCGTGTGCTGATCGAAGCAGTGGCCGGTGCGATTCTCCGCGGCGACAAGGGTGACCTTCGGACGCAACTGGCCCGGCCGGACACGGTCCGCGCACCGGCCGTCCCACTCGTGCCGATGTCTCCGCCACGCGGAGACGCCGAGCCGACACGCGTCACGCTGCCGGCGATGACGCTGGCGAACGAGCTCGGGGGCTTCTGCGATGACAGACGGACCTATGCCATCGTCCTCGAGGATGGCGAGGACACGCCGATGCCCTGGGTCAATGTCATCGCGAATCCGCAGTTCGGCACCATCGTCACGGCGTCAGGTGCGGCGCATACATGGTTCGGCAACAGTCGTGAGAATCGACTGACGCCGTTTGCCAACGATCCGATCAGCGATCCGACCGGCGAGGCGCTTCTGGTGCGCGATGACGACACCGGCGAGTTCTGGTCGCCGACCCCTGGGCCCGCGCCCCGTCCCGCGACCGGGCGATGCCTCGTACGGCACACCGCCGGCCTGACGCGGTTCTCCCGGACGGCGTACGGCATCGATCACGAGCTGGACGTCTTTGTCGAGGCCGACGACCCCGTCAAGTTCTCGCTGCTCACGCTCACCAACAGCGGCTCGACCCCCCGGACACTGAGCGTCTTTGCGTACAACGAGTGGGTGCTCGGGCCACCCCGTGATGGCGAGCACCGGCACGTCGTCACGGAGATCGACGAGCCGAGCGGGGCGATCTTCGCGACCAACGCGTACAACCAGGAGTTCGCCCGTCACGTCGCGTTCTCGTATGCGAGCGAGACGCCGGCGTCCTTCACGGCGGCTCGGCGATCGTTCATCGGTCGCAACGGCGACCTGTCGCGCCCGGCCGCGATGGGCCACGCGGTGCTCTCCGGGCACATCGGCGCGGCGCTCGATTCCTGTGCCGGCCTTCAGATTCACTGCGTGCTGCAGCCGGGGGAAAGCCGCCAGCTGCTGTTCCTGCTGGGAGAGGGCACCGATCGCGACCATGCCCGTCGTCTGATCGCGCGTCACGGAGATGTCGATGGCGCGGTGGCGGCACGCGCGCGGGTCCGTGCGGCCTGGGATGACACGCTCAACGCGGTCCAGGTTCGCACGCCAGACGATTCCTTTGATACGTTGCTGAACCGCTGGCTGCTGTACCAGACCATCAGCTGCCGTCTTTGGACACGCAGCGGGTACTACCAGCCCGGCGGGGCGTTCGGGTTTCGCGACCAGCTGCAGGATGTGATGGCGTTGTCGCTGGCGCGGCCGGACCTGGCGCGCGAGCATCTGCTTCGGGCCGCCTCACGGCAGTTTACCGAGGGCGACGTGCAGCACTGGTGGCACGAACCGAGTGGCCGTGGACTTCGCAGCCGCTGTTCCGACGATCTGCTCTGGCTACCGCACGTCGTGGCCGAGTACGTGCGAGCCACCGGCGACACCGGCGTCCTGGATGAGCAGGTCCCGTTCCTGCAGGCGCCGCTCCTCGCCGACGATCAACACGAATCCTACGGGTTGCCTGCTGTGTCCGGCGACACGGGCACCCTGTTCGAGCACTGTGTTCGGGCAATCGAACGGGGCTCGACGAGCGGTACACACGGTCTTCCGCTCTTCGGTGTCGGCGACTGGAACGACGGTATGAACCGCGTTGGGCACGCCGGCCGGGGCGAAAGCACGTGGCTCGGGTTTTTTCTGCACGGGGTGTTGACCGAGTTCGCGGGGCTGTGCGAGGCGCGAGAGGACCGCGCGCGGGCCGGACGCTATCGAGCCGACGCGGAGCGCCTCGCGTCACGGCTCGAGATGACGTGGGACGGCGAATGGTATCGCCGTGGGTACTACGACGACGGCATGGCGCTGGGATCGGTGCAGAACGACGAATGCCGGATCGACTCGATCGCGCAGTCCTGGGCGGTGCTGTCCGGCGCCGTTCCGCGGCGCTTCGCCGAGCGCGCAATGGATGCCGTCCGTGCCGCGCTCGTCGTGCGGGCGACCGGGTTGCTGCTCCTGCTCGATCCGCCATTCGATCGTTCCGTGCAGGACCCCGGGTATATCAAGGGGTATCCGCCAGGCGTGCGCGAGAACGGCGGCCAGTACACGCACGCGGCCGCCTGGGTCGTCATGGCACTGGCGAAGCTCGGCAGTGGCGATGATGTCGGGGAGCTGTTTCACATGCTCAATCCGATCAACCACACGCGAACCTCGGCGGACGTGGAGCGCTACAAGGCGGAACCGTACGTCGTGGCCGGCGACGTGTACGGCAGGGCGCCGCACGCCGGCCGGGGCGGATGGAGCTGGTACACCGGCTCCGCGGCGTGGTTGTACCGGGCCGGCCTCGAGAGCAAGCTGGGGCTGCGGCGACGCGGCGACACGTTCAGTGTCGACCCGTGCATCCCATCGTCCTGGCCGGAGTACGAGATTGCGTGGCGTGTGCGGGGTACGCGGTATCTGATCTCCGTGTTGAATCCAGAGCGGCAGTGCGGAGGGGTCGTCGCAGCCTCGCTCGACGGTGTCGCCATCGCCGCCGGGGCGATTCCCATCGTTGACGATGGCGGGACGCACCATGTGCGCATCGTGCTCGGCAGGGATGCCAGCTGAACGTCGACGCCGGGTTCATCCCTCTCATGCGCGCGCGCCTGTGGATGCGGCCGTCAGGTGTTCGGCAGTGACGAAGAGTCGCAGATGGCGGATTAGCGGCTGACTCGAAATGGGGTTACCATCGGCGCAGGGAGGTGTTTCATGCGTAATCTCACGATCTCTTTTCACTCACCCGCAGAGCCCGGTGGACGTCCACGGCCTGAAGCGGCTCGTGATGCCTCGTCAGAGAAACACCAGGGCGAACCTTTCAGCGTGCGTCAGAGCCATCAGGTCGATCTCCATAGTGGCGACCCCGACCTGCACAAGGGCGCCACGGACGATCAAGGCAATGCCAACGCCGCCGGGGCCCTTGATGACGAGGGATTGCCAGTCGACAAGGTCGCGATCGCCGAAGACGCGGTGGGCGCCAACATAGACAAGACCCAGGGATAGACCTGGAACTGGCGGGCGACGCGCGGGTGTCCGAGCCGGGGTCAACAGGGGAGTACATGACTGATTTAGCGTCGAAAGAATGCGTGCCGTGCAAGGGCGGAACGCCTCCCCTGAGCGGTCCTGCACTCGAGGCCCTCGCGCGCGACCTGGGTGGCGACTGGCGTGTCCGAGACGGACATCACCTTGAGAAGGAATACGGGTTCGATGATTTCCGCTCGGCCATGAGTTTCGCGGTTCGCGTCGGCGAACTCGCCGAGGAGCAGGGCCACCATCCGGACATGTACATCGCCTGGGGCAAGGTGCGTCTGACAATCTGGACGCACAAGATCGATGGCCTCACCGAGAGCGACTTCGTCTTCGCCGCCAAGGCCGACGGGCAGCTTCCCGCGCCCGCGTAGATCCCCGTTGTGACGATCGGCCGGCCTGGCCGATCGCCTGGGCTTTCCGGAATCAGAACGGGATTCTCACTCCGCCATTGATCACTCGGCCGTCGAGAGGCGCCCAGGCGTCCACGGTCCAGCGGCCATCCGTGGCTCGGTCAGGGCGAAGGATCGGATCCCATCGACTTTGTCGCACGTTCGTCAGGTTCTCGGCATTGACGAAGAGGCGTACGGGGCCAACGCGCCGCTCGACCAGCAGACCCATGAGCGCGTATGCATCGCCCGAGTCGCGATAGGGATTCTCCTCGAGTCGCTGGCGGCCCGTGTAATACCACTCGAACCCGAGGCGCGCATCTTCGTTCTCCACCATCGCCACGAGGCCGACGCTGTGACGTGGCGTCAGTTCCACGTCGTTCGTGATCCCGCCATCGGTCTCACGCGAGCGAACGTAGGTGTAGCTGGCCGTCAGCGCCAGCGGTGACCGTCGCAGTACCCCGAGCAGTTCCACGCCCGCGTTCGTGGTGGGTTCGGGAAGGTTCCGAAGGACATACGCCTCCCGGTCCACGGTTACCGGGTCGGTGATGCGCGACCCAAAGAGGGTGGCGGTATACGACAGCGCGCCCTGGGTGCGGGTGAGGTCTATCGAGACGCTGCGTCCCTGTTCCGCGCGTAGCGGACCGTCCACCGTGAGCCGGGTCAGCCCGGCCGCCTCTGCTTCTTCGGTGAGAGGGGAGGGACCGAAGAATCCGCTCCCGACTGACATGCGCGTGGACCAGTCGCCCGACCGGAACAGCGCGGACGCGCGCGGGCTGAAGAACGTCCCGTACTCGCTGTGGTGATCCAGCCGTCCGCTCACCGACAGGGCGAGCCACGGCCTGACATCGATGTCGTCCTGGACGAAGATGCCCGGCGTCGTGAACGTGTAGCCGAAGCGCGGCAGGTCGGTCGGGTCGTAGGTGTCCTGTTCGATCGCGACACCGCCGACCCATGTGTGCCGTCCGCGCGAACCTCGAAGCGTGACTTCACCGAAGGAGGTGCTGTGGCGGTCGCGTTCCAGCACGTCGCCGAATCGATGGTCGTGCCATTGACGGGACGCCGTGGCCCGTGTGGTCAACACGTAGCGTTCAGCAAGGAGGGTCTGCCACAACGTGCCGATGTCGACGCGGCGTGTTTCGAGCCCCTCCGGGTAGGGCGAGCCCGTGACGGGCAGGACGGCGCCGGGCTGCGTTCCGCCGGTCCGGTTCTCGATCGTCGTGCCAACGGTGAGGAAAAACGATTGACCCTGTCCGTCATCCCAGAACAGTCGTGGCCTGGCGACAGCGCGCGCGTAGTGCGCCAGATCCGTCCAGCCATCGTTGTCGACGTCCGCCTGATCCTGCCAGTGACCGCCCCCGAGGAAGGTCACACCCCATGCGTCCGAGAGTGGCGCGGATAACCACAGCACGCCGTCGGTGGCGCCGCGCGTTGATTGATTGATCAGGAATTCACGCTCGGGTTCTTCGCCGGGACGACGAGAGATGAGGTTGACGACGCCACCGAGCGCGCCCGCGCCATAGAGTGCGGAGGCGACACCTTTGATGACCTCGACTTGACCCAGGTCCATGGGCGGAATCTGGAGCAACCCGAGGCCGCCTGGCTGGCTGCCGAACAGCGGCAGTCCATCGGACAGGAAGCGCGTGTAGCGGCCCCGCATCCCCTGGATGCGAACGCTCGCACCACCAAGCGATGGCGACGTCCCTTGCACGCGAAGGCCGCCCGTTTCGTTCAGCATCATGCCGATATCGCCAGGCGTCATGAGCATCTTTTCTTCGATCTCTTCGCGACCAAGCACCTCGACCCGCATCGCCTGGTCTTCGATGCGCCGCTCGGTCCGCGTGCTGGCCACGACGGTGACCTCCTCCTCGAGCGTGAGCTGCCGCACGAGCTGGATGCTGACCAGCTGCTCCTGACCCGCCACCACATCGATCGGGACGGTGACCGGAATGAATCCCTCCAGCACGACCGTCACCTGCACCGTGCCAGCAGGCACGCTGAGCAGCACAACCCCCTGCTCATCGGTCGGCTGCTCATCGGTCAGCTGCTCATCCGTCAGCTGTGTGACCCCGGTCATCACCACCTCCGCGCCTGCCACGGGTTCGTTCGCGCCGGTGCGAACCTCTATTCGAATGTCTGCTGTTGGTTGTTGACCGCTGACGATGCCAGTCAGCCCGGCGACCAGGACGGCGACGCACGTGGCGAAGGTAGAGAAGGCAGAGCAGGCAGAGCAGGCGGCACTTCTCATCGGGAGAGCCCTGCCGCGCGGTGATTCATTCCGATCGTGCGTGATCCGATCGGCGCGCCGCGCTCTGTCAGTCGCCGTGGCTCGCGAAGACGAACGCGCCGCCGCCGTCGTCAAACGCCATGACGTCGTAGGGCTGTGCCGCGACGCCCTCGACTTCCATGCCGGGCGATCCAATAGGCATGCCGGCGACAGCGAGGCCCGCGATCGCCGGGCGGTCCCTCAGTAGCCGCTCCACGTCGGCCGCGGGCACGTGTCCCTCGATCACATAACCGTCCACCAGCGCGGTGTGGCAGGACTGCATCTCGCGTGGGACACCGTTCTCGGTTTTCAACGCCGCAAGGTTCCGCGTGTCGCGCGCGGTCACGGCAAACCCGTGTTCTCGGAGATGCTCCACCCACAGGGAGCAGCAGCCACAGGCCGGATCCTTGTAGACCTCGATGACCGATTGCCTCGCGGCCTCGGCAGAGCGTCCCGTGGACACCGCGACAGCTATGCCGATGACGGCCACCAATCCGATGGCGCCGCCAACCCAGGTCAGCCGCCACGGACGTCTTGAGGTTGCGGCGGTCGTGTCATGCCCAGCGTGCTCACTCATACGGAAACTCCATTGTGCTCGTGGTCTGGTTGCATCATTGATTCTAATCGGGCAGCGTCGATCGTGGCCATTCGGCTCCGGAATCCGCACCTGAGCCGGGAGGCCGGCAGTTCCGTCTCGCCCGGCCTTCCATCGGTGGACGGAGCCGTGCCGGCTGGGCACAAACGCGGAAGCTGCGCTAGTCCCTTGGAACCGTAGTTCCTGGTGCAAGGCCCGGCGCGCGGCGCCCGGCTGGCAAGGCGCGACGACCGAGAATATTGGGCATATGTGAGGAAGGAGCAACGCCGCCAGTCGGGATGCCCCGCCAGGGAATTGTGCTAGGAATCACGGTTCCAAGGGACTAGAGTCAGCACGATGCTGGATGCTGTCCGGTGGTTTCATAGCCGTGGAGGGATGCGCATGAGTAGGTGGCGAACGCTGGTGGTGGCGGTGACGTGTGTGATGGCGGGGATGACCGCTCAGGCGTGCGCGCCGCAAGAGGCGGCAAGCGATGCCGAGCAGTCCGAGGCGCGTAGCCTTCCCACGTTCGAAGTCGACGAGGGCTGGATGAAGGTCCCCGAGCAATGGAAGCTCGGCGACGCGTCGAGCTTCGCCGTCGACTCAGGCGGCAACGTGTGGCTGCTGCATCGTCCGTGGACGCTGCCCGCCGAAGACGCCGCGATGGCGGCTCCCCCGATCATGGTCTTCGACAGCGGCGGCAATTTCGTCAAGGCGCTGGGCGGCCCGGGGGAAGGTTACGACTGGCCTCAGCGGGAGCACGGCCTCCATATCGACTCCCAGGACTTCGTCTGGGTGACCGGGAATAACTGTCCGACCAATGGCCTGCCGCGCGAGCCGGTGGCCGATGATCAGGTGCTGAAGTTCGCCCCGGACGGGCGCTTCGTGTTGCAGATCGGTCACGTCGGGGATGGGACGGCCAGCAATTCGGACACCGACAACGTGCATCGCGCCGCTGATGCATGGGTGCATCCGCCGACCAACGAAGTGTTCGTCGCGGACGGCTACGGGAATAGCCGCGTCGTGGTCTTCGATGCCGACACGGGTGCGTTCAAGCGGATGTGGGGCGCGTCTGGTGAGGTGCCGGTCGACCACGACAGTTGCGCGGTCGTGTACTTCGATGATCCTGCCGCGCCGGGCCTTGACGCGTTCAACCTGGTCCACGCGGTCGCCGTCTCCCGTGACGGAACGGTGTACGTCGCCGACCGGGAGAACCGGCGGGTGCAGGTGTTCTCGACGGATGGCACCTTCATTGATGAGGTGATCAAGACCGACACGCCTTTCGCGCGCGGGTTCGCATTCTCCGCGGATCCGGCGCAGGAGTTCCTGTACGTGGGCAACGGGGAGAACATCGCGATCGTTGACCGGGCGACGGTCGAGATCGTTGGCATGGTCGACGTCCCTGGGCAAATTGGCGGGGGGCACCAGATCACGGGCGATGCCAACGGCAATATCTACATTGCGCAAACGGATGCGGGCGTGCAGAAGCTCTCGTATACGGGGCTCTCGCCAGCGCCGTAGGCCACGATGGAGTGAGGGGCGCCAGGACGAGAGGTCCGGGCGGCGTTCCCGCTCAGAAGCGCCAGCGCAGTCCGACCGTGGCGACCTGGGTCTCGAGGAAGTTCTGGTAGAGCGCGGTGAAGCCCTGGCCGTCAATCTCCTGCGCGATGCCGAAGTTGTTGAAGATGTCGGTGAGGGTGAACAGGACCTCGGCGCGATCGTTCAGGATGGGCCGCTGCATCGCGAGGTCGACCGATGAGCGCGCGCGCTCCCTGCCCTGGGGCACGTTGCGCTGGCCATAGTAGATGTAACTCAGTTGCACTTCTGCCGCCGCGGGTAACTGAAAGCGGTTATTCAGCGTCAGGTTCCACGTGTCGTCGCTCGAGGCCGCCAGCGCGAAGAGCCGGGGAGTCGGGAAGCGGAGGGTGGTCTGGAACGCGTCGATGTCGTTGCGGAACCAGTTCACGCTCCCTGACAGGTCCCAGGGTTCGGCCACCTGCTGCTCCATCAAGATCTCGATGCCACGCTGGCTGGAGTCGCCGGCGTTCTCGTAGATCCTGTTGACGATGTCGTAGCGGGGGTTCGAACTGTCGATGGCGAAGACGCGAAAGAACGAGTCCTGGATGTCGCGATAGTAGAGGGCCGCGCTGATGGAGCCGCCTGTCCACGATTGCCCGTAGCCGATCTCGGCCGCGTGCGTGAACTGCGGGCGCAGGAACGGGTTGCCGACCTTGAGCAACTCGGGGTCGTCGTATTTCGGAAAGATGCGCAGCTCGGCTTCGCCGGGCCGGTCCACGCGCCGGTTGTAGGCGGCGATCACACGATGCTGCGGGTTCAGGCGCCACGTGACGCGGGCGTTGGGAAAGACCTCGAAGTAGTCGTAGCGGTCGCTGCCCGTGTAGTAGAGGTTTTCGCTCGGAATGTCGTAGGAGACGTTGGTCTGCTCGACGCGAACTCCCGCTTCCAGTGAGTAGCGGCCCTGCTCACGCACAAGGTTGGCGTACAGCGCCCCGATGCGCTCCTCCCAGTCAGAGGCATCGCCCAGGCCCTCGTAGATCACGCTTTGCACGCCTCGGTCCACCGTGTAGCTCACGGGAATCCATCGGCGCTGCACGCGGGTGCCGAGTTCCAGGCGGCCGGTTCGCAGGGGACGGACATAGTCAATGCCCAGCGGCAAGGTGTTTTCCTCCGCGACGAGGTGCGTCATGTCGGTGCCCTCGCGCACCGGAGACACCTCGTTGAGGAAGTAGGCTTCGTCCTCCCACCCTCGCGTGTACTGCAGGTTCACGTTCAGCTCGTGGCCAGGGGCCGTATACCGGTGCCGCCAGTCGAGGTTGACGTTGGCGAAGCCGGTATCTTCCTTCTCGCGCCAGAACCAGAACCGCTCACGCTCGCCGGTCGCTCTGAGAATGAACGGCACCTGGGCGCGGTCGGTGTGGGTTTCGAAGTCGTAGACGCCGGACATCGACAGCGTGTTGGCGGCGTTAATGGTCCAGTCGGAGCCGCCACGCAGCAGGTAGTGCGACTGCTCGCGGTTCTCGGGCACCTGGGACTCGATGACGCGGCCGTCGTCGTAGAACCGCGTCGTGAACTCGTTGTTCGGCAGGTCGTCCTGCAACAACACCTCGCTCTGCACGAAAGTTCGCACGGTGCCGGCGTTGTAGTTCAGGTTCACACTGGGGATGACCTTCGGATTGTTGGTGAAGCTGCCCAGCTCGGTGGGCAGGTCCTGTCGCCGCCTGGAGAACTGGCCAAGGCCCGCCGACAGGCCGATGTCTCCCGAGAGGCCGAGTTCCTGTTCCTGCCGGTAGATGATGTTGATGATGCCGGCCATGCCGGCGGCGTCGAAGCGTGCCGACGGGTTGTTGATGATCTCGATGGCCTCGATGTTGGCGGCCGAGACGCTGTCCAGCCCGCGCTGGTTACCGAAGCCGGTCAGGCTGGACTGCCGGCCATCGATGAGGATGGCGACGCGGTCGCTGCCACGCAGCGAGACCATGCCGACCTGATCCACGGCCACGCCGGGCAGGTTTCGCATCGCGTCGAGGATGGACCCCGTGGTCTGGCTGGCCCCGTCGTCCAGTCGAAAGACCTGCGTGTCGATGCCCGCCGCCCGGATGGTGTCGGCCGTGACGGTGATCTCTTCCTCGAACGTGTCCAGGTGCTCGAGGCGGATGTCACCGAGGTCGAAGATTTGATTCAGCTCCCCGACGAACAGATTGACCGCGACAGGATAGAACCCAGGGAACGACGTGCCGATGGTGTAGTTGGCTGGAGGTAGCCCATGGATCAGGAAGCGGCCATCCTCGCCGGCAAGGGTCCCGGTGACCTGCAGGCCGGAACCGGCGTCCTCGACCACCACGGAGACGAACGCGACGGGCGATCCGTCGGTGGCATCCAGTACGCGGCCGGATACCGTGGCCGTGCCAGCCTGGGCGAGGAGCCCCGTCGACAGGAGCGCGCAGAGGCCGAGGCACAGCCATGGCGCGGCGCCACGCCGGGATAGCACCGCCCCACGCCGGGATAGAACAGACTGGGCTGAAAGACGCATTCTTACGATCGCCGACATGGCGCTGGCCAACTTTCCGTTCCGGGGGGCATCCACGTGACGCCGTTGCGTCGTACAGGGCCTCATAAGGACTACGCTCGATGTTCCCGGTATGTTGCACCTGAATCTCTGCGATTCCTGATGGTCGACGACGACTCACATGGGTCTCACGCGGGTCGTGAGTGTTTCCGGGAGGTGCGGCGTTCGTCTGGCGCCTGACGTAGAATCGCCGCGGATCGGCACATGACGATTATGTCGCACCTTCGTGGAACCGTTGCGGGCCGCCTGGCTGCGTTGGCACTGATCGCCAGCCCGTGGCTCGTCTGGCCGGCAGCGGCAGGCGGCCAGGGCGGACCCGATGCCGATCTGCCCAGGCAGGTAGAGGTGATACGGACCGCGTACGGGGTACCGCACATCTACGCCGACAACCTGAGAGCGCTCGGATATGCGCTGGCCTATCTGCAGGTCGAGGACTATGGCGAGCGCGTGCCGCTTGGCCTGCTTCGGGCGCGCGGACAGCTTGCCAGCCACCAGGGGCGGGGCGCGCTCGACTCGGACTTCGCCAATCGTCCCTCCTTCACCCGTGCCGTGCAGGTCTACGGGGAACTCCACGAAGACACCCGGAGCGTCTACGAAGGGTTCGCCGCCGGTGTGAACCGCTACATGGCGCAACACCCGGAGGCGTTTGCCGACTGGCTGGTGTCACCGTTTACCGGGTACGACGTCGCTGCGCTCTACGTCTATCGACCGAGCCTGGGTCAAGCGCGCCGGTGGGTCCGCGCACTGGAGGGCGTGGCGGAGGCGCCGCTTCTCGACGTCGACGGGGTCGCTCCGGCAGGCGCGATCGAGGAGGGGTCCAGCGCATGGGCGCTCGCGCCGAGTCGCACCGCGTCCGGCGCGGCCATCCTGCTTCGGAACCCGCACCTGTCGTGGGAGGCAGGCTACTGGGAGGCCCACGTGGTGGTGCCGGGCCGGCTGGACTTTTACGGTGACTTTCGGATCGGTGCGCCGCTTGGCATCATCGGCGGGTTCAATCGGCACCTGGGTTTTGCGACGACGAACAACGACGTCGACAACGCGCAGGTGTACGCGCTGGAAGTCGATCCGGATCGCGCGGACCACTACGTGCTTGACGGTGCCTCGATTCCGATCGGTCGCGAAACGATGTCGCTTCGATTCCGCAACGGTGACGGCTACGGCCTCGAGTCGCGCGAGCGCCTTGTGACCGAGTTTGGTCCCGTGATTCACCGCGCCCATGGTCGGATCTACGTGTTGCGAGCCCCGGAAGACGGGGAGTTTCGTGGGGGAGAGCAGTTCCTCCGGATGATCCAGGCGACGACGCTGGCGGAATGGACTGACGCGGTGCGCCTCCGCGCCCATCCCCGGTCCAACTTCACGTACGCCGACGCGGAGGGCAACATCTTCTTCCTCTGGAACGCGGCGATACCCAGGTTCCCGCACCCCTACGACGAGGCGCGCGCGGTGCCAGTGACCAGACGTGACCAGATCTGGACGGCGCTGCACGAGCTGGAGGACCTGCCGCAGCTGTTGAACCCGGTCGGCGGGTATCTACGAAACGAGAACGATGGCCCCTGGCTCACCAATCTGCGTGCGCCCCTCGATCCCGACGACTATCCGGACTACTTCGAAGCGCACGAGTTCAGCCTGCGCAGCCAGCATGCACAGCAACTGATCGGGGGGGATGAACGGCTCTCGCTCGAAGACGTCATGCTGCGCAAGCACAGCTACAGGATGCTGCTGGCCGATCGCGTCAAGAGCGACATGGTGGCGGCGGCGCGCGACGCGGTGGGAGCGGCGGCGCTGGACACCGACGATGTGGACCCCGACCGGGTGGCGTCAGCGCTGACGCTGCTCGAGCGCTGGGACAACACGGCGGCGCCGGAGAGCCGTGGCGGCGTGCTGTTCCAGGAGTGGTGGACCCGGTACACCGAGGCGCTCGACGCCGACGCGGATCCCGCACGCGGAGACGACACCGTGGAGTTCTTCGCGGTCCCCTGGTCGAGCGCAGCCCCGACCGAGACGCCACGGGGCCTGGCGAATCCCGGACTGGCGGCGCGTGTGTTTCCCGGCGCCGTCGCTGCCACGGTCGATCGTTTCGGCGCGTCGGACGTCGCCTGGGGCGACGTGCACCGGGTCCGGCGTGGAGACGTCGATGTGCCGGTCGGGGGCTGTCCCGGTCGGCTCGGGTGCTATCGGGTCCTCAACTTCCGCGAGGACGACGACGGGCGCCGGCGCGCAGTTGGCGGAGACGGCTGGGTCCTGGGCGTCGAGTTCACGAGCCCCCTGCGTGCCGTGTCCGTGCTGGCCTACGGTCAGAGCAGCGATGACGCGTCGCCGAACTACGCCGATCAGGCCGCGATGTTCGCGCGCGGGGAGATGAAGGAGGTGGCCTTCACCAGGGAGGATGTCGAGCGCGCGGCCGAACGACGCTATCGCCCCGGGCTCGAATAGGCACTCGAATGAGGAAACGGGAGGCGCGTGGTCGAGGGTCGGCAATCGGGCCACGGTGACAGTGGCGTCCCTGGTCTCGAGTCTCGCTGAACTTGACTCGGGTCAGCGTCATTGGATACCTTCACGTAGGTTCGCGCGCCGGAAGCGCCACGGAAAAGCGGCAGAATGGAGTATCGCGGTATGCAGCAAAGGTTCATCGTTGGAAGTGTCTGTGCAATCGCGGCGGCGACCTGGATGGTGTCTGCGCCTGTCGCTGCCCAGGGCGGCGGAGGCCAGGTTGACCCGGCGGCCGCGCTGGTCGAGACGCCTCGGGATGCCAACGGGCACCCGGTGCTCACCGGTGTCTGGGCCAATACCGGCGGTCAGGCATTGACGACCGAGGCGGATGGCAGCTTCAGGAGAACCCTGCGGGGCCGAAAGGCAGCCCTGTGAACTTCGAGCGCGACTCCGGGATCGGCCAGCGGGTGCGGCCGCGGGAGGACAGACCGTGGTACCGGCCTGAACATTGGGATCGCGTCCAGTTCAACGACGTGCATGGGCACAACAGACTTGCCCCGGATCCCGACTTCCAGTGCATGCCAGAGGGTGTGCCGCGCATCGGCTTTCCTCGCGAAATCGCCCAGACCAACGAGAACACGCTCGTGTTCCTGTATCCGTTGCATCAGCGCCGCATCTACATCGATGGACGCCCCCACCCGCCGGTGGAGGAGTGGATCGGCACCTGGTTCGGCCACTCGGTTGGT
>JAQBVV010000206.1 GCA_027622905.1 Acidobacteriota bacterium
CGTTGATCCCTACGCCGGCGGCTGCGCTCCATCCACGAAGCCCGATCGTGTAGATCGAGACCTGGGAGCGCCGCGCGGCTTCGAGCGCTTCCTCCATGGTCGCCTGGCTGCCCTCATCGTCGCCGTCGGTAAAGAGCACGAGTGCCTTCCGGTCCTGCACCCCAGACAATTCACGGAGAGAGGCGATCAGCGCGTCGTACAAGTGTGTGCTTCTCTGAGGCCGCATCTGATTGATCATCGCCACGTGCTGTCGCATGTCCGTGGTGAACTCGGGGCCGAAGACGACCCGGTCATGAAAGAAGCCGATGCGAGCGGCGTCCCCGCTGGGCAGCCTGTCTATGAACCGATTCGCGGCGCTCTGCACGCCCTTCAGATTCGACCGCACACTGGAGGAACTGTCGAGGAGTACCAGCGTGGTGGCCGGGGTGCCCTCAGACGTGAAGAACGTCAACTCCTGCTGGACCCCGTCTTCGCGCACCTGAAAGTCGTCCTGCGTCAGTCCGCGGACGAACCGGCCCCGCGCATCGGTGACCACAACGTCGAGCGCCACGGCACTGACGTCCAGCGAAAAGCTGGCGGTGCCGTCCTGGCCGGCGCCCGCAGCTGGCGGCGGTGCCAGGACGTTCATCGTCAGGAGGACGGACCCGATGAGCGCCCGAGGAATAGTCATAGGTCTCATCGCGCGAGCGACACCGGCGGGGCGGAAGCAGCCTCCGTGCCCGGTGGCCGTTGCGATAGGGTCATGATACTACCCCCGCGGAGGGTCGCCCCCTCGGCTCAGAAGAGAGCGGAGCCGGGGTGTGACGGGGCCCCGCCTAGCACTGGAACCACATGCTGCGCCGCCTCAGGGTGGGCTTCGGGGCAGGCCTCAGGAGGCGGTGAATCGGCGCCGTGATCGCTCGCGAGCTTTCGTGGCCTCTTCTTCGCGGTTTTTGGGTGGCGCCTTCGTGGTGATCGAATGCACCAGATGCTGCGCGGCGGTCGCCACCTGGTCAACGGCTTCGTCAAACGGCGCCTGGTTGGCCACCGAAGGCCGTGTCATACCACTGACCTTGCGGACGAACTGGAGCGCGGAGGCACGAATCTCGGCGTCGGTTGCCGGGGGCTCGAAGTTGGCGAGGGTCTTGATATTGCGACACATGCCGACATTCTCTCATCGCTGGCCTGCTGGTCCAGTTCGCCAGGGCCGGCGTTATAGGTTGCGCAATCCCGTGTCACGTAAAATGGTTGCGACGATTGATCGAAGAGGACAACACATGAACGAGGCGCCCGTGAAAGAGACACTTGGTTTCCAGGCCGAAGTCAAACAACTTCTGAGTCTGATGATTCACTCCTTGTACGGACACAAGGAGATCTTCCTGCGTGAGCTGGTGTCGAACGGATCGGACGCGTGCGACAAACTGCGCTTCGACGCGATTGCGAATCCCGAACTCCTTGATGATGACGCCGCCTTCACGCTTCGCGTGAGCTACGACGAGGCGGCGAGAACCATCACCGTCTCCGACAACGGCGTCGGCATGTCACGCGAAGAGGTAATCGACCATATCGGGACGATCGCCAGATCCGGCACACGCGAGTTCTTCAAGAACCTGGGCGCCGACGCGGCCAAGGACGCGCAACTCATCGGCCAGTTCGGCGTCGGGTTCTATGCGTCTTTCATCGTCGCCGACAACGTGACGCTGCTGACGCGTCGGGCCGGCGCGCCGGCGAGCGAGGGTGTGCGCTGGGAGAGCGCAGGCCAGGGCGACTACAGCATCGAATCGATCGAAAAGGCGTCACGCGGCACGGACGTGATCCTGCACCTGAGGGTGGGGGAGGACGAGCTGTTGTCGGGCTCGAAACTGCGCCAGATTCTTCGGAAGTACTCCGACCACATCACCGTGCCCATTCTGATGCACAAGTCGAAGTGGGACGAGACCGCCAAGGCCAGCGTGCTGACCGACGAGGACGAACAGATCAATCAGGCGTCGGCCCTCTGGGCGAGGCCGAAATCCGAGGTCACCGAAGAGCAGTACCACGAGTTTTACAAGTATGTGGCGCACGATGTCGAGCCGCCGCTGGCCTATACCCACGCAAAGGTGGAGGGACGCCAGGAATACACGCAACTCCTGTATATCCCGCAGCGAGCCCCATACGACCTGTGGGACAGAGACCACCGGCACGGCATCAAGCTGTACGTGCGACGCGTCTTCATCATGGATGACGCGGAACAGTTGATGCCCGCGTACCTGCGCTTCGTACGGGGCGTCATCGACTCCAGCGATCTGCCGTTGAATGTCTCACGTGAAATCCTGCAGGAATCGCGGGATGTCGAGACGATTCGCGGCGCGTCCACCAAGCGCGTGCTCGGTCTGCTCGATGACCTGGCCGAGCATCACGCGGACAAGTACGCGACGTTCTGGAAGGAGTTTGGAAGGGCGTTCAAGGAGGGCATTGCCCAGCCTGGTGACAACCACGAGCGCATCGCGAAGCTCGTGCGTTTTGCCTCGACGCACACGGATTCCGACGAGCAGTCGGTGTCGTTGGCCGACTACGTTGGCCGGATGAAGGAAGGGCAGGGCGCAATCTACTACATCACGGCCGACGGGTATCCGGCCGCGAAGAACAGCCCGCACCTGGAGATCTTTCGGAAGACCGGTGTCGAAGTGCTGTTGATGTACGACCGGATCGATGAGTGGGTGGTGGCGACGCTGACCGAATTCGACGGGAAGCCTCTCCAGTCGGTGGCGCGCGGCGATCTGGACCTTGGTGCGCTCGGCGCGGTGGACACGGAGGGGACGCCGGACGCGAAGGACGAGGCACACGCGGAGTTGCTCGCGCGGGTCAAGACCGCACTCGGGGACCGCGCCAGCGACGTGCGGGTGACGCACCGGCTGACGGACTCGCCCGCGTGTCTGGTCAGCGAGGCGCACGGGATGAGCGCGAACCTGGAACGGCTGCTCAAGTCCTCCGGACAGGACGTGCCGGTGAGCAAGCCGATTCTGGAGATCAACCCGAGTCATCCGATCGTCGAGCGGCTGAAGAGCGAGGCGGACGGCCCTCGGTTCACCGACTGGAGCCAGATCCTGTTCGATCAGGCCACGCTCGCCGAGGGGGGGCAACTCGATGATCCGGCCGCCTTCGTGAAGCGGCTGAACGAACTGATGTTGGCACTCAGCGGCGGTCCGGCTTCGCGAATCTGGACGCCCGGCTCGTAAGGAACGCCGTCAACGCGTAAGATGGGCGACGCATGAGCGACGCGGGATGTTGACAGGGTGACCACGTCGCCGGTTCGACCGGTTCGGGCGGCCGTGCCCCCGATGGCGCGCGCCGTCAGTATTCTCGTCCTGTTGTTCGTGTTTCTCGTCGGGGTCAAAGGGCTCGGCGAGGGCTTCGAGTTGCTGGGCAGCGATCTGCTCCAGACCTTCTTCCAGGCGACCGAGAACCCGTTCGTGGGTCTGATGATCGGTCTGCTGGCAACCGCCCTCATGCAGAGCTCGTCGGTGACGACCTCGATGGTGGTCGCGCTTGTGGCGGCGCCGTAGAATCCGCTACCGCTGCTGAACGCCGTTCCCATGATCATGGGGGCCAACATCGGGACGACTGTCACGTCGACCATCGTGTCGCTCGCCCACATGGGCCGCGTCGATGAGTTCAGGCGGGCGTTCCCGGTCGCGATCTGTCACGACATCTTCAATTACATCGCCGTCCTCGTCCTGCTTCCGCTGGAACTGATGACGGGCTACCTGCAGCGCGGGGCTGTCGCGATCGGCTCGCTGGTGGAAGGCGCCGGAGGCGGGACCTACGAAAGTCCGATCAGGAGTGCGCTCAACGGTGGCTATGCTCCGATCGAGGGCCTGGCCAGGTTCCTGTTCGAGAGGGAGTCGGGGCAGGCCGCGTTTCTCCTCGTCCTCAGCGGACTGTTCATCTTCGGGGCGCTCACCCTGCTCGTCAGAACGATGCGCACGGCCGCGCACGGCCGCGTTGAGGTCATGGTCACCACCGTGCTTGGTTCGAGCGCGATCCTCTCGATGCTGATCGGCATGATCGTCACGGTGATGGTCCAGTCGAGCTCGATCACGACCTCCTTGCTGGTACCGCTGGCGGCAGCCGGCGTGTTGCGCCTCGAGCAGGCCTTTCCGGTGGCGCTCGGTGCGAACGTCGGCACGACGGTGACGGCGTTTCTCGCGGCGCTCGCCGTCTCGGGACCGAATGCTGCTGCCGGCCTCGATATCGCGCTCGTGCATTTGTTGTTCAACCTGACGGGGATCCTGCTGGTATATCCCGTGGCGGGCATCCGGCATATTCCCCTACGACTGGCTGAGAGACTGACTGGCGTAGCGGTGCGGTCCAGACGGACGGTCGTGCTGTGGGTCGTGGGCTTGTTTTACGGCGTACCGACGGTCGTGCTGGTCATCAGCCGCTGGTGGCATTAGAGCGTTGTTCGATTCGGTGGAGACCGAAAAACGCGGGAATGCGCTTTTCGAAAAGGCCTGGCCCCTACGAGAAGCCTCAGATTGAAACGAAAAACGCTCTAGGCGGGAGGCACCATGTTCAGGGAATTACTCAGCGTGTTTCGGACGAGCGATCCCCTTCGCGCCATGAAGAAGAACT
>JAQBVV010000030.1 GCA_027622905.1 Acidobacteriota bacterium
TGACAGGATTCGAACCTGCGACCCCCTGACCCCCAGTCAGGTGCGCTACCAGGCTGCGCCACATCCCGAAAAGACTTACCTACGCCGTCAGATCCGCTTCGACACCTGCTTCTTCGCCCGCTTCTTCGCCGCTGCGCGCTTCGGCGGTGCAGCTTTCGCCCGGTCCGACCGTGGGCGAGTTTGGGACGCATCGCCCCGCTTGGCCCCCGCCGACCGCGCGCCCTTCGACGCCACTGCATCGAGCAGCGGCACTGCCCCAGGCTCCTCTACCGCTCCCGGTGTCTTCGAGAGCACCTCGAGAATCGAGCGCAGACCGTTGCGCACCGATCCGATTCGAGCCCTGGCATCGGCACCCAGCGTGTCGAGTACCTCGGCCATCTCCGCCGCCTCGGCGGGCTGTGCGTCGCCCGTCCGCGAGGCCTCGAGCCGACGCCGCGCACCGGACAGTGTCAGCCCTTCGCCAAACACCAGCGCCTTGATGCGGAGCACATGGTCGACGTCCGACTGGCGATACAGGCGGGGGCTGTCCTGCGACTTCTGCACTCCGATGCCCGGGAACTCCTTCTCCCAGGAGCGCAGCACGTATGGCTGCAGCCCGGTGGATGCACAGACATCCGCCGCACGATACAGCTTCAGGGCCACGCGGGTCAGTATAGCAGGCCTCAGGCGCGGCCCTTGCGACGCCGCCGACGGACATGCAGCCGGATCGGCGACCCCAGAAAACCGAACTCTTCGCGAATACGGTTCACCAGGAATCGCTCGTACGAGAAGTGGAACTCCGTCGCCACGTTGGTGAAGATGACGAACGTCGGGGGCGCCACGGCGGTCTGCGCCGCGTAGAGCACCCGGACGTGCGTGCGGCCGGGACTCGGCGGAGGATGCGCGGTGGTGATCTTTCTCACGAACTCGTTGAGCTGCGCCGTCTTCACACGCATGCTGCGAGCGGCGGCCACGCGCTCGATCGTCTCCAGCACCTTCGATGCCCGCTCCCCGGTGGCCGCTGAGATGTGCAGCACGGGCGCGTAGTCGAGGAACTTCAGACCGCGGCGCAACGTCTCGTCGAACTCCTTGACGAAATCGGGACCGCGATCCTTCATCAGGTCCCACTTGTTTGCGACGATGACGATACCCCGCCCGGCCTTGTCGGCGGCGCCGGCGATCGCGGCATCCTGGTCGGTGATACCCACGCTGGCGTCCACCACCAGCACGACGATGTCGCCCGATTCGATGGCGCGGCTCGCGAGCATGACGCTGATGGTCTCGACCTGGCCGCCGCTGGCGACGCGACCCGCCCGCCGCATGCCGGCCGTGTCCACGATCCGGAACTGGCGCTTGTGCCAGGTAAACGCGGTGTCCACCGCATCACGCGTGGTCCCCGGGGTCTCGCTCACGATCATCCGTTCCTCGCGCAGGAGACGGTTGACCAGCGACGACTTGCCCGCATTCGGCCGGCCGGCGATCACGATGCCGACCTCTGAGAGGGTGGGGGCAGGGGGCTCTGCGCCGTCCGGATCCTCTGCCTCGGGCTCATCATCAGCGCTGGCGGCACCCGACGGCTCACCCACGCGCTCGATGATGGCGTCCAGCAGATCACCGGTCCCGCGCCCGTGTTCGGCTGAGATCTCCAGGATCTGGTCGAACCCCAGCTCGAAGAACTCGCTGGCACTGGCACGGGCCCGCTTGTCATCGACCTTGTTCATGGCCACCAGGGCCGGCCTGTCGGCCGCCCGGATCACCTGGGCAATCTCGCGGTCGCTCGGGACGAGCCCATCCCGGCCATCCACCACGAGAACAAGGAGATCCGCCGCCGCGATGGCCCGGCGGCCCCGCTCCAGCACCAGGGCATGGAGCGGATCCTCGCTCGCGCCGAACATTCCTCCGGTATCGATGAGCTCGAAGTTCGTGCCCTGCCACTCCGCCGGCTGGGCCAGCACATCCCTGGTGGTGCCGGCCATGGCGGTGACGATGGCGCGCCTGGTCCCGGTCAGGCGGTTAAACAGGGTCGACTTGCCCACGTTGGGGCGACCGACCAGGACGACGGAGGGTAGATGTTTCGCCATGGTCGTCAGCGCCGCCGAGGGTCCTTCTTGTTGTGCATTTGACAGCGTAAGTGTTTCTTTTTATAGTAGTTACAGTTATTCACCGAGAGGACCACGGGCGCATGATAAAGGTCGATATCGTCAACGAAGTCTCCAAGACCGCCGACATTACCAAGGTGAAAGCCGAGGTCGCGGTCGATGCGGTCTTCGATGCCATGCGCCTCTCCATGCAGCGCGGGGACCGTATCGAACTCCGCGGTTTCGGGGTGTTTCAGGTCAAGCCGCGCAAGCGTGGAATCGGCCGCAACCCACGAACCGGCAAGGAAGTGCGGATTCCCCCTGGGCGGACGATTCGTTTCAAGCCCGGCAAAGACCTCCAGAATATCGGGTAAACGCCCCGGCATGGGCTTTTCTTCGTCAGACACCCAAGATTTCCCGACGCCTCAGTCCCCGGAGGACTCGGTCTACGTCTCTCCGGTACCGGTGCGCCGGCGCCGGTCGATCCGATGGCACGTCGTCCTGTTTCTGCTGACGGTCGCAACGACGATCATCGCTGGGGCTGAACACTTTGCAAGCTTTTCCATCGATTTCGGGAGCCGCGAACTGGAGGCGTCGACGCCGTACTACCTGCTGAACGGGCTGTGGTATAGCGCGTCCATTCTGGCGATTCTCGGCGCCCACGAGTTCGGGCACTATTTCGCCTGCCGACTCTACAGGGTCGATGCGTCGCTCCCCTACTTCCTGCCGGCACCACTCCCGCTGACGGGCACGCTCGGCGCGTTCATCCGCATCCGGCAGCCGATCGCCGGCAAGCGCGAGCTGTTCGACATCGGCATTGCGGGACCCATCGCCGGGTTCATCGTCGCCGTCCCCGTGCTGCTGGTCGGCCTCAGCCTGTCGCGCGTGTCTCAGTTGCCGGCCGACACGACCGGTTTTTTCGAACTCGGCGAGCCGCTGCTCTTCAAGGCGGCGGCCTGGCTCATCTGGGGCGCGCCGCCGGACGGGTATTCGGTGAACCTGCATCCGATGGCCTTCGCCGCCTGGTTCGGCCTGCTCGCGACGGCGCTGAACCTGTTTCCCATCGGTCAGCTCGACGGCGGCCACATCGCGTATGCCGTGTTCGGCCGCCGGAGCACGCTGGTCACGCTGGCGACCGTCGCGTGCCTCGTGGGCCTCACGTTTGTCTCGAGCTCCTGGATCGTCTGGACGGTACTGACGGTGGGAATGCTGATCGCGTTCGGGCCCCGTCATCCCCGCACGATCGACGAGGACATCCCGCTCGATCGCACCCGACGGCAGCTGGCGATCGTCGCGCTCATCATGTTCATCGTCTGCTTCACGCCAGCACCCATCGAGGTGTTCAATCTGGGCGCGAGGCCGTAGTAGCCCGGCGAGCGGGCTCGCGGATGCGCAACACCCGTGATCGCCGGCACCCGTCCCTACAACATACTCAACGGATCGACATCGACGGTGACCCGGCGCCGCAGCTCAGGCATGCGCTGCAACACCGCCTTCAGCGCATGGCGCATCTCCGCGCGACGCGTCCCCTTGAGAAAACACTGCACGCGGTGTTCGCCGCGCAGCCGGCCGAGCGGCGCCGGCGCGGGCCCGAGCAGATGGAACCTGGCACGCGTCGCGGCCGGCTTGAGGGCGGTCACGATGTTCACCGCGGCGTCCATGGCCTCGTCGAACGTCCGACCACGGACGACCACGGAGACCATCGCGACGTCTGGCGGGTAGCGCATCGCGCGACGAAAGGCGTGCTCCCGCTCGAAAAAGGCCGGGTAGTCCTGCTGACAGGCCAGCACGATGCTGTAGTGCTCCGGGTAGAGCGTCTGGACGATCGCCTCGCCCAGCTGTTCCCCGCGACCCGCCCGCCCGGCCACCTGCGTCAGAAGCTGAAAGGTGCGTTCCGCGGCCCGGAAGTCCGCCAGGCCAAGGCCCACGTCCGCCGAGATCACACCCACGAGCGTCACCCGCGGAAAATCGTGCCCCTTGGCGATCATCTGCGTGCCGACCAGCACGTCGATCTCGCCGGCCGCGAATGTCGAGAGCAACCTCGTGAGCGCACCTTTCCGTCGCACGGAGTCCCGGTCGATCCGGCTGATGCGGGCGGCGGGAAACTGATCGCGCAGTTGCTGCTCGACCTTCTCCGTGCCAAATCCGGCCTGTTCGAGGTACGGCGCCGCGCACTTCCGGCACGACCGGGGGATCTCCATCGAGTAGTCGCAGTAGTGGCACCGGCCCCGCCACCCGCGCCCCGCGCGATGCACGGTCAACGACACGCTGCAATTGGGACACTCGAACGTGTCACCGCACTGGCGGCAGAACACGGCGGTGGCATAGCCGCGGCGATTGAGCAGCACCAGGACCTGCTCGCGCCGGTCCAGCCGATCCTGAAGCGCCTCGGCGAGCTCCCGGCTGATGACCACGTCGGGGCCGGCATCGGCATACTCCTCGCGCATGTTGACGAGACGCACCGACGCCAGCGGCCGGTCCAGCACACGGCGGCCGAGTGTCACGTGCGCGTACTTCCCGGACAGCGCATGCTGATAGCTCTCCATCGACGGAGTCGCGGACCCGAGCACGACCAGCGCTCCCGCCGTCTGTCCCCGGACGATCGCCACGTCTCGTCCGTGATAGCGCGGCACCTCCTCCTGCTTGTAGGAGGTGTCGTGCTCCTCGTCCACGACGATCAGGCCCACGTTGTTGAGCGGCGCAAACACCGCGGAGCGCGTGCCCACCACGACATCGACGCTCCCCTGGCGGATGCGCTGCCACTGGTCGTGCCGCTCTCCGTCAGACAGCCCGCTATGCTGAATCGCCACGCGCGTGCCGAACGCCGAGCGGAACAGCGAGACCACCGACGGCGTCAACGCGATCTCCGGCACCATCAGCAGGACCTGCTTGCCGTTCGCACAGACACGGTCCGCCAGGCGGAGATAGATCTCCGTCTTTCCACTGCCGGTCACGCCGTGCAGCAGGGCCACGCGGAAACCACCGGCGTCGAGGATACCCGTCAACGTGTCGACGGCAGCCTGCTGTTCGCCGGTCAGCGACCGGTCACCATCACGCGTGACGTCCATGCCCGACGTGCGCCCGAACGGGTCCCGTTCGACGTGCTCCTCGCGAGACGCGACAAGCCCGCGGGCCGCAAGGCGCCGGACCACATCTGCACTCGCGCCGCGCTCCCGCAACGCCACCAGGGGGAGTCCGGCGGTGACCGCGGCCAACGTCTCAAGGACGCTGCGTTGTCTGGGGGTCAGGCGCACCTGCTGGTCGGTGTTCGCGCTCGGGCTCAGCGCGGAGATGCCAGCGTCTGTAAGCGCCACAATGTGCTGCATCTTGTATGCGCTGGCTCTCTGTGAACCTGGCGGCATTGCTGCGCCGATCACATCACCGAGGCCCGCGACGTAGTACTCAGCGACCCAGGCGCACAGTTCGACGATGGCAGGGGGAAGGAACGGCTCCTCGTCCACGATGTCCAGCAGGTCGCGAGGGGTCGCATCGCCGTCAAACGACGACGGAGCGCCGACGACGCATCCCGTGACCGCGCGATTCCCGAGCGGCACGCGCACGCGCGCACCGACAGGCGGCGGTGTCGGGAAGCGACCGGGAACGTTATAGGTGAGCGGGTCCAGATACGGGACAGGAACAGCGACCGAAACGAAGGTCACTACTCTCCCGACAGAATCGCGCGGACGCGCTTCATGTCCGCCCACACATCCCGCTTGGCTGAGGGCTGTCGCAGCAGGTAGGCCGGGTGGTACGTCGGCACCAAAATCGCATCACGGTACCGATACTCGCGCCCGCGGATCCGCGTGATCGGATCCGTGGTCCGGAGCAGTGACTGCGCCGCGAACTTGCCAAGCGCGACGATCACCTTCGGCTGGATCGCATCGATCTGGCGCAAGAGGAACGGCTCGCACTGCTCCATCTCATCCGACTCGGGATTCCGATTCCCGGGCGGCCGACACTTGATCAGGTTCGCGATGTACACGTCCTGCCGTCGCAGGTCGATCGCTTCGATGATCTTGGTGAGCAACTGGCCCGCGCGACCGACGAAGGGCTCGCCCTGTTTGTCCTCGTCGGCGCCAGGGGCTTCGCCGACGAACATCAGATCGGCGTCGGGGGAGCCGACGCCAAACACGATGGTCTGGCGACCCAGGCCGTGCAGCTTGCAGCGGGTGCAGTCACCCAGATCCTCACGCGCGCCAACGAGCGCGTCAGCGGCCGAGGCGTAGACGCGCACCTCCTGCCCAGCCTGCCCGGGCTGCCCGGGCTGCCCGGGCTGCCAGGAGGGCTCGGAGTCCGGCTGCGGCTGCGACTCCAGCTGCGACTGCGGCTGCGCCTTCGCCTGCGAGGCCAGGTCGCTCGGCCGTGAGCGCCACGACGGCTCGGCACGCATGCCGTCGACCCCTAGCTCGGCAAAGAAGTCGAGGTGCGCCTTCAGTTCATCCATGACCAGACCACTCGTCCCGCTCCCGTCCCGCGTGCACAGGCATCCATCCACTTCGCGGGAGAGGACTGCCTCCGGTTCCGCGGGAGCCACCCGCTCATGAGATCCGCGCCGATCGCTCCGACAGCAGGTACTCGACGCGGTCGAGGATGGCCTGCGCCACTCCCTCCTTGCTCTGGAGCGGCACGAAGCGCTCACCCTCAGCATCGATCAGCGTCACCGCGTTGGTCTCCACGTCAAATCCCGCATCAGGTCGCGACACATCGTTGGCAACGATCAGCTCGATGCCCTTGCGCGTGCGCTTGTCCGTGGCCCGGGCCACCACGTCCCCCGTCTCCGCCGCGAACCCCACGAGCAGCGGCCCGGCCGCCGAGGCGCGCGACGGGAGCTCGGCAAGGTCGGCGAGGATATCCCGCGTTCGTTGCAGCGTCAGCGTCAACGAACCTGACGTCTTCGGCACCTTGTGCTCGGCCGGCTCGGTCGGCGTGTAGTCGGCCACCGCTGCAGCCATGACCACGACATCGGCGGTCGCGGCCGCGTCAAGGACCGCCGCGTGCATCTCAGCGGCACTCCGGACGCGCACCACCTCGCCCACGGTCGGCGGTTCCAGCGATGTCGGTCCCGCCACGAGCGTCACGGTGGCGCCGCGACGCATCGCTTCGGCGGCCAGCGCAAAGCCCATGCGACCGCTCGACCGGTTGCCGAGATATCGCACGGGATCGATGTCTTCGTAGGTCGGACCGGCCGTGACCACGACCCGCAGCGCTCGCAACGCCGATGGCGGCGCCGCGCCCGGAGGCGACGCCGAATCCGTTCGCGACAACAGCGCCACAGCCGCGTCAACAATGTCAGCGGGTTCCGCCAGCCGCCCCTTGCCGACCCATCCGCAGGCCAGATATCCGTCGCCAGGGTCGACCACGTGGACGCCGCGCGCGACGAGCGCACGCAGGTTCTCCTCCACGGCCGGATGCGCCAGCATGTTGGAGTTCATGGCCGGAGCCAGCAGGCACGGCGCGCGCGTGGCCAGGTAGAGCGAACTCAGGAAATCATCTGCGATGCCGTGCGCGAACTTGCCGATGGCGTTGGCCGTGCACGGGGCCACCAGCAGCAGCGCGATCGCATCGGCGATCGCGACGTGCTCGATGTCAGCGTTGCTGCCAGGCGTCCACTGCGAGGTGATCACCTGCCGCCCGGTGATGGCCTCGAACGTGACGGGGCCGATGAACCGCTCCGCCGAGTGCGTCATCACGGCCACGACATCGTGGCCGTGCTGCTGCAGCCCTCGACACACCTCGACGGCCTTGTAGGCGCTGATACCGCCGGTCACGCCGAGCGCGATCAGGGACACGCCGCGTCACCCACGTACGAAGGTCTGGACGATGGCCTCCGCGGTACGGCGCATGCCACGCACGCGTGCGCGCGCCGCCGTGACGATCGCCCTGAGACGACCGACGGCGGCCTCCAGCTCATCGTTGACGACGACGTAGTCATACTGGGCAAATTCGCTGACCTCGCGATACGCGGTCTCAAGACGTCGAGCAATCGCCTCTTCGCTGTCCTCGCTCCGGTCTCGCAGCCGTTGCGCCAGCGTCGGCGCGGAGGGAGGGAGCACGAAGATGTCCACGCTGTCGATCCCGCGGCGTCTGACCTGACGGGCGCCCTGGACATCGATGACCAGGACGACATCGTCACCCCGCGCCAGCACGGCCTCGGTGTCGGCGGCCGAGGTGCCGTAGCAGTTGCCAAAGACGTCGGCCCACTCCAGAAAGACCTCGTCCCGGACCATCGCGTCGAACCGTTCGCGGCTGACGAAATTATAGTCGACGCCATCGCGCTCTCCGGCCCGCTGCGGTCGGGACGTATAGGACCGTGACCGGTGCAGTCCGGGGATGTCGCTGACCAGCCGCTCGACCAATGTTGTCTTGCCGGTGCCGGAGGGCGCCGACATGATGAACAGGATCCCGCGCCCGCTCTCGGGCGGGACCTCATTCGACATTCTGTACCTGCTCGCGCATCTTCTCGAGTTCGGCCTTGGCGCTGATGAGCAGTTCGGAGACACCGAGGCCGTCAGCCTTCGCACCCAACGTGTTCACCTCGCGGTTCATTTCCTGCAGCAGAAAGTCGAGTTTCCGACCGCACGGTTCGTCTCCGTCGACCAGCGCCTCCCAATGCGCCAGATGCGCCCGAAACCGCGTGACCTCTTCGCTGATGTCCGACCGCTGGGCCGCTCGCACGATCTCCTGGGCGATCGCTGTCTCGTCAAGGGGTACCTGCAGGCTCATCTCCCGCACACGCTCGAGCAGGCGCGCCTCGAGCGCCGTTCGCCCGATGTCCGCCGCACCGGCGAGGCCTTCGATCAGCGTGGCGAGCGACTGCCGGCGACCTTCCAGATCGGCCTGCAGGTGTGCCCCTTCGCCCACGCGCATCGCGTCCAGTGCTGCAACCGCCTCGGCAACGGCGCTCTCGACGCTGGCCGCCACGAGCGCGTCACGGGCTGGCTCCGCGTCATCGGCCTGTTCGCGGATCGTCACCGCCTGCGGCATTCGAAGCAGATCCCCTGGTGTGAGCGTCCCGGAGACCAACCCCTGCCTGCGCGCGTCGTCAAGCGCCCCGGATAGGGCCTTCACGAAGTCCGCATTCAACTCCACGGACGGACCGGTCGTGCTCCGCACGCGAACCGACACGGCCAGTTCGACCCGGCCGCGCGACAGTCGCTGCTGCAGGCAGCTCCGTACCCGCGGCTCCAGCTCGTTCAGCGACTGCGGCAGGCGCAGCTGCAGGTCCAGGAACCGGTGATTCACCGAACGGATCGTGATACCGATCGTCGCGTCCTCGTTTTCACGAGTCAACGACGCAAACCCCGTCATAGACCTCATCATTCAGCACTGACTCCCGCGCGCACGTCGTCGGCCTCGGATAGCTCGTCGCGCAAATGCAATTCGTACAGTTTCGCGTACGCGCCGTTGAATGCGAGCAATGCGTCGTGGGTGCCCGATTCCACGATCTGTCCACGATCGAGCACGACGATCGTATCCGCGCGCCGTACGGTCGACAGCCTGTGGGCAATCACGAACGAGGTCCGGTTCCGCATCAGATTCGCCAACGCATCCTGCACCAGCATCTCGGACTCGGTGTCGAGCGCCGAAGTCGCCTCGTCCAGAATCAAGATCGGTGAATCCCGCAGGATGGCCCGCGCGATCGCGATACGCTGCCGCTGACCGCCGGAAAGGCGCTGCCCGCGTTCCCCGATCAGGGACGCATAGCCCAGACCCAGCTCCTCGATGAACTCGTGGGCGTGCGCCGCCCTGGAGGCGGCCTCGATCTGATCGGACGTCGCCTCCGGCCGACCGTACGCGATGTTGGCGGCGATCGTGTCGTCGAACAGCACGGTATCCTGCGTCACGATACCGATACGGGACCGGAGCGACGCGATCGTCATGTCGCGCAGATCGACGCCATCCACCGTGATGGACCCGTCGGTCACGTCGTAAAACCGCGGAATGAGGTTCACGAGCGTCGTCTTGCCCGCACCGCTGCGGCCCACGATGGCCAGGACCTGTCCGGCCGGCACCGAGAGGCTGACGCCATCGAGCGTGGCGCGATCGCGATCGTCGCCATAGGCGAACCGGACGTTGCTGAACTCGATGCGATCGCGAAAGTCAGGAAACGCGACGGCGTTGGGCCGCTGCTGGACTTCGTTGTGCGCGTCGAGAATCTCGAACACACGTTCGCCGGCCGCCATCGCCTGCTGGAGGTCCGCGTTCACGCGGCTGAGCTTCTTGGCCGGTGCGTACATCATGAACAATGCGGCGATGAACGCGGTGAACTCGCCCTGCGTCAACCGCCCCGCGACGATCTCCTGACTCCCGTACACCAGCGCCCCGACAAAGGCGACCCCGCCGATGAACTCCATCATCGGCGGAAGCAGAGAGAGCACGCGCGTCACCTGCATGCTGGTGCGGTAAAAATGCTGCGCCGCCCGCTCGAACCTCCCGGCCTCTCGCCCTTCCCCTCCGAACGCCTTGACGATCCGGTGACCGGCAATCGCCTCCGCGCTGAGGTGCGACATCTGTTCGAGCGCCTCCTGCGTCTTCCGGGCGGTGCGCCGTACGCGCTGTCCCAGGCGCACGAGCGGATAGATCACCAGCGGCGCTCCCGTCAGGCACACCAGCGCCAGTCGCGCGTCGTAGTAGAACAGCAAGGCGGCGAACCCGACCAGCGCCAGCGACTCGCGCATGACGTCCCCGATGGTGTCGGACACAGCGCGTTGCACCTGCCCGACGTCGCTGGTCAGTCGAGACATCAGACGACCGGTCGTTTGCTGTGAGAAGAACGCCACGGACTGTCCCAGGATGTGGCGAAACAGGACGTTCCGCAGATCCCGCACGACACGCTGCCCGACGTCCGTCATGAGGTAGCTGGAGAGGTATGCCCCGATCCCCTTCAGGAGATACACCACGAGGATGGCAGCAGCGATCGGGGCCAGGTTCTCCCTGCTGGGAAGCACCTCATCGAAGATCGGCTGGATCAGCGCCGCGACGCCGGCCGACGCCGCGCCGTACAGCACCATGGCCCACAGAGCAGCCGCCAGTCTGGCGCGATGCGGACGCGCGTACTCCAGCAGCCGAAAGAACACCTTCACCGGTTGAACCGCGGCGACCGGGATCTGGTCGCTCTCACCGGACCGGCCTGACCGCCGCGAGCTGATTGGCCAACACGCCAGGGGTGGCCAGCCCCCAGCCAACGTGATGTGCGCTCGAGCTAGGCCCGACCAATGGAGTAGTAGGTGAATCCAAGTTCTGCCATGTGCTCGGGTGAAAACAGATTCCGGCCATCGAAGATGACCGGTGCGCGCATCAGCTTCCGGATCCTCGCGAAGTCCGGCGTCCGAAACTCGCTCCATTCGGTCACGATGGCCAGGCAGTCGGCCCCCTCGAGCGCCTCGTAGTTCCCCTCCGACAAGACGATCCGGTCTCCAAACAGTGCCTTCGCGACGGGCCTAGCCTCCGGGTCGTACGCCTGCACCTTGGCCCCTGCCGCGAGGAGCGCCTCGATCAACGGGACCGACGGCGCCTCCCGCATATCGTCGGTCTTCGGCTTGAACGAGAGCCCCCAGACCGCGACGACCTTGCCCTTGAGCGCCTTCGCGCCACCAAAATGGGTGCGCATCTTCGAGAACAGGATCGTCTTCTGAGACGCGTTGACCGCCTCCACCGCTCGAAGCGTCCGGAACTCGTATTCCTTCTCCGCGGCGAAACGGACCAGCGCCTGCACATCCTTCGGAAAGCAACTGCCGCCGTACCCGATACCCGGAAACAGAAACGACGTGCCGATGCGGCGATCCGCGCCGATCGCCCGTCGCACCTGATCGACATCGGCACCCACCAGTTCGCAGACGTTCGCCACCTCGTTCATGAACGAAATACGAAGGGCCAGCATGGCGTTGGCCGCATACTTGGTCAGTTCGGCGCTCGCGCAGTCCATCACCATCACCGGTGCGCCGGTGCGTGTGAACGGGTCGTACACCTCTCGCATCAGCGCCTCGCCCCGCGCATCCTCGACGCCGATGACGACGCGATCCGGTTTCATGAAATCGTCGACGGCCGCCCCTTGCTTCAGAAACTCGGGATTGCTCACGACGCTGAACGGGTGCTTCGTCTCACGCCGGACCACATCTCGAACCTGCTGACTCGTCCCGACCGGCACCGTGCTCTTGTCGACAATGACCTTGTAGCCGTTCATCGCCTTGGCGACGTCGCGCGCGACCCCGAGCACCTGCCGCACGTCCGCCGATCCGTCTTCCCCCGGTGGCGTACCAACGGCAATGAAGATCACAGCCGAATCGTGCACCGCCTTCGGTAGCGTGGCGCTGAACGATAGTCGCCGCTCGAGTCGGTTGCGACGCACCAGTTCCTCGAGGCCGGGCTCGTAGAACGGCATCTCTCCACGACGCAGTGCCCGGACCTTCGCCTCGTCCTTGTCCACGCAGACGACATCATTGCCGCTCTCTGCCAGGCACGCTCCGGCGACCAGCCCGACGTACCCTGTACCCACTACCGCGATCTTCATTTGCCTTCTCTTTCCGCGCCGCTCATCGGTCTCAGAAACACAGACGCTATCATAGCGAAACCATGCAGAGCCTGGCCGGGCCGCACTGTGCGATACCACGACGCGTCACCCCTGCCATCGCTGGCGTCCGGGCTGCGCGTGGCCTGGCTGCCGACCTCCTCACCGGGCGCAGCGGCACCCACGGGTCGGGATCGGCGCGCGCATGAGAATCGCGGTCGACGCACGGGAACTGACAGGACGTCCGACCGGCGTGGGGCGCTTTCTGACGGGCATCCTCGAGGCGTGGTCCACGCTGCCTGCCGCCGCCTCTCACAGCGTGACCCTCTGCACGTCAGACCCGCTGGCGTCGGCACCGAGAGCGGCAGCGGTGTCGACCGTCGCCGGCGGTGGCGGCACCTGGTGGGAGCAGCGCGTGTTACCCGGCCTGATCAGGAAAGCCGACGCAGACGTGCTCCTGGCACCGGGCTACACGGCACCGCTCTTCTGCCCGGCGCCGATCGTCGTGGCGATCCACGATGTGTCGTTCGCGGCGCACCCGGAATGGTTCACCTGGCGACAGGGGATACGCCGCCGCGCGCTGACACGCCTGACCGCGCGCAAGGCCGCGCGCGTGATCACGATTTCCGAGTTCTCGAAACGCGAGATCGCGCGGCACCTGGGAATCGACGCGGGGAAGATCGATGTCATCTATCCTGGCACCGTGGATCGCCGCCCGGACTCCACGACGACCACCGCGGAGCCGACCCTGCTCTACGTCGGCTCGCTGTTCAACCGGCGTCATATCCCTGAACTGATCGACGGCTTCGCCAGGCTCGCGCGCCGTATGGCAGGCACCCGCCTCGAGATCGTCGGCGACAACCGAACGGTCCCGCACGTCGACATCGACGGTCTCGCCAGCGCCTCCGGCGTCGGCGACCGCATCGCATGCCGCACCTACCTGCCGGAGGACGCCCTCGCGTCGCTCTACGCTCGCGCCCGTGCGTTCGTCTTTCTCTCGGAGTACGAGGGGTTCGGTCTCACGCCCCTCGAAGCGTTGAGCGCCGGCATTCCGATCGTGGTGCTCGACACCCCCGTGTCTCGGGAGGTGTACGGCGACGCCGCGCTCTACCTGCCTCGCCCCGACCCGGCGCTGATCGAAGCGGCGCTGGAGCGCGTGCTTCTGGACGAGACCGAGCGGGCACGCCTGCTCTCCGCAGCCCCAGACGTGCTCGCGCGCTACTCCTGGCAACGCTGCGCCGCAGGGGTCCTCGACGTCTTGCTGGCGAGTGCGCGCTGATGATGCGCACGCCGCGAGCGTCCGACCAGGGGTACCCGACCGGAGCGCCTCGTCTCTCGATCGTCATCGTCACCTACAACTCGCACGACCAGATCGACGCCTGCCTGTCCTCGCTCTCGACGCATCCACCATCCATGGAGCACGAGGTGACGGTCGTTGATAACGCCTCGGGCGACGGGACCGTGGCGGCCGTGCAACAGGGCTGGCCAGACGTGCACGTGATCGAGACAGGCAGGAATCTCGGATTCGCTGCGGCGTCCAACGCCGGCATGCGAAAAACCTCCGGCGAATTCGTGCTCCTGCTGAATCCGGACACCCGCGTGACCGCCGGCGCCATCGATGCCCTCACCGCACACCTGGTGGCGACGCCGGATGCCGCCGTGGTGGGGCCCCGCATCGTGGACGGGGACGGCCGCGCCGAGGTGTCGTTTGGTGCAATGATCGGACCGGTGGCCGAACTCCGTCAGAAACTGCTCGTCACGGGAAGCGCCCGGGTGCCGCTGGTCCGGGCCTACGTCGACCGCATCACGCGCGACTCGAAAGACGTCGACTGGGTGAGCGGGGCGTGCCTGCTGGTGCGACGCGAGGACGCGGAGGCCGTCGGGCTCCTGGACGAGCGCTATTTCATGTACACGGAGGACGTCGACTTCTGCGCGTCGATCCGCGCGCGGCACCGTCGGGTGCTGTTCACCGCCGATGCCGAGGTCGTGCACCTGCGGGGCCGGTCCGTGGCCTCTGCGCCGCGCCCGACGGACATGGCATACCGGCGCAGCCAGCTCGCCTTCTACGAAAAGCATCACCCGCGGTGGGCACCCATCCTGCGGGCGTACCTCACGCTGCGACGCCGCCTGCCCGATAAACAGGGTGTCATGCCTCACGATCAGGGGCGCCCGAGTCCATGACCGCCGCCGATCGATTCGCCTGGGATTGCCCTTCCTGCGGTCGTCAGGTTCCACGACGCGTGCCTACGTGCCGATGCGGGTGCGACCAGCCGGCCGACGCCCCCCCGATCGAGACCCGACCGCCTGAATCACAGCCGGCGTCCGGCGGCACACGCAGCGGGATCCTCCTCGTCATTGGGCTCTTCCTGGGGCTTGGACTGGCCTCCGCCGTCTTCTGGTCGCCCTCGTCCGAACTGGCTCCGGAGGATGAGTCGACGCCAGCGGCGACGACAGCGGCGCCCCCGGACGCCAGGCCTCCCGCGACGACTCCGCCACCAGCCGCCACTCCGGACGGCACCCGCCGCAACGTACGTGCGACGACGGATGCCGCGCGCGATTCGCTGGCCGAACTCAGACGTGCGAACGACGGCACCAGCGGCCGGCTCGACGCGAACGCGGTGCCACCAGCCTCGCCTGGACTGGAAGACCTGGTCGCCGACACGCTGCCGTCGGTGGTCTCCATTCAGGCCGGACAGGGGCGCGGCACGGGCTTCTTCGTGCGCCGGGACACCGTGCTGACCAATGCCCATGTCGTGGGCGCGAACACATCGGTCCAGCTGACCGCTGGAGGACGGTCGTATTCCGCCCGGGTCGCTCGCATCTCGACCAGCACCGACCTCGCGGTGCTCCAGGTCACCGATGCCGATGTCAATCAGCCCGCGCTCCGTCTCGGGACGGCGACCGGCCTGCGCGCCGGGCAGGAGGTCATCGCGATCGGATCCGCCATGGGGGTGCTCTCGAACACCGTCACGCGCGGCATCGTCAGCGCCGTCAGACAAGCTGGTGCCGTCACGTTGATTCAGACCGACGCCGCGATCAACCCCGGCAACAGCGGCGGGCCACTCATCGATCGTGCCGGTGTCGTGATCGGCGTCAACTCGATGCGGATCGCGGCCGCGGACGGTGGTGAAGGGATCGCCTTCGCGGTGGCGATCGACCACGCCGTGTCACTGCTCGACGGGCAGCCCTCCGCTGCTGCCGCAACTCCGCTCCAGGGACTGGACCGTCTCATGCAGGGCGCACCGCCCGGCAGCGATGATCGTGCGCAGGCCAATCAGGTGTACGCCCGCGAGCTGGGTCAAGCCGCCAGGGTGGGCGCGGACATCGATACCTTCTGGGAGAACTACGCCGAGAGCTGCGTTGCCTCCGCGGTCCGCACGGGTGACCGCCCGTGGTTCGCGGTGTACGAACCCGACGGCGTGCGGCTGGCAGCCGCATCGGCCTACGACTGCAGCGCCTGGCTCAGCAGAGTGCTCGGCGAAGCCGAACGAGTCAGCGCGATCGTGCGCGCGGCCACGGAGGCCGCCCGACGGCAGGGCGTCTACCCCGGCGTCATGCGAGACCTTCGCCAGGAGCATCGGCTGGAATGGGCGGGCTGGGAGCGGTGACTCCTGTGAGCTGACGTGTAGCAACCCGACCGCTGATGCCCTCGTGTTCACCGTGGCGGGGCGGCCGGCCCGCGCTGGATCATGAAGGTATGATGCAGGCATGCGGGTCGCCATCGATGCTCGAAAACTGCACGACTTCGGCATCGGTACCTACACCCGAAATTTGCTGCGGCATCTCGCGCGGATCGATCAGGACAACGAGTACATCCTGCTCTGCCACGAGCCGGACGTCGGCATCGGCGCGCACCTCGGCCCGAACTTCAGGACGACCCTTGTGAGGGCGGAGAACTACTCCGTTCGCGAACAGTTCCAGGTGCCCTGGGTCCTTCACCGCGAGCGTCCAGACGTCTTTCACGCGCCGCACTACGTCTTGCCACCCGCTGTCCGGTGCAAGTCGATCGTCACCATCCACGACTGCATTCACCTGATGTTTCCGCAGTACCTGCCGAACCGCGCCGCGTACCTGTACGCCAAAGCGTCCATGTGGAGCGCCGCTCGCCGCTCGCACAAGATCCTCACGGTGTCGGAGGCCTCGAAGCGAGACATCATTCGCCTGCTCAATGTGCCTGCGGACAAGATCGTCGTCGTGTACAACGCGATCGACGAGCGCTTCGGCGTTGCCCCGTCTGACGACGCGGTCGAGCGCATTCGTGAACGCTATCAGCTCGACCGACCGTTTGTGCTCTACGTCGGCAACATCAAGCCGCACAAGAATCTCGTCCGCCTGGTCGAAGCCTTCGATCAACTGCGGGCACGCGGATTCGTCGATCTCACGTTGCTGATCATTGGAGACGAAATCTCCAAGCTGCCGGCGTTGCGACGGGCCGTGCACAGCCACAAGCTCCACAAGCACGTGCGGTTCCTTGGATACCTCCCGGACGAGACCCTGGCGATCCTCTACCGGCTGTCCGCCGCGTTTGCCTTTCCGTCCTTGTACGAAGGCTTTGGCCTGCCGCCGCTCGAAGCCATGGCGTGTGGGGCACCTGTTGTCACCTCGAACGTGTCGTCGCTGCCTGAAGTCACCGGCGACGCGGCGGTGCTGGTCGATCCGTACGACCCGGCCTCGATCGCCGACGGTCTCGCCACGGTCTTGCGCGATCCGGCTCTGGGGACCCAGATGCGCACGCGAGGGTTCGCCCGCGCCCGCGAGTTCTCGTGGGAACGCTCCGTTGCCCGCACGTGGGAGATCTACAAGGAGGTCGCCGGACACGTGGAACCCACGAGCGCATGAGGACCGCGCTCGTGCACGACTGGCTGACTGGCATGCGGGGCGGTGAGCGCGTGCTGGAGTCGCTCTGCGAGCGCTATCCTGACGCGGACATTTTCACGCTGTACCACCGGCGTGGTTCGGTCTCTACCGACATCGAGCGGCACTCGATCACGACCTCGTTCGTGCAGCGCCTGCCGCTGGCCCGCACGCACTACCGGCGCTACCTCCCGCTGTTTCCACTGGCGATCGAGCGGCTCAACCTCGACGCATACGATCTCGTGATCAGCTCCAGTCATTGCGCCGCAAAGGCCATCATCCCGTCCGGCCGCGCCCGGCACCTCTGCTACTGTCATTCCCCGATGCGCTACGCGTGGGACCAGTTCGACGCCTACTTCGGACCCGCGCGCGTGGGACCGATCGCCAGTCGCTGGGTGTATCGGCCGCTCCTGACGAGGCTCGCGCGATGGGATGCCTCAACCGCCGCACGCGTGCACCGTTTCGTCGCCAATTCCAGCCATGTTGCTGGCCGGATCCGCCGATACTATAATCGCGAGGCTACGATCGTGCATCCGCCTGTTGACACGGTCTTCTTTCACCCCGCAGACGTTCCTGTGAGGCATCATTTTCTGATCGTATCGGCGCTGGTCCCCTACAAGAGACTCGATCTGGCGATTGCCGCGTGCCAACGCGTGGGGGCGCAGCTCCGCATCGTGGGCGACGGCCCCGATCGAGCACGGCTGGAATCGCAGGCCGGGTCGAACGTGGAATTTCTCGGCCGCCTCGACGACCACGACGTGCGGGACGAGTATCGTCAGGCGCTCGCGATCCTGTTGCCGGGCGAAGAGGACTTCGGCATCGTCCCGGTCGAAGCACACGCCTGCGGACGCCCGGTCGTGGCACTGGGCCGGGGTGGCGCGCTTGATACCGTGATCGACGGAGACAACGGCGTGCTGTTCGCTGAGTCCGACGCCGGGATGCTGGCTGAGGCGCTTGACCGCGTCGCGCGACAGTCCTTCGATTCGGCCGGCATCAGCCGCTCAGCGCAGCGGTTCTCACGCGAGCGTCACCGCGAGCATATGCGCGTCGTGATCGAAGACACCCTGGCTGCACCTGTAGGCACCCGATGGTAAGGCAGTACAAGCGGGTCCTCGTGGCCTTCTACGTGCTGACCGACTCGGTACTGGCGATGTGGGCCTTCGTGCTGGCATTCGGCATCCGCTTTGAAAGCGGCCTCATTCCGGTGCCACGGGGCTACCCGCCGATCGAACAGTACCTGAATGTGCTGCCGTTCATTGCCATCCTGACGCCGCTGGCGTTCCAGTTCCAGGGCCTCTACAGCCTCCGCCGAGGTCGATCGCGTGTCGACGACTTCTTCGCCGTGTTCATCGGCAGCATCCTCGCTGTCGTCCTGGGGGTCATTTCCACGCTGTACGTGCAGGCTTACTTTGCGTCGGAGGAGGCGAAGGCTCGCGGCGCGTACGAGGTCTCGCAGCTGGTCTGGACACTGTTCCTCGCGCTCACGGTCCTGTTCACGTATGCGTCGCGCGAGACGGTACGTGAGGTACTGGAGCGCCGATGGCGGGCCGGGATCGGGCTCAAGCGCGTCCTGATCGCAGGCGCCGGCGATCTCGGGCGCATGGTGGCCGACCGCATCCTGCAGCACCGCGAACTTGGATACCAGGCCGTTGGCTTCGTCGACGATCGGGCCGGCGGCGATCATATCGGGTACCGCGGCCTGCCGCTGCTCGGCACGATTCACGACGTCGGCGAGATCGCGAAGCGTGAACACGTCGATCAGCTGTACGTCGCGCTCCCGCTGGACGAACACGCCAAGCTGCTGGACCTGATGGAGATCACGAGCCGGGAGTGCATCGAGGTCAAGGTCGTTCCAGACCTCCTGCAGTTCATCGCGCTTCGCGCCCGACTCGAAGACCTCGACGGCCTGCCGATCATCAGCGTCAACGATGTGCCGCTGCAGGGTTTCAACAGCTGGTTGAAGCGGGTGATCGACATCGGACTCTCGAGCGCAGCCGCGCTCGTGTTCGCCGTGCCGTTCGGCCTCATCGCGCTACTGGTGAAACTCACGTCGCCTGGCCCCGTGTTTTACCGCCAGGAGCGCATGGGCCTCGACGGGAAGGCCTTTACCGTCTACAAATTTCGATCGATGTATCAGGACGCCGAGGACACGTCGGGCCCGGTCTGGGCGCACGACAACGACCCGCGCGCGACACCTGTCGGCCGGTGGCTCCGCAGGCTGGACCTCGACGAGCTACCGCAGTTTCTCAACGTGCTGAGGGGCGACATGTCGATCGGCGGCCCGCGTCCCGAGCGCCCGTTCTTCGTCGATCAGTTCAAACACCGGATCCCCCAGTACATGCTGCGGCACAAGGTCAAAGCCGGCATCACGGGATGGGCGCAGATCAACGGGTGGCGCGGGAACACATCGCTGGAGAAGCGCATCGAGTACGACCTGTACTACATCGAAAACTGGTCGGTGAGGCTGGATCTGAAGATCATGTGGCTGACGCTGGTCCGTGGTTTATTTCAGCGAGCCTAGTCCTTGAACAGACTCACCGATCCATACAGCAGGACGGGCCATCCATGAGAATCGTCGTCACAGGCGCCGCGGGTTTCATCGGTTCGCATTTGTGCGAAGCGCTGCTGGACCGCGGCGACACCGTCGTCGGCATCGACAATCTGCTGACCGGTGACATCGCCAATGTCGCCCACCTGCGCGACCGGGCGTTCACGCTGATGCGTCACGATGTCACGCAACATATCGACATCGACGGCCCCGTCGACTTCGTGCTGCATTGGGCCAGCCCCGCCAGTCCCATCGACTATCTTGAGCTGCCGATTCAGACCATGAAGGTTGGATCCCTGGGGACGCACAATGCCCTCGGACTCGCGCTCGCCAAATCCGCTGGTTTCGTCCTCGCCTCGACCTCTGAGGTCTACGGCGACCCCCTCGAGCATCCGCAATCCGAGGCCTACTGGGGGAACGTCAACCCGATCGGCCCGCGAGGTGTCTATGATGAGGCCAAGCGGTTCGCGGAGGCGCTCACGCTCGCGTACCATCGCTACCACGGCGTCAACACGAAGATCGTCCGCATCTTTAACACCTACGGTCCTCGCATGCGCCTGCGGGACGGGCGTGCAGTCCCCGCCTTCATGTCCCAGGCGATGCAGAACGAAGATGTCACGGTGTTCGGCGATGGCTCTCAGACCCGGAGTTTCTGCTACATCACCGATCTGGTCGCTGGTATCTTGCGACTCATGGAGGCCGACACCAGCGATCCGGTCAACATCGGCAACCCGCATGAAGTCACCATCGGCGAGATCGCACGCGCCGTGATCCGGCTGGTCGGTTCTACCAGCCGCATCGTCTATCGTCCGCTCCCCGTTGACGACCCGAAGCAACGACGACCCGACATCACCCGGGCCCGAACGCTGCTGCAGTGGGAGCCGACGGTCGACCTCGAGGACGGCCTGCTGAACACCATCAAGTACTTCCGGCAGCGGGCGACTCGTTGATGAGCTTCCTGAGCCTCATGAAATAGTCTGCAGCCGATACCACCGTCAGCACGAGCGACAACCAGATCGCGACGTCGATCACGACGGACTGCTCCTGCCGGTAGTTGAAGTACATGATCACCACGATCGTGACGATGAACGTGGCCGTGGCGAGCTTGCCGAGGATTGACGGTCTGAACGTCCGCGGGCCGGCGGCGAGGTTGACGATCGCCACGACCCCGACGATCACCACGTCACGGCTGATCACGAACACCGTCAGCCACAGCGGAACATGATTGGTCAGCGGCACGCTCGGCAGCGTCAGCACCACGAACGTCGTCACCAGGAGCAACTTGTCGGCCATCGGGTCGAGCCACGCACCGAGGCTGGTACGCTGGCCGGTGATTCTGGCAATGAGCCCATCGAGGGCATCGGTGATCCCCGCTACCAGGAAGACGACGAGTGACCACCCGAGAAACCCGTACACCAGCAGCAGCACGAACACCGGGATCAGCATGATCCGGAGGATCGTGAGCTGGTTCGCGAGCGTGAGGTGCCCCACGGGTCGTCAGCGGGACGAAAGCGCGAGCACCCGCACCCGCGCGACGACGGCGATCGCCTCGCGGCCCGACACCGGAGCCGAGACCTGGAATCGTTCGTCCTCCAGCAGTGGCATGACGCCAGACGCAACCGCGACGGACGCGGCCGGATAACTCAAGTGCGCCGGCGCCATGTCCGCGATCGCAGGTCTGGCCGCGAGCAAGGCTGCCAGGTCTGGACGATTCGCCGCGGCCACAGCCACGACTCGTCTCACGGCGCCGGCCAGGTCCCCACGGGTAATCGGCGCGTCTGGCTGAAAGGTGTGGTTCGGAAACGGATCCATCACCCCTCGTCTCGCAACCTGGGCGATCCACGTGGCCGCCCAATGCCCCTGCGTGTCGGTGACCACCATGTCGCGAACCGGTGCGTCACGGAGCACGTCCTCGAGCCGAACCCCCAGCAGCGCCGCCAGGTCGCCCCTCGATACCCTCTCCAGCCCCGCGATCGCCTGAAACGCTGACGGCAACCGCGCATCCCGTGCGTCCGCCTCGGCCCCCTCGATCCGCGCGCGCAACTCGTCGCTCGGTTCGATGGCCGCGGCGCTGCGGTAGGCGGATGCCGCACCCTCGAAGTCCCCCCGTTCCGCCAGGAGGTCGCCAATCTGGATCAGGGAGAGCGCGTCGCCAGGATCGAGTTCCACGGCTCGTCGAAAGTGATCGAGCCCCGCGTCCGGATCGCCGCTCGCGCGTTCGAGCAGGCCAAGCTCCCGGTACAGCACGCCACTATCGGGCGACACGGCCAACGCTCGGGCATACCCGGCCCGAGCCTCCGCGGTCTGTCCGGCGGCGGTCGCCGCACGTGCCTCTTCGATGATCTCCTGCAGGCTTCTGAACCGCAGTACTTCGATCCGGCTTCGCAGATCGAGGGACGCGTCAGCGGCCAATGCTGCCTCGAACGCCTCCAAGGCCGCCCCGGTCCGGTTGAGCGCGAGCAACGCCTGACCCCGGCCCACGAGCGCGGGCGCGTAGGCTGGCGCCGAGGCCAGCACGGTGTCAAAGGCGCCGAGTGCGCGATCGTAATCGCGCCGAGCCAGGGTCACGTAGGCGCCCCCCGTCCCGGCCGGATACAGACCGGGGCTTCGTCGTGAGGCCTCCACGAACTCCCGCTCCGCGTTGCCGAGGTCGTCGTTCTGCAGGTACCGCCAGCCGCGGTCCACGTCACCGACAGCGTCGGCGGTGTACAGCGACTGCGGAACAGCCGGGTAGACGAACTCGGGATACGCCAGCGCCCCCGGCATCGGCGGCACCACACGCGTCGCGCACCCGGCGACCAACGCAAACACCAGCAGGCCCCAGCGAGTATGTCTCCTACGCCCCATGAACCGCCTCCTCGACGACATTCGGTGCTGTCAACCGCTCAATATACCGTCTCGGCACGTCGGCCTCAATGATGACCCGGTCACCGGTGGACACGTGACTGATCACCCGGGCCACCCGATACAGCCGTGCGATCTGCTGCCGATCGAAACTTTTTCCACTGTCGAAGGTTATCGCAATCCGACGCGTGTCGAGCGCCACGCGTGATGCCACCATCTGAATCAGCTCCTCCATGCCCTCGCCGGTGCGCGCTGAAATCACGGCCGCCGCCGGATCCTGCTCGCGAATACGGCGCCGCTCGTCCACGGTGAGCGCGTCCGCCTTGTTGTAGACGTCCAGGACCGGCACCGCGGTGGCCCCGACCTCGTCCAGCACGCGCCGCACGGCTCCGATCTGCCGATCGCGCTCCGCACTGGCGCTGTCGATCACGTGGAGCGCAAGATCCGCTTCGGACACCTCCTCGAGCGTGGCCCGGAACGCCGCGATCAGGGCGTGCGGCAGCCGATCGATGAACCCGACGGTGTCCGAGATCAGCAGGGACCTCCGGTCGGGAAGATGCACGCGGCGGAGCAGCGGATCCAGCGTCACGAACAGCGCGTCTGACGCGACCGCCCGCTGATGCGTCAGCCGGTTGAAGAGCGTGGTCTTGCCTGCATTCGTGTACCCCACGAGCGCGATCGTGGGCACCGACTGTTTCTGCCGACGCTCGCGGAGCTGCGTCCGGCGATGGCGCACGTGATCGATCTCCTGCTCGACCGATTTGATCCGGGCTCGGATACGGCGGCGGTCCGTTTCGAGCTTCGTCTCGCCAGGCCCCCTGGTGCCGATGCCACCACCAAGTCTCGACAGCGCAGCGCCGCTGCCCGCCAGCCGTGGCAGCAAGTACTTGAGCTGCGCCAGCTCGACCTGCCATTTCCCTTCACGGGTGCGGGCACGGCGCGCAAAGATATCCAGAATGAGCTGCGTGCGGTCGACGACCGTGCGCTGCAGCACGCTGTCGAGCTGGCGGAACTGCGCAGGCGTCAGCTCGTTGTCGAACATGACGACGTCAACATCAGACTCGGCGCATGCGGCGGCGAGCGCCAGAACCTTGCCACCGCCGATGCAGGTCGCCGGGTCGGGTCTGGATCGCTCCTGCAGCATCCGCAACACGACGCGGGCACCGGCGGCGTCGGCGAGTCCCGCCAGTTCTTCCAGTGACTGCTCCGCCTCCACGCGGCGGGCGGGGCCGGTGACCAGGCCGACAAGGGCGGCGCGTTCCTGTCGGGGCGGCGGCGATGAGCGGCGGGCGCACATGGCTATGGGTTCGTCTGACGGGCGATCAGTACGCGGATGGATTCTGACCGACGCCGATGATGCTGCACGCCACGATCACGTTCAGCTTCCGCTGCGCGGCTTCCGCGAGCAGCGCGGGACTCTCGGCGCCAGGATTGATCCAGATCTCGTCGATCTGCTTCTGCTCGAACTCGCGGAGCAGTCCGACTCCCACCTCGGGCTGCACGTACACCGTGGCCATGTCGATCCGCTCCGGCACGTCAAGGACCGACGCATAGGTGGCGATCCCTTCAACCTCACGCTCGTTGGGATTGATCGGAATCACACGACATCCTTCCGCCGCGAACGCGCGCATCGCCTTGTTCCCGAACTTCCTCCGATCGCTCGACGCCCCCACGATCGCCACGGTCTTGGACATACATCGATTATGACAGGCCCGACTCCCCCGTCCGATAGAATGATGCGCTGTGCGTCGCCCTCTGCTGATCCTGGTCCTGATCGCGTCCTGCACCTTCCTGCTCGGCGTCGGGCGACCTGCGATCACTGATTCCGACGAAGGGTTCTACGCGGAGGCCGCGCGCGAGATGGTCGCAGGGGGCGATTGGCTGACGCCCCACTTCAACTACGAGGACCGCTGGCAGAAGCCGGTCCTGTACTACTGGCTGACCGCCGCGACCTTTCTCGTCACGGGTCCCACCGAGTCAGCGGCCCGATGGTGGTCGGCGCTCTCGGGCGTTGGATTGGTCCTGCTGACATGGGCCGTCGCCAGACGGCTCACCGGACACGACGACGTCGCCTGGCTGGCGGGCGCGATCACCGCGACCTCCTACGGGTACTTCGCCATGGCACGCCTCGCCCTCCCCGATCTCCCGCTGACACTGCTGATCACGCTGGCGATCTGGTCGGCGCTCGAGCGACGGTGGGCAGTCGTGGGTATCGCGACCGGGCTCGGACTTCTCATGAAAGGTCCACTCGCCCTGGTCGTTCCCGGCATCGTGCTGGCGCCGATCTGGTGGCGGGAGCGCAGGACGCTGACCGTCAGCGCCGCACACGTGATCACCGTCGCGACGATCGCCGCGCTGATCGCCGTGCCCTGGTACGCCGCGATGACCGCCGAGCATGGTATCGCCTACCTCCAGAGCTTTTTCATCGGCGACAACCTGGAGCGCTTCGCGACCGATCGCTTCAACGAGCCGCGAGCGCTCTGGTTCTACATCCCCATCCTGATCGGGGGCATGCTCCCGTGGTCGATGTACCTCGTGACGTTGCCGTGGCCGTCGGTCCGCAGCGTGATACGACGGCGGCGCACGCTGACCGATGTGGAGTGGCGCCTCCTCCTGTGGGCGTCGGTGCCGCTCCTCTTTTTTACGCTGTCGATCGGCAAACAGCCTCGCTACATCCTGCCGATCCTTCCGCCGCTGGCGATTCTGCTGGCGCGATCGATCACCACACGCGTCGCTCGCACCGGCTCGCGTGCGCAGGGCGGGCTCGTGCCAGCCACCTGGGCAACGGCGACGCTGTACGCCGTGCTGGCACTGCTCCTGTATCGCGCCAGGCCGATGCTCATCGGCACCTATGCCGCCTTGACGACGACCGGTATTACGTTGTTCGTGGCATCGGCCGGAGCGCTTGCGTGGGTGGCTCTTTCACGGCGATGGCATCGACTGCCGGCCATCGCGAGTCTGTGCGCGGCGGCGTTGCTGCTCTCGATGCAGTTCGGCGCGCTGTCGGGGCGGCGACCCGAGCCAGTCGAGCAGGTCGCCGAGATGGTCCGGCAGCACCGCGATGCTGATCAGCTGGTGGGCACCTATCAGGTCTTTGTCAGGAACCTCGTGTTCTACACGCGATTCAAGCAGGAGGATCTGTACGACGAGGGACGCGCGCTCGAGTTTCTTCGGTCACCCGAACCGATCCTGCTTGTCGTGCGCGAGACCGATCTCCCCCGGCTGGAAGCGATCTCCGGTATCGCCACGAGAACCTTGGGGTCGGTGCCATACTTCAACGCGGCAAACGTGCGACTGCGCACGCTCATTGCACCGATGCCAGCACAAGATCTCGAGACGGTGCTCCTAGTGACGAATCACTGACGTTAAGGGCTCGACATGCCACAACGCGAGACACATATCCCTCCCGATTGGTACGCGGTCCTCGGCGTCGCGCCATCCGCCACCATCGTCGAGATTCGTGCGGCCTACCGGCGCCGGGCGCGGGTCCTGCACGCCGAGCGCATGCAATTCACGGCGCCGCCACGCACGCTGGCCCGCGCCTACGACAGGCTGCAGGCTGTCAGCGATGCCTATCGCGTGCTACGGCATCCTGAGACGCGGCGCGCCTACGATCTGGCCTGCCACACGCGACCCGCGTCGGCACCCGAGCCTGAGTTGACGGTCCAGCCGGCTAGAGCGTTTTTCGATTCGGTGGAGACCGACAAACGCGGGAACACGCTTTTCGATAAGGCCTGGCCCCTGCGAGAAGTCCTAGACCGAAACGAAAAGCGCTCTCAGCCCCGACACGACACCCAGGGAGGAACGCCTGCGCGCTCCCAGGGCGACCGCCGGCGCACACGCGGTCGGATCGCCGTGGTGATCGCGTTTGGGCTGCTTGTCCTGGTGGCCGTTGCCATCAACATCGCCGAACGGCGCCAGGTCGAGGCGTCCATGCTCTCCGGTCCTCCAGGCCAGCAGACCGGAGCCGTGTCCGAGCCCTAGCCACCAGGCTTGGACGCGTCGTGGCAGACGGGCGCTACGCGGGAAAGATCTTGCCCGGGTTCAGAATCCCGTTGGGGTCGAACGCAACCTTGACGCGCTGCATCAGCGCAATCTCGTCCGGCGACAGCTCGATCCCGATGTAGGGCGCCTTCGCGAACCCGATGCCGTGCTCGCCGCTGATGGACCCCTCCAGCGCCACCACGCGCTCGAAGAGTGCGCGCACGGCCTGCTCCGCCCTCGCGCGCTGCTGAGGGTCGGCGGGGTCGAGCATCAGATTCACGTGTATGTTCCCGTCTCCCGCGTGGCCGAACGCAGCGATGTCCACGTCATGGGCCCTCGCGATCTCGTCGAGCGTGGTGAACAGATCCGGGATGCGACCGCGCGGCACGACGACATCGTGGTTGACCTTCACCAGGCCGGTCGCCTTCAGCGCCGGCGACAACATTCGCCGTACGTGCCACAACCGCTCACGCTCGTCGTCGGTCGCCGCCACTGACACGCGTGTGGCGCCAAGGTCACGGCAGACATCGGCGACGCTGTCACTCTCTGCATCGACCCCAGCCTGCGTGCCGTCGACTTCCACGATCAAGGCTGCCCCCGTGTCCGCGGGTACCACCGCCTCACCCAGGTGGTCGTTCACCGCGCGCAGCGAGTACCCGTCAACCAGTTCAAGGGCCGCAGGCACGATGCGCCGCTCGATCACCGCTGTCACGGCATCGACGGCCGTGGCGATGTCGGCGAACGACGCCAGCAGCGTCACGCGGGCGGGCGGGAGCGGAATGAGCCGCAGCGTGATCTTCGTGATGATCGCGAGCGTGCCTTCGGACCCGACCAGGAGTCGCGTCAGGTCGTAGCCGACGACGTTCTTGACCGCCTTCGACCCGGTCCTGACAATCTCGCCCGTCGGGAGGACCGCCTCGAGCGCGAGGACATACTGCCGCGTCGTCCCGTACTTGAACGCGCGCGGACCACCGGCACACTCGGCCACGTTGCCGCCGAGCGACGACGTCTCAAGACTTGCGGGATCGGGAGGATAGAACAGGCCGACACCTTCGACCGCGCGCTGGAGATCTCCAGTGATCACATGGGGTTCCACGACAGCGAGCAGATTGACCTGGTCGATCTCGAGAATACGATTCAGCCGCTCCATCGACACGACGACGCCGCCG
>JAQBVV010000031.1 GCA_027622905.1 Acidobacteriota bacterium
CGGTCCACCGGACGGTGCTGGCGCCCGGCAGGGGGGCCCACCACCGGTCGTCACGCTCGATATGACCTTCTTCGACCACCGGACGGTCGACGGAATCCGCTTGCCCTATGTCATCACTCGGGGAGCCGACGGGCAGACCATCGAGCGCTGGACCATCAGTCGCTATCGCGTCAACCCATCCCTGTCGGCGGACACATTCACGCAATGACCCGGGTTGTCGACGGGGCCGGCGCCACCGTTTCTTCACACTTCTGTCTTCGCGGTGCCCTTGAGTCAGTGTGAAATAACAGTCATGCGTATTCCGTTTCTTCTGTGCGCGTCGCTTCTGTTGCTGGCCTCGCCTGTGCGTGCGCAGAACGATGTCTCGCAGTCGCAGTTGCGGTTGACCGTCGTGGATCAGACGGACGCTGCGGTCGCCGGCGCCACGGTGACGGTCACGCGCCCCGACGGCAGCACCCTCGATGGCACGACCGACCCGCGGGGGCAGCTCACGCTGGAGGCGCTGCCCACGGCCGAGGTCCAGGTACACGTGGAGTTTCCTGGGTTCGAGCTGTTCGACGGGGCGTTAGTGCTCCGGAGTGGCAGCAACGACGCCACCGCGATGCTCCTGATTGCCGGTTTCGAGGAGGAGGTCCTCGTCGCAGACACGGCGCTCGACGATCGCCAGGGCAATTCACTGACGACGACACTCGAGGAATCGGACATCGCCGAGCTGCCGGACGACCCCGACGAGATGGCGCAGGTGCTGGAGCAGATGGCTGGCGGCCAGGGCGCGGTGTTCCAGGTTGATGGGTTCCAGGGCGGGACATTGCCGCCACGGGACGAGATCCGCCAGATCCGGTTCCGGATCAATTCGTTCGCCGCCGACAACCACGATGCGGGGCGTGTGCAGATCCAGATCATCACCAGGCCGAACGTGACGCAGTGGAGCGGCAATGCGAACGTCGGGTTCCGCACCAACGCGCTGAACTCCAGGAATGCGTTCGCCACCGAGAAAACTCCGGAGCAGTACCGCCGTTTCAACTTCAGTTTACGGGGCCCGCTTGCCAGCGGTCGGACGTCGTTCCGCCTCAACGTCGGGGGCAACCGGTCGTTCGACTCCGGCACGATCGTGGCTCAGCTTGGCGACGGCTCGTCGTTCGCCAGTCAGTACCGCCGCCCGTTTGACGACACCAGCGTGACGGTGGGCCTGGACCATGGGCTCACGGACAACCAGACCCTGCGATTCGAGTACCGCCATCAGGACGGTTCGCGCCAGAACCAGGGCGTGGGCGATTTCAACCTGTTGGAGCATGCGTTCAGTCGCACGACCTCCCAGCAGCGGCTCAGAACGTCGTTGCAGGGGTTGATCGCGGGCAAGATTCTGAACGAGTCGCGCGTGCAGCTGACTGTGTCGGACAGCGAGTCGATCTCGCAATCGAGCGCCCCGACGATCAGGGTCATCGATGCCTTCACCAGCGGAGGCGCCGGCCAGGCGAACCGGAATACGACGAAGACGCTGCAATTCGCCAACGACACCGACTTCACGCTCGGGCTGCATGTGATGCGAGCGGGCGTTCTGCTGGACGTCGCGAATTTCAAGGAGTTCGATGCGCGCAATTCGAACGGGACCTTCACGTTCAGCAGCCTGGACGCCTACAATGCCGGTCGTCCCGACACGTTCACGCAGCGCCTCGGGCTGGCCGACACGTCCTTTACCTACTATCAGCTGGGTTTGTACATCCAGGATGACATTCGACTCAATCGCACGCTGTCGATCAGCCTCGGCGCGAGACAGGAGATGCAGTCGTACCTCGACGACCGGTTCAACCTGATGCCGCGTCTGGGCTTCACGTGGAACCCAGGTGGCTCGGCGACCGCCATTCGCGGCGGGTACGGCATTTTCTACGATTGGTACGAGGCGAACCTGCACGACCAGACCATTCGCGTGGACGGCGAATTGCAGCGTGACCTGCTGATTCTCGACCCGGGCTTTCCCGATCCGACTGGTGGCGCCACCGCCGAGGTCCTGCCGGGCGGGCGCGTGCAGGCGGATCCGAATCTGAAGATGCCCTACGTGCAGCAGGCCTCGATTGGCGTGGATCAGCCGATCGGTCCGTATCTGACGCTGCAGACGTCGTATCAGTGGCAGCGCGGGTACAACCAGTTCCGCTCGCGCAACATCAACGCACCGGACGAGTTCGGCGTGCGGCCGGATCCGAGCGCGGGCACGATCACGCAGATGGAATCGACGGGGCGCATGGCATCCGATCGCCTGAGAATCAACGCGAACTACCGGATCCCCGATCGGAATATCTTCTTCAACGTCGGTTACACGCTGGGCCAGGAGAAGAGCCATGCCGACAACGCGACGTCGCTTCCGGCCGACAGCCTGAACCCGGATGCGGAATGGGGCCCCTCGTCCCGCGATATCCGGCATCGGGTCTTCTCGGTGATGAACTACACCTTCCCGTGGGGGATCCGCGCGAACGTGTTGAACCAGTATTCGTCTGCGGCGCCCTACACGATCACCACCGGGAGCGATGACAACCGCGATGGCGTGAGCAACGATCGGCCAGCTGGCGTTGGTCGGAACACCGAGAGAAGCGCGCCACGGTTTTCGACCGATCTGCGGGTGACCCGCTCCTTCGACTTTGGCGGATCGCGCGCCATTGAAGGCGGCGGACCCGAAGGCGGCGGGTTTGGCGGACCCGGCGGCGGTCGCGGCGGCGGCGGGTTCGGTGGCCCTCGTGGCGGAGGCCGCGGCGGTGGCGGAGCAGCCGTCGGCCAGCGTTTCAGAGCGGAACTCTACATGCGAGCATCCAATCTGTTCAACCGCGTGAACTACGGTAACTTCAGCGGCAACCTGCGGTCGCCCTTCTTCGGCACGGCGACATCGGCGGCCGAAGCGCGCCGCGTCGAGATGGGGATGCAGTTCCGCTTCTAAATTTAGTGGTCTGGAAGCGCATTGCTACCAGCGGGATAGCAATGCTTCGCTCGCAGCGGCGGTCAACAGACCGCCCGACCGACTAAAATCAGAGGCGTGAAGGTCACGATCGTCGGCGCCGGCATTGTCGGCGCCGCCATCGCGTACGAGCTGGGCAGCCGGGGAGCGCGGGTCTGTCTCGTCGATGGCGTCGGCCAGGGCGCCACGCAGGCGTCAGCCGGTGTCCTGGCACCATACATCGAGGGCCATTCTTCAAGCCTCCTTCGACTCGGCCTCGGTAGCCTGCACCAGTACGACAGTTTCATTTCCCGCGTCTCGGCCGATGCGGGGCGTCCCGTCGAGTACCGTCGACTGGGAACGCTGCAGGTTGCGCGCACCGGCGATGAGGTCCGGCAGCTCAAAGAGGCCGCTGCCGCTCTCGCGGCGTCGAGCGTGTCGCATGCCTGTCTGGATGGCGATGCGGCACGGGCGCTCGAGCCCGCCTTGTCCGGGAGTGTCTGCGGTGCCCTGCGTGTTCCCGATCAGGGGTATGTCGGCGTGGCCAGTCTCATGTCCGCGCTTCAGGCGGCCATTGCGAGACAGGGCGCGACATTGTCCACCGCGCGTGTGACCGGCATCGCTCGCCGCGGGGGTGAGGTGACGGTAGAGACCGGAGACGACCCCGGTGCAGCCGACGCGCTCTCCGCGGATGCGGTCATCGTCGCTGCAGGAAGCTGGTCCGGCTCGATCTCCATGTCGCCAGCGGTATCGCCGCCTGTCCGGCCGGTTCGTGGTCAGTTGCTCCAGCTCCGGTTTCCCGAACCGCCCTTCGCACACGTGATCTGGGGCGCCGCGGCCTATCTGGTTCCGTGGGAGGACGGCAGTGTCCTCGTTGGTGCGACGGTCGAAGACGTCGGCTTCGACGCACGCGTGACCGTGGCCGGTGTCCGCCAGCTGCTCGATGCTGCCGAGGCGCTGGTCCCGACAACGGCGTCAGTGGTCCTTGACGGCGCGCGTGCCGGGCTGCGGCCCGCGACCCCAGACCAGCTGCCGATCATCGGCCCCTCGTCGACGATGCCAGGGCTGTATTTCGCCACAGGTCACTATCGCAGTGGCGTGCTGCTGGCGCCTGTGACCTCGTCGATGGTCGCCGACCTCGTTCTCGATGGTCGCGAGTCTGCTGACCTGGCCCTGGTGCGGCCGGATCGAACCGGACTATGAGGCTCAAGAAGCACTACACCTCCAGAGAGGTTGTCGGGTTGACGGGTCTCACGGCCCGTGAACTCCAATCGTGGGATGCCCGCCGGTTGTTCAAACCCGCTGTCGCGCCACATCGCACCGAGGCTGGCGGCTTCACGGAGCGCCGGTATTCTCCGCTGGACGTGCTGGAACTGCAGATGCTGGCAGACCTGCGGCGGCGCGGCTTTGCGATCCCGCGATTGCGTCGATTGCTCGGCGCGCTGCGGGACGTGTTCTCGGTTCGTCTGTACGAGGTGATCGGAGGCGGCGGTCCGATGACGCTGTTCATCGGTGGCGACAGGCTGTATGTGAAGATGGAGGACGGTCGGATGTTCGACCTCGATCGCCCGACTCAGCCTCTGCTGATGGCCGGAGAGGACTTGCCGATGCGGCCGCTGGCGGCGCGTCAGCGCAAGCGGCGGACTACTGGATCGGAAAGACTTTCTCGATCCCGTCGGCCGGCCGCGGAATGACGTGAACGCCGACCAGTTCGCCGACCCGGCGAGCAGCGGCCGCCCCCGCATCCGTCGCGGCCTTGACGGACCCCACGTCGCCGCGGATCAGGGCAGTCACCAGGCCAGCATCGACCTTCTGCCAGCTGACGAGTACGACGTTCGCCGTCTTGAGCATCGCGTCGGCCGCTTCGATCATGCCGATCAGGCCGCGCGTTTCGATCATCCCCAGCGCGTCGCCGACCGGTACCTTGTCATTCACGGCTGAGTCCTTTGTTCGGGGCGTGGCCATTCTGCGCACTCATCCTACTCTCCTTCGCTCCCGCAAAACGAGCGAGCTTCGGCGAAGCAGGCTCTCCTTCGCCGCGGCCTCCTGTGGGCGTCATCGCTCGACGAGCGTCAAATCGACGGTGACCGACGCCCCGGGATCGAGACTGAACCGTGATGCGCGGCCTTTGATCTCGTTCAGGAACGCCGGGTCGCTGGCCCCACCTTCTTCGACGTAGTCGACGGCGGCCGCGAGATAGCGAACGTCGGGCGGCAGGCCGAGAATCTTGACGAGGCCCTGTTGATCGGGCCTGGCCGATCGTACGAACCGCGACTGGGGCGTCCACTTCGTGTCGTCCTCTGGAAACACGACGAGCGTGAAATCGATCGATGGCGCGCCCGAGCGTTCTCTGACCGTCCCCGACACCTGCGTCACGCGATCGGTCAACACGATTTCCGCGTGTTCGATGGCCTGGTTTGGCCTGAAGTCGAACGGCGTGTCCGTCACGTCGGATCCCGCCACGAGGATGGCTTCGACCATCCATTCGGACGGGAGCCCGCTGACGCGAAGGATATTCGGACCGAACAGGTTCGTCAGTGTGAACGTGCCGTCGGTGTCGACGCGCGCAGGCCTACTCCTCGGCGTTGGATCGAACGGTACCGGCTGCGCCGCGATTCGAACCCTTCTGGTGGGTGGCTGCTCCGTCGTTCCCCATCCGCCGCTGACGGTTCCGGTCAGCGTCGCACCTCTGCTTGTGATCACCATGACGCTTGTCAGATCCTCGCCCGCCACGGTGATCGGGGCGGACCCGCGCTCGGCGTCTGGCCCCGCATTTCGACCGCGGCCGCTGAGGGCGGTCAGCGTATACGAACCGGGAGCCACGTTCGAGAGGCTGAAGGTTCCGTCCGACTGGACCCGGCCGCCGGAACCAAAAGCGGCCGCCGGCATGCCTGGCGAGTTGGCGGCGGTCAGGGTCACCCGTGCGTTCGAGAGGGGGGCTCCGGTGGAGCTGAGCACGCTCCCCGTGATACGAGCCGTGACCACCGGCATCAAGGCGAAGCTGACGCTGGCCTCCGCGCCGAGGTCGAGTGACACAGGTTGCGCTTCCGTGACACTGCCGGTGCCAGGGTAGTACGTCGGCGCGTAGCTCATCGTGTCGTCCGGGTCGTCCACCGGCAGCGCCCTCAGGACGGCGCTGACGTAGTACTCGCCAGGCATCAGCCCGTACAGGCGGAACGCGCCGGTGTCGTCGCTCTGTGCCGTGACGCCGACCGGCGTGAGGCGGCGCGTGCCCTGGACGAGCTGGTACCGCTGCGCCCGCACGCGCGCGCGTGCGACAGGGTCGCCGAACTCGTCTACCAGACGCCCGGTGATCGCGGCGCCGCGCGGCAACACAAGATCCACGCGTTCCAGGGTCTGGGCGCCGGAAAGCTCGATCGGCCGCCCTGCCTCGAACGGACGCCGTTGTCCGAAACTCATCGTGACGAATCCGGCCTTCGACGCCGTGACGTTCCACCGCCCGGTGGGAAGATCACGAAGCTCGAACATCCCTTGCTCGTCGGTCGTCACGAGCCGGTTGCCTCGCCTGCCCGCCGCGACCGCGCGCACCTGCGCCCGTCGCACCGGGGCACCGGTGTCCGTGGCCAGTACCCTGCCGCGGATGGTCGCCGTGCCGGCCGGGTCTTCAGCGGCGCCGCGGGCGCCAGGCTGCTGTCCTCTACCTTGTTGTCCGCCAGCCTGCCGTCCGCCGGCCTGTTGGTCACCGCCTCCGCCCTGCGGCGCAAGTCCCCCTCGCCCGCCCTGGGCGAACAGATCGGTCTGGATGCCAAGAACGAAAAGGGAGAGCGTCACCGTCAGCAGGTACTTCATGATGACCAGCCTTGGAAGATCAGAATCCGCGCTCGCACGGTCCCGCCATATGCGGGCCTCAGGCCCTGGCGCTCCGAGCGCGCCGCGCGTCTCTGAATGACCTCACGCACAGTCCGACGAACACCGCCATCAGCAGCACCATGGCCGCCTGCGAAAACGTTGCCATCGCCGAGCTCGGTCCTGCCGGTGTCCGCATCAGGCTGAACACCGCGCCACCGAAGCCGACGAGCGCAATGGTCGCGGCCGCATGCATCGCATGCTTCCGCATGGCCTCAGAACGGGACAGGTATCCCAGCACCACCAGCGGTAGCCCGAACCAGGCCGGGATCAGCGCTGTGGGGCTGACAGCACCTGTGAGGACATAGCTCGCAACGCCAAGCGCCGTAAGCAGCCCGCCGAACAGCATCGTGGTGGAGGACATGCCCGTCATTGTAGTCGTGGTGGAGACGCCGTCGTGACTCTGCTGCGTCGCCTGGAGCGCTTTTCGTTTCGGTCCAGGGCTTCTCGCAGGGGCTAGGCCTTTTCGAAAAGCGCTTTCCCGCGTTTTTCGGTCTCCACCGAATCGAAAAACGCTCTAGCCGGTACGGACGTGGATGACCTGACGACCAGGCAGACCGGCGAAGGTACAGCCTGTTCAGAGGCAGGGCGGGCTTGCTCACAATGCTCTGTTTACGTAAACTGCGGATCATGCGCACGCACTCCAAGGGACGCACTGGCGCCGAACGAGTTTCGGCCACCGAGGCGGCAAAGAACTTCGGTCGGATCGTGGACCAGGTGCGCGAGGAACGCGCCACGTACGTGGTCGAGCGCGGAGGCAAGCCGGCAGTTCGAATCGTGCCCGTCGAGCGGGAGCGGTTCACGATGTCGGACTTCAAGGATCTTGTGGGCCGGCTTCCCCGTTCAGGCGCCGGCTATCTCGATGGCGTCGTCCGCGCATCAGCCGCGCACAACAAGCCGCGCGTCAGGCGCAATCCGTGGGGACGCTGATCGACACGAGCGTGCTGATCGCCATCGAGCGCGGCCAGCTCGACCCGGCGCGACTCGCGGCCGAGGACGACGACGAAGCCGTGGCGATAGCAGCGATCACGGCCTCGGAACTGCTGCACGGCGTGCACCGGTTGCGAGGCGCCGTGGCGCGCACGCGAGCGGAACGCTTCGTGGAGCACCTTCTGGCGGAATTACCGGTCGTCGCGTTCGACCTTGATGTCGCCCGCGTGCACGCGCGGCTCGACGCGGAGGCCTCCTCCACCGGCACCACCATCGGCGACGCGGACCTGATGATTGCCGCCACCGCCGTGTGGCTCGACTACCGTGTGGCCACGCGAGATCTCCGCAGCTTTCTCAAGATCAAAGGGCTGGACGTCGCCCGCTGGTAGTCGGTCGTAGCACGAATGGGCCTGTCCTCGGTCTGGGCCCGTCTTGAGGCTATGACACCGCTTCCACCTATCTGATCGTTGGTGGCTACGCCATTGAATCTCGCTCAGAAACGTCTGGTGTACAGCAGTTTCGTCGTCGCGCTGCGGTTGAGCGTCGTGAACCGGTCGAGCACGACGTCGTCGAGCCAGTTGTGGGTGTACACGACGTACAGATCGTCGCCGGGCGTGACGATCCATCGGAACCGCGACTGCCATCCGAGGATCCGGCTGACCGAGTCGTACTGGAACGTGTTGACGAGCGAGACCCACTGGCCGGCGGCGACCTCCGGCGTAAACCGAAAGACTCGCGTCGTGAAGGCGGTCTCCGGAAGATCGACCGAGTTGAGTTCGGCTGACGTGTAGAAAATCAGGCCGGGACGCGCCCGCAGCGTCACGTCGAGCGAGAGCTGCCGACGCGTGCCGGAATAGAAGCCGCCCCATTCATACGTCGGCACCACGGCGATGACGCGCCGGTCGGCGGTCTGGGCCGTCAGACGGTACCGGACGAAGTTGTACTCCCCGCCCTTCGGAAGTGACACGCCGTCACGCGCGTTGACGCGGAAGTCGAAGTTGAGTCGTTCGTACTCGGGCAGGACCAGAAAGCTGAACGAATCCTGGGATTGCAGGTCGAGGTTGAACAGGGTCAGATTCCAGATCCGCGTCAACCACTGATCGTTCGAGTCCGTCTGCAGATCGACGTCGGCGGTGAACCCCATGCGGCGTATGATGCTGCTGTTCGACGGCCGTGGAGAGAAATTCAGGTACGGCTGATAACGCTTGTAGCCGCTTGTCCGGGTCAGGAATCCGATCGCCGGACGAAAATTCTCCTGCACGACACGGTACGCCATGCCAGTGTTCCAGCGATCGTTGAGATAGTCCGCTCGCGCGCCGTAGGCCGCGTTCTTCCCGGTATCCAGCGGATTCGTCGTCACGAGGCCAAAGCCGCTCATCGACAGGTTCTTCGAGCCCAGGAAGGTGGACGTGGCAAGCTGAAAGTCCAGGCCCGCAGTCTGCAGCATCGGCGATGCCTCGCCCCGAACATCTCGTGACGTGTGCAACGCGCCGATGTACGACTGGCTGAGGAACCGTTGCTTGACGCGGACGGCGCTGAAGTTCTCGCCTGCGATGCCGGCTTCGGGGTCGTTGGCCGTCTGCACCTGCAGCGCCCCGACGTCGGTGTTGTTCCCGATCTGGCCGATCGCCTTGACGCCGTAGTTGACCTTCTGCGGATTGGCGTTCTCATCCAGGCCGATCTGGCGACTGAAAAAGGGCAGGAGGGAGTTGTCGGCCGGTCGCGAAAACGCATCGCCGACGCCCGTTCCAGAAACGCTTCCGAAGTCGAAGAAGTTCGACCCCTCGAGAAAGAACGTGCGCTTCTCCGGGAAGAACAGCGCGAACTGCGTCAGGTTGACGGCTCGCTGATCCACCTCCGTCTGGGCGAAGTCGGTGTTGATGGTGAAGTTCGATCGCAACCCTGGCGTGATGCTGTAGAAGAGATCGAGGCCGACTTTGCCGTCGACGGTTGTGTCCGGCTGGCCGGTGACGGGTGATGCGGCGGCCGATGCCAGCGCGTACGGTCGTATGTCGAGTCCAAGCCCCTGGGTGATGTCCTCGTTCAGCCCCTCGACCAGGCCCGTGTTCGAGAACCGAAAGAGTCCCTGGTTCAATGCCCATCCGGTCCAGAGGCTGTCTTCACCCTTGCGGCGGACCGTGCGCAGAAAATTGATTCCCCATTCCGTCGCGTTGGGATCGAAGTTCAGCGTGCTGAAGGGGATCGCTATTTCGACGGTCCATCCGTTGTCGGTGCGGCGCACGCTCTCGGTCCAGATGCCGTCCCAGTTTCGGTTGTAGCCGGCCGGGCCCAGCAGGCCTTCACCCATCAGGCCGGACGGGTTCGTCTCGAAGTGGTACCCGCCCTGCCCGGTCAGAAAGGGATCGATGACCCACATGAACCGGTCGTCGGCTGACAGGAACTGATCACGACGCATCTGATACCGCAGCATCTTGTCGGGTTCGCTATCGAAACAGGTGACGCCCATGTAGAACGTCGTGCGGTCGTAGGCGATCCGGACCTCGGTGCGTTCGGTGGCCGGCGCCCCGGTTTGCGGAATCTGCTGAACGAAATCGCCGGCCGGCACGGCACGTTGCCAGACCGACTCGTTCAATTCGCCGTCAAGGGTAATGGACTCACCCTCTGTCATCCTGACGGCCGTCATCCGCGCGCGCTCGGGGGATGGACTCACCTGGGCGCTCGCAGGCGGTGCGCTCACGAGCAGCGTCATCAGCGCTGCCGATGCTGCTAGCCCTCGCATCTGGAGAACCCCGATCACACGCTGCGACCGAACACGTGGAGTGAAAAACATACCCGTCAAGATTACGCCATCAGCTTTCGCGGAGTCACATCCGATGCGGCTCCCTGCCTCGTCAGCGTCAGGTCTCCTCGACGTCGAGTCCAACGGCGCGCATCAGCGCCAGCGCGTTACTCCGCGTGACCGGGCCGGGCTTCATGCGGTAGTCGAACTGGATCTCACCGTTGTCGAAGTGATCCTCGAAGTGCACGTTGATCGCACGCGGAGAGAGGCCGTCAGCCACGGCCGTGAGGGCCAGATCGTGCGTGGTGATCATGCCGATGGCACCGTGTTCCAGGAGGCTGCGCAGCGTGCCGGAGGCGCCGGCCAGCCGGTCGTGCGAGTTGGTGCCGTGGAACAGCTCGTCAAGGAGGAACAGGAGCGGCACCCGACCGCGAGCGGTGTCCGAAATGTCCCGGATGCGCGTGATCTCGGCAAAGAAGCGCGACCGTCCCTCCTGAAGCGAGTCCTGGATGCGGAGCGTCGCTCCGATGGCGAGCGGCGTGATGCGCAGCGCCGCGGCGCGAACGGGGGCTCCCGCGAGGGCCAGTACGGCGTTGACCCCGACAGTCCTGAGCAGCGTGCTCTTGCCGGACATGTTCGAACCGCTGACGACGAGCAGGCGAGTGTCCCCCCAGAGCCGAACGTCGTTGCGCACCATCCGCGCTGCTGGGAGAAGCGGATGGCCAAGCCCCACACCGTCGAAGCCCGCGCCGTCGGTCACGATCTCGGGCCACACATCGGCCGGGTGTTCGAACCGGTACGCTGACAGAGAACTGAGTGCTTCGAACTCGCCGACCGTGTATAGCCACGTCCGCACCTCTCGGCCGTGCCGGCGCTGCCACGCTTCGATCGCCCAGGCCAGATGCGTCCCCCACAGGAGCGCAGCCGCGACCGGAGCGAAGAACTGGTTGTGCTGCCAGTCGTGCAGTTCAACGAGCCGATGAAGCCGGCGGATGGCGACCGACGCCGGCACATCGGAAGTGCCGAGCTGACGACTGAGCAGGGTCAGCCGCGCCGATGTGAACTCTTCGCCTTCGAGGCGATCGAGGACGTGCGCGAGTACATCGAGATCGCGCGCCGGGGCGTCGGCTGCGTGGAGCGCTCGCAGCACGCGCGATCGCTGCGGAATAGCGAAGGCCGCCTCGAGCAGGAGCACCGCAACCAGGTAGGCATAGTTCCCCGTGATCCCCATCCACGCCGCGGCGGTGACAGCGCACACCGTCAGACCTGTTGCCATTCCGCGCAACCAGCGAGCGCCGAGCACCGGCGCTCGCTCAGCCCAGCCGATGATCACGTCGGTGTCGATGCCCGTGGCTGCGACGTCGGCTCCGGCGATTGCGAGGGCCTCGCGCAGATCGAGCGCGGGCGTCAGTTCCGTCACCGTCTCCTGTCGTTCCCGCACCCCGTCTGCAGACGCGGGCGTCTTGAGCCACTCCGCCAGCTGCGCCTCGCCTGCCCGGGTACGCGCGATCGACAGCAGCTCGAAGAGCGAGCCTCGGCCGAAGAGGTCAAGGTCGTTCGCGTACAGATGGTGATCGTCGAGAAACTGCTCGCCCGGCTCGCCCTGGCCAGCCCACCGGTCCTCGATTCGTCCCAGTCCGCGCTGGTAGAAGACGATCGACTGGCGAGCGGTCCGAAGCTCCCGGATCACGCGGTCGTGCCTGTGCATGAGGAGGGCGAAGGCGAGGGCGGGAGCGGCAAGCCACCAGCCTGGCGCGGCGCCACGCAACCAGAGGACCGCCAGTACTCCGGCCGCGGCGAAGGTGCCCAGCCGAGCGTAGCTGAAGATCTGCTCGCGCCTTGCCAGGTCCAGTTCGGCCGCCTGGCGATCTGCGAGACGCGCACGGTACTCTCGAGCAGGATCCGATGACATCAGGCCATTGTCCCCCAAAAACTGGACCCAATGGGAAGTGTTGCCAGCCAGAGGCGCATATTTAGATATGTAGTAGTACAAAATATATAATGTAATAGAACAATATGAACGTTTCGGGCCGCACAGCCGCGGCTATCGCCGCTTCCATAGAGCGCAGCCTGTACGCTGGCGAGAAAGCCTCTGGCGACGCTCTCCCGACGGTTCGAGAGCTGGCCCTCACCCTCGGCGTCGGTCCGGCGACGGTCTCGGCTGCCTACAAGCTGTTACGAGCAAGGGGTTTGACGTCAGGTGCTGGCAGGCGAGGGACCCGTGTCGCCGCTGGCCTCGTCGCGCCGGCCTCCGTTGTACAGCCGGCTGTGCTAGCCCCCGTTGCACAGTCGCCGTTGCCTCCAGGTGCGGTGGACCTGGCGACAGGTAACCCAGACCCGGCACTCCTGGCGCCCATTGGGTCCGCGATGCAACTGATCGAGCCCGAGGGCCGACTCTACGGAGCCGAGCCCGAACACCCGGCACTCCTGGCCTTTGCGTGCAGCGAGTTCGAGGCCGATGGTGTGCCGGGTCAGTCGATTGCCGTGCTCAGCGGGGCGCTGGACGGAATCGAGCGCGTGCTGAGGGCCCACCTTCGACCGGGCGACCGCGTCGTTGTCGAGGATCCGTCGTTTCCAGGCATCTTCGATCTGGTCACGGCATCCGGCTTCATCACCGTGCCATGCGCGCTGGACGACGATGGTCCGCTGCCACACGATTTCACCGCGGCACTCCGCCACGGCTGTGGCGCGGCCATTGTCACCCCCCGCGCGCAGAATCCGACCGGCGCCGCCATCAGTGCCGCACGCGCCGACCAGCTACGTCGTGTTCTGCGGGACTTTCCCCGCACCGTGCTGGTCGAGAACGACTGCGCCGGACCGGTGGCTGGTGTCGCGATGCACACCCTGGTCGAGCCAACCCGGCAGCACTGGGCCGTTGTGCGCTCGACGTCGAAGTTCCTCGGTCCCGACCTCAGGGTGGCCGTCATGGCGGGCGATCCGGTGACGGTCGCCAGGGTCCGGGGGCGCCAGGCCCTGGGATCGCGGTGGGTCAGCCACATCCTCCAGAAGCTGGCCCTGATGCTCTGGTCCGATCCGTCGAGCGGACGGCGTCTTGCCCGGGCAGGAGAAATCTATGGGCACAGGCGCAGTGCCCTCCTCGCGGCCCTGCGCGCCAGAGGTGTTCAGGCGGCTGGTCGCTCGGGCTTCAACGTTTGGGTGCCGGTGCTCGACGAGGCGACCGTGCTTCGCGTCATGGCGGACCGGGGCTGGGCAGTGACTGCGGGGGAGCGATTCCGGCTTCAGACCGGGCCCGCCATCCGGCTCACGGTTTCTGCGCTGCAGCCCCGCGATGCCGACCGCCTCGCTCGGGACCTGGCGGACGCGCTCCAGCCGACAGCGACACCCGGGATCGCATGATCGCCCCCTCTGCGGCCACCAGCGACGAGGCTGCGAGACCCCTTCAAATCAGCGCCTGCGAACGAACGGGATGTCGCTCAGCCCTGCCGGTGCTCCGGCGATGAGCGGGGCGTTCAGGAAGCGCACCAGCGGCGCGACAGCGCGGAAGGTGCGCAGGAGCTCAGGGTAGAAGGAATCCGTGGTGGCGACACCAGGCTCAAGCTCCCTGCCCGCCAGAAACTGCTTGAAGCGAAGGTACGCGATCGCCGGGTGCGTCACGGCGTATCCCTTCGGTGCGCTGGCCAGCTTTGCTCCTGACAACGCGCCAACGGCTTCGCGAAACGCCTTGCCGACGACCATCCGGTGCAGCGCCCGGTGGCGACTCGCAATGTGCTCCCGGATCAGCCGCAGATCGGACGGTGCTGGCATGTACAGCCCGCCGCCGATACGCACCCGTCTGGGCGATACCTCGAGGTACAGCGCTGCGCCGCGACCCCGCGAGAGGTCCTTCGACGGGAAGTGTCCGGCGACGTGGGTCTTGAGCGGCGACTTGTCAGCGCTGAACCTTGTGTCGCGGTACACCCGGTAGAGCGACACCCTCGGGTCGGCGATCAGTTCGGGCGCGAACGCGCGGAGATCGACGGCGAGCCGAGCGATGAGGTCCACGATCGGACCGCGCACGTGGGCGTCGTACTCCGGCTTGTGTAGCCGAAACCAGTCGCGGTCGTTGTGACGCGCAAGCGTGCGCAGGAACGCAAGTGTCTTTGGCGAGAATGGCGACGTCACGTGGCTGGGCGGATAATACCTCGGCGTCAGCTCGTCACGCGGTGCTCGATCCGTCGGATGAATCGGCGAACTGTTGAGAACCCGAGATAAGATGTGTCGAGTGTGACCCTGGCCGCGTGGCCGCGGTGACACGGAGCCCACAATCCTTGGCACGCACTTCCCGCAAGTCGTCACCCTCCCTGTTCGATCTCCCCGACACTGCCGATTCGGATGGACCGCCACCCGGGGGCGTGGACGATGCGGTCGCTCTGCACGAAGCTGCCCAGAGTCGGTATCTCAACTACGCACTCTCGGTGATCACGTCGCGCGCGTTGCCTGATGTTCGGGACGGACTCAAGCCTGTGCAGCGGCGAATCCTCTTCACGATGTGGCAGCAGAACCTGACGGCGGACGCGCGGCATCGCAAGTGCGCGAAGGTCGTGGGCGACGTGATGGGGAGCTTCCATCCGCATGGGGACGCGGCGCTCTACGAGACACTCGTACGGATGGCGCAGCCCTTTTCGCTTCGCTACCCGCTCGTCGATGGGTCGGGCAATTTCGGATCGCTCGACGGCGACAGCGCCGCCGCGATGCGGTACACCGAGTGTCGCCTGGCGCGAATTGCCGATGAGATGCTCGTGGAGATCGATCGATCGACGGTGCCGTTCAAACCGAGCTACGACGGGACGAAAACCGAGCCCGTGGTGCTGCCGGCGCGTATTCCCAATTTGCTGGTCAATGGCGCCACCGGCATCGCCGTCGGCATGGCGACCAACGTGCCGCCGCACAACCTTGGTGAGATCTGCACCGCGCTCGTGAAGCTGCTCGACGATCCCGACCTCAGCAGTATCCAGCTCTGTCGCTATGTGAAAGGTCCTGACTTTCCGACGGGCGGACAGATCTTGAACTCGACGGATGAGCTGATGGAGATCTACAGGACCGGTTCGGGGACCGTGCGTCTGCGTGGCAGATGGGAGGAGGGACCCGCACCGCGAGGTGGGAAAAAGATCTACATCACGAGCATCCCCTACGCCGTGAACAAGGCCACCCTGGTCGAGCGTATCGCCGACGTGGTGCTGTCACGGGCGTTGCCTCCGCTGCTCGATGTGAGGGACGTGTCGACCGACGATGTCCGGATCGAGCTGGAGCTGAAGAAGGACGCCGACGCACAGATGGTAATGGCGTACCTGTGCAAGCACACGCCGCTGCAGTCCAACTTTGCCGTCAACCTGACGTGCCTGATCCCGACCGAGAACGAGGATGTCGGCCGACCCGAACGCCTGGACCTAAAGGCGATTCTCTGGCACTTCCTTCACTTTCGTCTCGATGTGGTCACGCGTCGGCTCGATCACGAACTGCTCGCGCTGCAGAAGCGCATCCACGTCCTCGAAGGGTTCGAACAGGTCTTCGACGCGCTCGATGAGATTCTCAAGCTGATTCGCAAGTCAGACGGAAAAGCCGACGCCGCCTCGAAGATCATCAAGCGCTTCGGACTCGACGCCGAGCAGACCGACGCGATCCTGGAGCTGAAGCTGTATCGGCTCGCCAGACTGGAAATCCTCGTCATTCAAAAAGAGCTGGCCGACAAGCGGAAGCGCGCTCGAGAGATCAGCGGACTGCTCAAGAACGATGAGGGACGCTGGAAGATCGTGCGCGACGAGATCGGAGAGATTCACAAGGCGTACGCGGGAAAGGCGGACGCCCGACGCTCGCTGATCGAGGCCGCCGAGGATGTGCAGTTCACGGCCGACGACTTCATCGTCGATGAGGACAACGTCGTCATCGTGTCGCGGGACGGCTGGTTGAAGCGGCAGAAAGAAGTACGGGATCTGTCGACGACGCGTCTGCGGGAGGGCGACGGCGTCCTGGCGGTGTTACCGGGGAGTACGCGCGCCACGATCGTGCTGCTGACGAATCTTGGCGTGGCCTACACCTCCCGGATTATCGACGTGCCGGCGTCCACCGGATACGGCGAGCCAGTGCAGAAACTGTTCAAGTTCCGAGATGGCGAGCGCGTGATCGGCGCGTTCAGCCTCGACGAGCGCGTGGCGGGCCGTATCGTTGCGCCCAAGGACGGCGATACGCCGCCGGTGCACGCCCTGGCCGTCACCAGTGACGGTTATAGCTTGCGGTTCGGCTTCGAGTCTTTCGTCGAGCCGAGCACGCGCGCCGGACGCCGGTATGCGCGTCCGGCACAGGGGGCGGAGGTCGTGGGTGTCGCACAGGTCACGGGGGCGGAGGTCGTGATCGCCGCCACCCGGGCGGCGCGCGCCATGCTGTGCCGCGCCGACGAGGTGAACTATCTATCCGGGCCTGGCAAAGGGGTGATCCTGATCAAGCTGTCTGGCGATGATCGGGTACTCGGCTTCGTCGCGTCCCGTGGCGATCGTGATCTGATGCGGGTGGAAACGAGTCGGGGCAGCGAACAGACGATTAGCACAGCAAAATACGAGATCACGGGTCGCGGTGGCAAGGGGCGGGAGCTGCTGCAACGTGGCCGGTTCAGCCGCGTGATTCCCGCGGACGTCGAGAACCCAGAGCCGCTGAATCCCGACTAGAGCTGTCGCTGGCGTATACTGTCAGGAACGCCCCACAACTCAGCTCCGCCCAGGAGCATTTCAATCTGCGTCGCCAGACGCGCGAAAGATCAATGAACGTTACAACAGATACACGTAGCACCCGGATCGCCGTGTTCATCGATTTCGACAACGTCGAGATCGGTGTCAGGAGCACGATCGGCGGTCAATTCGACATCGGCCTCGTCCTCGAGGCCATCAAGGAGCGCGGCGAGATCGTCACCAAGATCGCCTACAGCGACTGGAAGCGGGCGGGCGATCACAGCCGCCAGCTGACGCAGCACGCGATCAGGATGGTCCAGCGGAACATGACGCCTGGCGGCGACAAGAACGGCGCCGACATCACGATGGCCCTTGACGCGCTCGAGATGGCCTTCACGCACGACCATATCAATGCGTTCGTCATCGTCGGTGGCGACAGCGACTTCATCTCGCTGGTCGAGAAGCTCAAGCAGTACGGCCGCAAGGTCATCGTCGTCGGCGGACGCCAGTTCACCAGCGCGACCATGCAGCAGAACTGCGACGAGTTTGTCGCGTACGAGAATCTTGTCGGTACAAGGGGCCGCCCGGCCGGACGCGGTGCGAAGCCCGCGGTCGGCACGAGCCCGGTCACCAAGGCGGTGCCGCTGATCACGCGGGCGCTCAAGGTGTTGTCCGACCGCTCGGTGAACCCGCAGCTCGGTCTACTGAAAAGCACGTTGTTGCAGCTCGACTCGACCTTCTCGGAGCGGGAATACGGCGCCGGCAGCTTCCGCGACTTCATGGAAAAGGTGGCGGCGGCCGGGTTCGTGACACTGCGTGACGCCGGTCGCAGCATGCTCGTCGAGGTTCGAGACGATGGTGCGGCGCCTGCAGAGGCGGCGGCTCCGGCGGAGGCCGCGCCGCCAGCCAAGACCAGGTCGCGCAGGTCACGGGGAGCTGCCGCCACACCACGGCCCGCGACTCCAGCCATCGACGTGGAGGACGACGAGGACGCGTTGCGCGTCTCGCCGATGACGATGCAGGACGACGAGGACGCGTTACGCGTCTCGCCGATGACGATGCAGGACGACGAGGACGCGTTACCCGTCTCGCCCATGACCATGCAGGACGGGATTCGAGCCGTGCTGAACGCATTCGGTGGAGCGGCGCCGCCGCCGCGCTGGCCGATGTACGCGCGCCAGGCGAAGCAGTTCCTGCGCAGCGCGATCGAAGGATTCGATGAGAAGAACTACGGGTTCGCGTCGGTTGGCGATCTGCTTCGCGCCGCAGGCAAGGAAGGCGTGCTGCGGGTGGAGCGGGATCGCCAGGGTGCGGTTCGCGTGTTTTCGGGCCCGAAGCTGGCGGCTCTCGCAAGTGCCACGCCCGCCGAGGGAGTGCCGGCAGGCGCGGGTGGCGGCGCTCTCGACGAGTCCGAACCGGCCGGTGCCAGGGGCGCGGGCGATGCGGATGAGGATACCGCCACCGGGGTCGATGCGACTCAGGCCGACACGGGCTCGGCCGCCGTGGACGATGCGGAGACGGCAACCGGAGCGGTGGCACCAAGGAAGCGCGTGCGCCGGAAAAGGGCGGTGAAGGCGAAGACCGCCGCCGGAGCGACAACGAAGCAACCTGGGTCACGGAAGGCGGCGAAATCGGTCAAGCCGGCCAGCCCTTCAGGAGCGAGAAAGCGGGCGAAGCCGCGAGCGCGGAAGACCACGAAGGCGGAGCCCGCCGCCACCGCAGGTGAGTAGCTACTCCGCCAAAGACATCACGGTCCTTGAAGGACTCGACCCGGTCCGCAAGCGTCCGGGTATGTACATCGGTGGCGTGGGTACCGCCGGTTTACACCATCTCGTATGGGAGATTCTGGACAACGCCGTGGACGAGGCGATGAACGGCTTTGCGTCCAGCATCCTGCTGACGCTTCATGCGGACGGTAGCTCGATCACCGTGTCCGACGATGGCCGCGGGATTCCGGTCGACAAACATCGATCGGCGAAGAAGAGCGCGCTGGAAGTCATCTTCACCGTGCTGCACGCTGGCGGCAAGTTCGAGCACGGCAGCTACAAGACAGCCGGCGGCCTGCACGGCGTTGGCGCCAGCGTCGTCAACGCACTGTCGTCCGAGTTGCGCGCGAGCGTCAAGCGTGACGGCGCGCTGTGGGAAATCGGGTTCAAGCGGGGGAAGCCGACAGGGCCGTTGAAGAAAGCGGGTGCCGCGCGCGGTACCGGCACGGCGGTGTTCTTTCATCCAGACCCGACCATCTTTCCGAAGATCGAGTTCGATCCCGCCACGATCCGCGAACGTCTCGAGGTAGCCAGCTACATCCACAAGGGCGTTCGCGTGACGTTCGAGAATGAGGTGGATCGCTCGAAGGAGGTCTTTCATCACGAAGAGGGCCTGTCCGACTACCTGAAGAAGATCGTCGCGGAGCGCGGCGCCAAGCCGGTCCACGACATGCCGTTCGCCCAGACCCGGGAAGGCGACCCGAGGCTCGATCTCGTGTTGCAGTGGACGGAGTCGACCGACGAGCACGTCCGGAGCTACGTCAACGGGATACCGACGGGCTCTGGCGGAACGCACGAGAACGGGTTGCGCGCCGGACTGGGCAAGGCCGTGCGGAACTACATCGAAACGCATGCGCTCGCTCCGAAGGGCGTGACGCTGGTGGCCGAGGATATTCGGGAAGGGCTGACCGGCGTGGTGAGTATCTTCATCCAGGAGCCCCAGTTTCAGGGTCAGACCAAGGACCGGCTCAACAACCCGGAACTGACCTCGGCGATTGACTCCGCCGTCCGGCCAGCGCTGGAGCATTGGCTCAATCACAATCGCAGCACCGCCGAGGCGATCGTCGGCCGGGCCATTCTGGCCGCCCGCGCGCGCGAGGCGAGCCGCGCGGCGCAAGCCGAGGTCACGCGGAAGACAGCGACGTCCGGTCGGCTGAATCTCCCAGGGAAGCTCAGCGACTGCACCGGTGCGGGGCGCGAGGACAGCGAACTGTTCGTGGTCGAGGGCGATTCGGCCGGGGGATCAGCGAAGCAGGGGCGCGACCGCACGAGGCAGGCGATCCTGCCGCTTCGCGGCAAGGTCATGAACACCGAGGGGCTGACCCTGGCGAAGGTGCTCGAGAACAAGGAGCTTGCCGATCTGGTCACGGCGCTGGGCTGCGGCGTGGGCAAGGGCTTCGATCTGGGCAGACTGCGATACGGAAGGATCGTGATACTTGCCGACGCCGACTCAGACGGGCATCACATCGCGACATTGTTGCTGACCTTCTTCTACCGTCACATACCTCAGCTCATCTCGAACGGCAGAGTGTTTCTTGCGCAGCCTCCGCTCTACCGCATCGATATCGGCAAGGAGACGCACTGGGCGCTGGACGACGCCCATCGAGACAGGCTTCTGAAACAGCACGCCAACGGGCGCAGCAATCCCGAGATCACGCGGTTCAAGGGGCTTGGCGAGATGATGCCCAAGGTGCTTTGGGACACCACGCTCAATCCGAAGACGCGTCGGTTGTTGAGGGTGGAGATTCCCGACCAGATCGTCACCGATCGGGTGATCAACGAGCTCATGGGGAAGGACGCATCGGCGCGTTTCCGCTTCATCATGGAGCGGGCCGAGGAGGCGCAGGAACTCGACGTCTGATTCGATGACGCAGATCTGATCGCGAGGCTGGCGCCTCTCAGTCTGCCGCCTTGGGCTGCTGTGCCGCGATCATCCTCTCGAGCTGTTCTTCGAAGCGCGCCCTCTGCTGCTCGAGGATTTCGAGTTGCGCGTCGAGGCGGGCGCGACGACCCTCGTCCGTGCTCCCATCCCTGGCCTTGCTGGTCTCGGCGATCCTGTCGATCACGAGCTTCATCTGCTCGCGCGCCTGATCGATCGACTGGGCTTTCTCAGCCTTGTCGAACATCAATGACTCGGGAATCTCCCCCTGGTCCTCCGGAAGGGTGCTCACCGGCGGCGCCTCCGATTCCAGCGGTGGAACGGACGCCTGTCCCTCCCTCATCTGCCGCTGGTTCATGTACGTGGGCGAGACGATCTCGATGCCCCCTTCATGCAGCGAGTCGAGCATCATCATGCGAAGTCGCGAACGGGCCGTGATCAGGTGCTTCGCGTCCGGGAGGAAGCCGGCGATCCGGTAGTGGACCGAGAAATCGCCGAGTTCCAGAATCTGCACGAAGGGCTCCCCGAGTTCCGCGCGCTCCGCCGCCTGTCTGAGCAATGTCTCGACCTTCATCCTGGGCACCTCGTACCCGAGCGACACCGACGCCGAGATGATGGTGCCGGACGAGCGCACCACCGTGACCGGATTGCTCACCAGATACAGGTTCGGCAGGGTCGTCAGGTCGCGGTCTTCGGTCTGGATCTCGGTGTGCAGGATTCCCTGCTCAGAGACGCGGCCGAAGTGGTCTCCAACGCGAATGAAATCGCCGGGCCGGATGTGCCTCACGGCCTGCAACATCAGACCCGCCATGGCGTTACCGATGAAGGTGGTGGATGACAGTGCGATGGCTGCGGTGGTGACGAGCCCGAGGAGGCTCAGAAGCTGCCCGCGCGCCGTGTCCCCCACCGGCAGCGTGAGGATCACGGCGACGACGCAGATGACGGTGAGCAGCAGCATGCCGAGCTGCCGGACGATCGCCCGTGCCCCCAGACCCTGTGGCTGCTGGTTGACGATGAGGATTCGGCGAGCGCCGGCCAGTACGACGGCCGTGACGATGACGGCCACAGCGGTGGGCAGCCACACCGCGCCGCGGACCAGCAGCTCCTGGACCCATTCCATCAGTGGACTGTATCAACAGACGGCGATGGGATCCCCACGTTCTGTCGGGGCTCGGGGAAATTCCCGTTCGATCGGAGGAGTTCGGGTGTCACGGCGCACGCGCTCAGAGCGTGTTTCGGCTATGGTTGGAAGATGCCAAGTCTGCCGCAGGTAGAAGACGACTGCGCGTTCTTCTTCGATTTCGACGGCACCCTGGCCGAGATCGCGACCCGACCAGAGGCGGTTCGCGTTGACGCTGCCGTGCCTGTCGCCCTTCAAGCGCTTTCGCAGCGGAACCGTGGTGCCGTGGCCGTTATTTCCGGACGGCCTATCGCCGAGATCGATCAGCACCTGAGTCCGGTCGTTGTGCCGGCCGCGGGCGTGCATGGCGTCGAGCACCGCGACGGTTCAGGACGGTTCACGCGTCTGCCCCTTCCAGACCTCCGAGCGGCCGCCGCCGTCCTGCGCGCCTGGTGTGCGGACCATCCCGGAGCGCGGCTGGAAGACAAGCCCGGTGCGCTGGCCCTGCACTATCGAGGCGTTGATGAACTGGAAGCGGCGTGCCTGGCCGTGATGACGTTCGCGCGTGACGCGGTCGAGACGGTACCGATGGTCGTGCTGCACGGAAAGAAAGTGGTCGAACTCAAGCCGGCCGCCGCCGACAAGGGCCGGGCGATCAAGGCCTTCATGGCGGAGTCGCCGTTTGCGGGCCGGCGCCCGTGGTTCTTCGGCGACGACGTCACCGACGAAGACGCTTTCGACACGGTGCAGTCTCTGGGCGGGGTGGCGGTCAAGGTCGGTCCTGGCGAAACGATCGCGGCCCATCGCCTGGCCGATCCGGAGCGCCTGCGGGAGTGGCTCCTGGCGCAGGTGGCGCAGACGTCAGGAGCGGCCTCTCGTGTAACCGGGGTCGCAGGATGAGGGCGGCGGCGACCCCATCGCTGAACCTCGGCGTCATCGGCAACTGCGCTGTCAGCGCGCTGGTGGACCTGTACGGCACGGTGGTCTGGAGTTGCATGCCGCGGGTCGACGGCGATCCCGTCTTTCATTCCCTGCTGGGGGCGAGTGAACCCGGCGCGGGTGAGTTCGCAATTGAGATCGAGGACTTCGCCCGCAGCGAGCAGCATTACGCGGACAACACCGCGGTGCTGCGCACCACCCTGTGGGACACCCAGGGGCAGGCCATAGAGATCTCCGACTTCGCGCCCCGGTTCCTTGTGCGCGGACGCATGTACCGCCCGCTGATGCTGGTGCGTCGCGTGCGAGTGCTGGCCGGTGCGCCACGCATCGTCGTGCGCGTCAAGCCGCGCTTCGCCTGGGGCACGGTCGAACCGCGCCTCACCCAGGGCAGTCACCATGTGCGTTTCGTGGGTCCGGACCAGGTGCTCCGTCTGACCACATCCGCCCCGTTGGCTTTCGTGCTGCAGGAGCAGGCCTTCGTGGTCACCGAGCCGGTCAGCCTGGTGCTGGGCCCGGACGAATCGCCCGACCTCGCTCCAGACGAGATGGCGGAGGCCTACGAGCGGGAAACCCTGCAGTACTGGCGCCAGTGGGTGCGCCGTCTAGCGCTGCCGCTCCAGTGGCAGGACGTGGTGATCCGTGCCGCCATCACGCTGAAGCTGTGCGTACACGAAGATACCGGCGCGATCGTCGCCGCGCTGACCACCAGCATCCCGGAGGCCCCGGGCTCGCAGCGAAACTGGGATTATCGGTTCTGCTGGTTACGCGACGCGTTCTTCGTCGTGCGGGCGCTCAACAGTCTGTCCGAAGTGGGGACGATGGAGGATTATCTGCGCTGGCTGCGCAACGCCGTCTCGCACGCCGAAAACGGTCACGTGCAGCCACTTTACGGCGTGGGTCTTGAGCGGCACACGGTCGAATCGCTCGTGCCCGGGTTGCCCGGCTACCGCGGCCACGGGCCGGTGAGGCGCGGCAATCAGGCCCACGAGCATTTCCAGCACGACGTCTACGGCAACATCGTTCTCGGCGCCGGTCAGTCTTTCCACGACCGGCGCCTGCTTCACCCGGCCGGCGAGGCAGAGTTCCGCAGGCTCGAGGCTGTGGGCGAACTGGCCGTGCGCGTGCACGACCAGCCAGACGCCGGCATGTGGGAGTTGCGCACCAGGACCAGGGTCCATACCTCATCGGTGCTGATGTGCTGGGCGGCGTGCGACAGGCTGGCGAAGATCGCCCGTCATCTGGGCCTGAAGAGCCGTGCCGCCTACTGGTACAAACACGCGAAGCAGATCCGCGAACGCCTGCTGTCCGGAGCGTGGAACGAGAAGCGCGGCGCTTTCGTGGAGAGCCTGGGCGGCGAAGGCCTCGACGCCAGTGTGTTGTTGATGGCCGAGGTCGGCTTCATCGACCCCATGGACCCGCGCTTCGTATCCACCGTTGACGCGTTGGAGGCCGCGCTGTGCGACGGTCCCTACATGCGCCGCTACGAATATCCCGACGACCTTGGTGTGCCGGAGACGGCGTTCAATATCTGCAGCTTCTGGCGCCTGGACGTGCTGGCCCGCATCGGCCGACGTGACCAGGCACTGGCCATCTTCGAGGCCATGCTGGCGGCGCGCAACCACGTCGGCCTGCTCAGCGAGGACACCCACCCGGTGACCGGCGAAATGTGGGGAAACTTCCCGCAGACCTATTCGATGGTCGGGCTGATCAACGGCGCGGTCCGCCTGTCACGGCCCTGGGAGTCCGTCATTTGAGGGTGCGCTGATGGCCGGCCGACTGGTGGCGGTGTCGAACCGGGTGGCTGACCCGCGCAAGCTGGGGGCGGGCGGCCTGGCCGTCGCCCTGGGCGAGCTGCTGAACACCAGTGGAGGACTGTGGTTCGGCTGGAACGGCAAGATCACCGACGATCCCAGCGGGGGGCTGCATTTGCAACGGGCCGGCAAAGTGACCCTGGCGACGATCGGTTTGTCGCGCGCGGACCACGACGCGTATTACCTGGGATATTCCAACGGCGTGCTGTGGCCGGTGTTTCACTACCGGCTGGACCTGGCCGACTTCGACTCGGCCGATGTCGAAGCCTATCGCCGCGTCAACCGGTTGATGGCGCAGGAGCTGCTTCCGCTCTTGAGGCCCGGGGACATCATCTGGGTGCACGACTACCAGATGATTCCGATGGCAGCCGAGCTGCGCGCGCTGGGGTGCGACCATCGCATCGGTTTCTTTCTGCACATCCCCCTGCCGCCGCGGACCATCCTCGCGGCAATCCCTCAGCATGATCGGCTGATGCGATCGCTGATGTCCTACAACCTCGTGGGTTTCCAGACGCAAATGGATGCCGACCACTTTGCGGACTACGTCGAGGCAGAAAGTGGGGGACAGCGCCAGGACAGGGATCGTGTCGGGGCGTATGGCCGCACGACCTGCGTTCGCGCGTTCCCGATCGGTATCGACGTCGACAGACTCCAGGCGATGGCCCGTGAGCCGGACTCCCAGGGGATGGCGGCCATGATGCGCGAGCAGTACTCGAAGCGCCAGGTACTGGTGGGCGTGGACCGACTCGACTACTCCAAGGGTTTGCCGCAGCGAATGCTCGCATTCCGTCGATTGCTCGAGCGGTACCCCGAAAATCGGCAAAGCGCGACGCTGATCCAGGTGGCGGCGCCCTCTCGCGAGAACGTCGAAGCCTATGCCGACATCCGGTCACAGCTCGAGAGCCTGTGCGGGGCGCTGAACGGGGATTTCGGAGAACTCGACTGGATGCCGGTGCGCTACATGCGCCGCTCGGTGGCGCGGCGCCGGTTGCCCGGTTTGTTTGCCGCGAGCCGGGTGGCACTGGTGACGCCACTGCGCGACGGTATGAATCTGGTTGCCAAGGAGTTCGTGGCGTCCCAGGATCCGGACGACCCGGGTGTGCTGGTGCTCTCGCGGTTTGCCGGCGCCGCCGAGCAACTGACCGACGCGCTGCTGGTCAACCCTTACGACACCGCCGGCACGGCCGACGTGATCCAGCAGGCGCTCCACATGCCGCTGGAGGAGCGCCGCAGGCGACACGCGCGGCTCATGGCCTTGGTACGCGAATTTGACGTGCACTGGTGGGCGAGGGCGTACGTGGCCACGTTGGAGGCCGCGCCCTTTCCTTCCGGCGAGCCGACCGCGGACGACAGTGTGAACAATGACGTGGAGCGAGCCTGATCGGGCTCCGAAGGAGAACGAGCATGTCGGCGTATTGGGTCGCGCGCGCGAAAGTCATCGATCCGGTGGCGTACAAGAAATACACGGATCAGGTGCCGGGTATTCTCAAGCGCTACGGCGGCACCGTGCTGGCGCGTGGCGGACGGTACCAGATCATGGAAGGTCCGGAGGATTTCCACCGGTTCATCGTCATCGAGTTTCCGACCATGGAGCAGGCCGTTGCCTGCTTCGAGTCGCCGGAGTACCGGGACGCGGCGGCATTTCGTCGTAACGGCGGAGGGATCGTCGAGAATGTGATCGTCGAGGGCGGCGAAGCGACAAAATAGGTCTCCGGCCGAAGGGCCAGAGACCTCACTTCGCCAAGGCCAGCTTGGGCCTGGCTAGGCTGGCGCCTTTTGCAGCACGCCGTCGACGATCGCCTTGAACTCTTCGGGCGTCAGCAGATCTTTCTTCTCGAACGACTTCGCCTTCACGCCCTGCAAGATTGCCATCTTCTCCTCGTCGGTGGCGGTGATACCCAGCTTCTCGCACCATTCCTCGATCGAGGGCGGTCCGCTGTTCTTGCCCAGCACGACGTTGACCGGCGTCTGGCCGACCAGCTCCGGCGAAAACGGGATGTACTCGAGCGGGTGATCCTTCCGGGCCAGCCGGAACCAGCCCGCGATGATGCCCGATTCGATGTCGTAGAGCCTGTCGCCGACGATCGGCCGGTTTGGCGGCTGCTTGACCTTGGCGAGATCCATGACGAACTTCGACACCTCGACGAACCGTTCCGTCTTGATTCCCATATCTTTGCCGTACAAGGTGAGCAGCGACAGCACGACGTCTTCCATCGGCACGTTGCCGGCGCGCTCGCCGAGGCCGGTGACCGTGGTGTGCGCCACCGACGCGCCCGCGGCCAGCGCGGCGATCGAGTTGGCGACACCGAGGCCGAAGTCCTGGTGGCAGTGGATTTCCACCGGCTTCTTCAGTCGGTCGATCACCTTCCTGACGACGTAGTCGATCGCGGCCGGCGTCGTGACGCCCATCGTATCGGCGATTGCCAGCGCATCCATGTGGCCCTCGGTGGCCACTTGCTCGACGATGTCGAGGAAGCGGTTGAGCTCGGTCCGTGTTGAGTCGATCGTGAAGAAGACCGTGTAGAGCCCAGCCTCCCTGGCGGCGAGCGTCGTTTCTATCGACGCTTTCATCGCTCGCTCGATCTTCCAGCCGTAGCCGTTCTGGATCATGTGATCGCTGGCCGGGATCTCGATGACGATGCCCGTGCAGCCACAATCCTTGACCACCTGCACCTCGGAGGGGATGCAGCGGGCGAAGCCGAAGATCTCGGCTTTCAGCCCCAGCGCGGCGATGTCGGAGATGGCGGCCTTGTCCTGCGCCGAGACGGCGGGCATGCCGGCTTCGATCCGAGGAATGCCGAGGGCATCGATCTTCTTGGCAATGGCCACCTTCTCTTCGCGGCGGAAGACGACGGCGGTCTGTTGCTCGCCGTCACGCAGGGTGACGTCGTGGATCCTGATGTTCGCGGGGAAGTTGTCGTGCTTGGTCACCTCTGGCAGAAAGTTCCAGGGACTGGTGAACCATTTGTCTGTTTTCCAGGGTTCTGACATGGAGCCTCCGAAGGAGCGTTGACGCGCCGACGATGATACAACCGTTAGGCTGAAGTTCCCCACCCCGAATCTGCAGAAGCCCATTGTTTCGATAGAGATGGGCGCAATACGCCG
>JAQBVV010000207.1 GCA_027622905.1 Acidobacteriota bacterium
CCCGGTGGGATGCATCGGTGGCCACGACGAGCAAGTTATTCCTGCCCGGGTCCTTACCGTTCGGTCTCTACGACGCGTCGCACATCGTCGGCGACGTCGTTCTCAGACTCGGCGCGGAGGGTGAGTCGTACCCCGGCATTCGCAAGGACGACGTGCACGTCGGCGGGCGGATCGCGTTGGCCGACGACCTGGGCGCGTTTGGCAATCCCACGTCTGACTCGGCGCGGACGATGGTGACGACGACCACCACCCGTTCCCTGATCGTCGTCTTTGCGCCACACGAGGTGGACGCGCGCGATCTCGACCGCGTGATCGATCTGGCAGAGAACCGCATGAGGGCGTTCACCGGCGCGACGCGTTCGGACTGACGATCGGACCGGTCTCGCCCGCCGATGGTCTCAGGTAAGATGGCTGCCCTGTGCATGTCAGTGCCATCATTGCTGCCGGTGGACGAGGTGCTCGCCTTGGCGCCGATCGTCCGAAGCAGCTGCTTCCACTCGGTGGACGCCCCATTCTTCAGCGGAGCGTCGAGGCGTTCGTACGTCACGACCGGATCGCCGAGGTCGTCGTGGCGCTTCCCCCCGATCTGGCCGGGGATGTTCCAGCCTATCTGAAGACCACCGTCAAACCCCTCGCGGTGATCGACGGGGGTGCGCGGCGACAGGATTCGGTGGCCAATGCATTCGCGCACGTGGCCAGTCGAGCCGACATCGTGGTGATCCACGACGCGGCCAGGCCACTGGTGAGCGCCGATTTGATCCGGCGGACGCTGGACGCCGCCGTCGAGTACGGCGCGGCCATCGCGGCGCAGCCGGCGACCGATACCGTGAAGCGGGGCAACGCTGACGGCGTTATCATCGGGACCCTGCCGCGGGATGAGATATTTCTCGCTCAGACGCCACAGGCGTTTCGAGTCGGGATACTGAGAGACGCGCTGGCGCTGGCGCGCGGGATGGTGGAGGCCACCGACGAGGCGGCGCTGGCCGAGCGGGCCGGACACCGGGTGCACCTGGTCGCCGGTGACGCGCAGAATGTCAAGATCACCACGGCCGAGGACCTTGCGCTGGCTGAGCAACTCGTCGGGTCCCCGGCGCAGCGCGATCCAGGAGCCACCATGCTGCGCGTCGGCACCGGGTATGACCTGCATCGGCTTGTCGACGGACGACCGTTGCGGCTGGGCGGGGTTGAGATTCCGTTCGACAAGGGGTTGGCGGGACATTCAGATGCTGACGCGGTCTGCCACGCCGTGACTGACGCCATCCTTGGCGGTGCCGGCGCCGGCGACATCGGTCGGCATTTCCCGGACTCCGAGGCTGCGTGGAAGGACGCGGACAGCCTCGTGCTGCTCGCGCGCGCCACCGACATCGTGCGTGCCGCCGGGTTCTCTGTCGTCAACATCGATGTGGTCGTTGTCGCCGAGCGTCCGAAGCTGGTGCCCTACATTGATGTCATGCGAGCGAGCCTGGCGGGTGCCCTGGGGGTGGCGATTGACAGGGTGAGCGTGAAGGGTAAGACGAACGAAGGCATGGACTCGACTGGCGCAGGGGCGTCGATCGCCGTGCACGCCGTGGCGCTGCTGGCACGTGCGTAGGACGCTTGTCGCATGGACGATGTCGTGAGAGTCCGCTTCGCTCCCAGTCCCACCGGTCACCTGCACGTCGGTAACGTACGCACCGCGCTGTTCAACTGGTTGCTCGCGCGCCGATTCGGAGGGACGTTCATCGTCCGCCTCGAGGACACCGACGCCGCACGTTCGACGCGCGAGTCCGAGCGCACGATTATCGAAGATCTCGAGTGGATGGGATTGCGGTGGGACGAGGGCATCGAGACCGGTGGCGACCACGGCCCCTATCGCCAATCCGAGCGCCTGCACATCTACCGCGCCCATGCCGTCGAACTGATGGCGCGAGGCCACGCGTACCGGTGTTTCTGTCTTCCGGAGGAACTCGAAATGGACCGCTATGCGGCCCTGCGAGACCGCCGACCGCCGAAGTACGTGGGCCGTTGTCGAGACATCCCGCCGGAGCAGGCGCGTCGGCGCGTGGAAGACGGCGCGTCGTCCACGATTCGCTTTCGGATCCCGAGTGACCGAGAGGTTGTCTTCAACGACGTCGTGCGTGGCGAGGTCCGGTTCAGTACCGAGGTACTGGGCGATCCGATTCTTGTGCGGTCAGACGGCTCTCCCGCCTATAACTTCGCCGTGGTCATCGACGATGCGCTGATGCGCATCAGTCACGTGATTCGCGGCGAGGATCACCTGTCGAACACGCCGCGGCAGGTCCTGCTCTACGAGGCGTTCGGGTGGACACCGCCGGCATTTGCCCATGTCTCGCTGGTGCTGGGGCCCGATCAGAGTCCGCTATCCAAGCGCCATGGCGCGACATCGGTCACGGAGTTTCGATCGCAGGGCTACCTGCCCGAGGCGTTGACCAACTACCTGGCTCTGATCGGCTGGTCTCCCGGGGAGGGGCATGAACTGCTGCCACTGGACGAGCTGGCTCGCCGCTTTCAGCTGGAGGACGTCGGCCACAGCGCCGGCGTGTTTGATGTCGAGAAGCTTGCGTGGGTCAACCGCCACTATCTCAAGCTGGCCGAGCCAGAGCGGCTCGTGCAGCTGTCCATTCCGTTTCTTCGCGCGAAGGGATGGGTGCTCGATCCGGATGTCGCCGCGCTCGACTTCCTGGCCTCGGTTGTTCCGCTGGCAACCGCGTCGGTCGATCGATTGGATCAGGTGCCGGCTCGGCTCAGCTTCCTGTTCGATTATTCCGCCACGCGGGCCCTACAGGTCCCCGCGACGTTGGCCGAGGCCGAGGCCGCGAGCGTGGTGATCGCGGCGCTGGCCGATGTGCTGGCGGGCAGTCGACCGCTCATTGATCGAGACGCCTTTCGGGCAGCGGTGGCGCAGGTACGCGAACGGACGGGGCTCAAGGGGAAGTCATTGCTGCATCCGATCCGGCTTGCCCTGACCGGTGAGGGTGAGGGCCTTGAACTGGATCTGGCCGTGCCCGCGATAGAGCGTGGCGCCGCGCTCGTGGGAGGCGGCCTCGTGCTCATGGCGAGTGCGGCTGCTCGTGCGGCGGCGTTTCATCAGGCGCTTGGTGAACTGGGCGCATGAAGATTTACGGTGTGAACCCCGTGCTGGAGGCGCTGCGCGCAGGTCGTGTACGGGAAGTGCGGGTGGGAGGTGCGAGCGGAGGGCGCGTGGCTGACGTTGTGGTGCTCGCGGGGCAACTCGGTGTCCCCGTCCGTCAGGTGTCTGGTGAGGCACTTGAGCGTGATTCGCGACGTGGCGTTCATCAAGGAGTGGTGGCAGAGCTCGATGCCGCGCCGCGTTACAGCGTTGCCGATCTGGTGGCGGCGGCGGCGGGTCCACCGCTACTGGTCGTGCTGGATGGCGTCGAGGACCCCCACAATCTCGGGGCCGTTCTGCGCACAGCCGATGCGGCGGGTGTGGACGGTCTGGTGAGGCAGACTCGGCGCTCGGCAGCGCTCGGAGGCGCGGCCGCCAAGGCATCAGCAGGTGCGGTGGTCCATGTGAAGATCGCGGACGTCGTCAACATCGCCAGGTCCGTGCAGGACCTGAAGGCGCTTGGCGTCTGGACGGTGGGACTCGTGGCCGACGCCGCCACTCGCTACGATGCCGTCGACTTTACCGGCCCGATGGCCATCGTGCTGGGCGGAGAGGGCGCGGGACTGCGCCGCCTGGTTCGTGAGCGATGTGACTTTCTTGCGGCTATTCCGATGCACGGGCGGGTCGACAGCCTGAACGTCTCGGTCGCGGCTGGCGTCGTGCTGTTCGAGGCGGTCAGACAGCGCGCGGGGGCGGCGTCTGGCTCGACCTAGAGCGCTTTTCGTTTCGGTCCAGGGCTTCTTGCAGGGCCAGGCCTTTTTGAAAAGCGCTTTCCCGCGTTTTTCGGTTTCCACCGAATCGAAAAACGCTCTAGCCGTGTCGTGGACACTCGGTTCGTGCCGCGCGGGGACGGCTTCAGATGGCGAGACGTTGACGACGGTGAGGGCTGTCTCAGGCCTTCCAATGAAGGCTACTGCCCACTCCCACTGTGTGGGTGTGTTGCCGGACTGGTACGGAAAGTGCTACTATTTGCCCTTTGTCTGGCTGGCGTAGCTCAGTCCGGTAGAGCAGCTGATTTGTAATCAGCCGGTCGGGGGTTCAAATCCCTCCGCCAGCTCCATCGGAACCGTCTTGCCGCGTCTTTCAGGGAAGCGCCGAATACACAGATTCCAAGACATGACAGGAACCGGGGCTCGGACTGCTGCCCTCAGCAGCCTCGAACTGAGGACGAAGCGACGAGGTTCACGGCCCGGACGGAACGAAGTTTAGGGGAGGTGGCGGAGCGGTCAATCGCAGCAGACTGTAAATCTGCCGCCCTAGTGGCTACGGAGGTTCGA
>JAQBVV010000208.1 GCA_027622905.1 Acidobacteriota bacterium
GTTGGCGATCATCGGATCCTCGGCAAACAGATTGGCTTCGAGACCGTCCGCGACGGTGAACTCCTTCAATTCGGTGTCCGTATTCGGCGGGGGAATGTGCTTCGGAACCTCGTGGTCGGGGTAATCCCTCGGCGATTTCCAGCCTCGGCTCTGCTCCAGGCTGTAGCGGTGAGGCCGTGGCACCCGGAGCTTGGCGATCACCTCTTCGTTCTCCTCCGCCAGCCGCTGGAGGTCGTCCAGTTCATAGGCCAGGTGCCCCATTTCGTGGCGGCGGAAAAGAAAGATGTACGTCTTGTTGAGCGGGCGCAGCCGCTGGCGATAGAATTGGTTTTTCTTTCCGATCAACTGGCGCAATTCCTCGGCGTGGTCGACGTCAGGGCTGGAGGTGATGGGCACGCCCTCGCCCCACTGTTCTCCCCCGGCCTCGGCGCGGGTTTCGGCGTCGATCTTCAGCACCGTGTCGCCCGTGGCGGCAATGGTCGCTGGAGCGGTCCAGGCGGCAGTGGGAAGCGTGTCGGTCGTGAGGTCGAAACGGAAGCCGCGCGCAGTCTGTTCAACCTCGCTCAGCCGCGCCCCGCTGGATTGGAGAACGATGCCGCGTTCTCCGAAGGCGACACTCGCGCCGTCCTCCCGGATGCCGAGCTGACGGAGCATCGTTTCCGCCATCCGCTGATAACCGAGCTGGTTGAGATGCACGCCATTGTCCGTGAGGCGCTCTTCCGGGGTGCGAGCCACGAGGGAATCGAAAAGCTCGACGAAGCGGTGGCCGCGCTGCTTGGCGACTTCGCCGATCCATGCGGAGACGCGCTGGAGGCGGAGGTTCTGCTCTGCGGGATCGGGCATGGGCGGGCCGAACGCCTCGTGCCGCGGCGGCCCGAGCAGAATGATCTTGGCGCCGCTCTTTTCCAGATCGGCCAACAGAGCCTCGTAGCCTTCCTGAAAACGTTTGAGCTCAGCGTCACTCGCTGCAAACGCCGCTTCGCTGCCGTAGCCAACGATCACGCTCGTGGCACGGGCGTCGGCGAGCTGCTTCATCATCACCGAGTAGCCGAACCCCTGCTTGGTGCCGGGCGGTTGCCACCCGCCAGTGTTCTGGTCGGAGCCAAACTCGGAGCGGGCCGTGCCGAACACGTCATCAGCCGGCCAGCCGAGGTTGCGGAACGTGAGGTCATGATGCGGCCAGCGGGCGGTCAGCGCGGTTTCGAGATAACCGTGCTGATCCAGGCCATACATCAGCGTATTGCCCAGAAAGACGATCCGATGCTCGATGGCTTTGCCGTCTTGGCCGTCGATGGGTTCCGGCTCACCACCTTCGGCGCTGGCGTTGTCGGAGGCTTTGGGAGGCTTCGGGAGGTCCGCTGTCTTGATGGCTGATGCTTCGCTGAATGCGCCGGTGGCGCCGGTGTCCGTGCGGACCCTAACTTTCCACCAGACTTCTGCCCCCGCTCGCAGCGCGGTCCCGCGATAGGGCACATCGGCATGCTGCGCCGAATGCCGCCATCCGCTGTCCCACAGATCGCCGACGTCGGCGTCGAGCTTCTGGCGATCGCTCGCCACGAGGATATGGAACGCCGATTGTTTTCCACCGGCGGCGGGAAGTTGCCATCCCAGGGAGTGCTCGTTCAGATTCAATCCGAGCGGGTTGGCGACCGGCTTGGCGGCCAGATCGCGAGGCGTTGCCAGGCGGTGAGTGATCGGAGCGTAGGGATCCTGGGGACGCTGCGCCGGATCGACGAACCTTGCCAGATCCCGCATCGCGATCACCGTGCAATGTTCATCCTTGAGATACTGCATGTACTTCTCGAAGTCGTCCGGATTCGTGCTGACCCAGGGATGTTCCAAACCGGGAACGCCGTGAAAATTCAGCACGCAGATGTTGCCACCACGCGCCTGGGCGACGGCCCATTTCAGATCGTCGAAGCCCCACTTCGGTCCGGCATAGCCGGTGGTCGGAATCAGCAGCGGGTGATCGCTCTTCGGGTCGTAAGCCGGCCCGCGACCGCCCTCGCCGCCGTCCGGGAACTCCGGTCCGACGCCCCGCCGCGCAAACTGGAACTGCAGTCCCTCCAGCGTCCGCACCGCGGCGAGATTGTTGGAGAAGCCCGGATAACAGAACGTCGTGGGCTGTGGGATGCCATGCTCGATGCACCGCTGGTCGATGTGCTTCAGCGATGCGGTCAACTGCTCGTGCGTAACCCCGGTCACATTCTCATGAAACTGCGTGTGGTTGCCGATCTCAAAACCCAGATCGTGTAGTTCGCGGATCTCCTGCCACGTCGTGTAGTGATCCTTGTTCTTCAGGAAGCCGAGGCCTTCGGTGACGTAGAATGTCGCGCCGAACCCGTGCTTCTTCAGCACGTCCGCAACGAAGGCGCGATCCGATTTGTTCGCGTCGTCGAACGTGAGCACGACGAGCTTGTCAGGGATCGGCTGCAATTCCTTCGCGTGCCCCGGGACCGTGAAAAAACCCGCCAGGGAAGAGAGGATCGCAAATGCCCGGATTGGGATTGGGATAGGGATTCGGTTCATGACTAATAGGGTAAGAGAATGATAGTTACTTCGTTGAATTGGTGGGCTTGCCGCGGTTCGCTGCGGGGCTGGAGGGGAGGGCTCTGGCGAGACGGGCTTTCACTTCGGCGAGGGCGGGGTCAGCGGCCCGGTTGGTGAACTCGTCCGGGTCAGTCTCCAGATCGTAGAGCTCCTCAAAGTCGTTGCCGTAACGGATGAACCGGTAGCGCGCATCCGACACGGCATGGGAGGCGACTTGCTCCTTGTGGAAAACGTAGGAGGTGAGCGACGTGCGGGAGCGCGGGGCGCCGGGATCTTTCAACTGCGGGACGAGCGAGGCGCCGTCGCACTGCGCGGGCACGGGCAGGCCGGCGAGCTCGCAGAGGGTGGGGTAGAGATCGGTGAGGGTCGCGGGCTGGCGGGTCTGCTGGCCGTCGCGGCTCACGCCGGGAGCATGGATGAATAGCGGCACGCGGGTCGTCTGGCTCCAGAGGGCAAACTTCTCCCAGTTCTCCTTTTCCCCGATGTGAAAGCCGTGGTCGCTCCACAGGACGATGATCGTGTTGTCTTTCAGCGGCGAAGCATCGAGCGCGTCGAGCAGCCGGCCGACCTGGTGGTCCACATAGCTGATGCTCGCCAGGTAACCCTGCATGAGATTCTCCCATTGTTGATTCTCGACCACCCACTGGTGCCAATGGCGGCGGTCCGCCGCGTGTGCGTCGGCGAGGTCCTCGGCCTGGATGACTGGCAGGTTCACCCCAGCCAATGGATAGAGGTCGAACCACTTCTGCGGCACTTCGAACGGGATGTGCGGACGGAAAAGGCCGACGGCCAGAAAGAGCGGCTTGGGCTGCGGTGCGCGCATTTCCCCGATCGCCCAATCGACCACTAGATGATCGCCCGTCTCCTCATCGGGCACACTCAATGGGGCGGCACCGAAGAGTTTCGAGGGACCCAGCGGCCGGCCCGGGGCGATACCCATCTCCTCGTCGGATTCGAACTTCGCGCGGACCCAGTCTTTCGAGATCGGGTCGAGCGGGTCCCCGCGGTAGGCGTCCCACGCGGCGGGATCGTTCTGCGAGTCACCGGGGGTCCACTGCAAGGTGTGGAAAATCTTCCCGCCACCCACGGCCCGGTAGCCATGATCGCGGAAGTGTTGGGAAAGGACGACGGCATCCTTGAGCATGGGCGACTCTTCGCGCCAGCGCGGTCCGTGGGCGCCGAAGAGATTGACGTAAATCCCGGACTTCGCGGGGTGGACGCCCGTCATCACCGCGACGCGCGAGGGATGGCAGGCGGGTGCGGCGCAGTGGGCGTTGGCGAAGGTGACGGAGCGCTTCGCGAGCCGGTCGAAGTTCGGGGTCCGGACGCCGGGATGATTGGCCAGCGGCGAGATGTAATCGTTGAGGTCATCGATGGCGATGAAGAGGACATTGGGCCTGGTTGGCTCGGGGGGCGCGGCATGCAGGGCGGGCACGCTTCCGCAGAGGAGGATGAGGAAGGCGGCAGTAAGGCGATTGGCAGTCATTGGTCGCTGGAGAATTGCGTTGGGAATATTGATTGGCGCGACGTTAGGCGGAACTACCGCTCGCTGACTCTCGCCCCGGTGAATTGCTAGGAATTTGCTTTTTGCTGACTATGCCGGATTTGGGGTACAGAAAATACGGTAATTGTGTTGATGTTAGTGTGAGTTTCAGTGTCGCGGGTTGTTTGGAAAGGGTGTCGCCGCGACGCTCCCCAGATCATGCAAACTGAACCGAAGAGACAGCCGCAGCGACCCTCCGATGATGACTTCCGACGCCCGTCCGTGACAAGGGAAATCGTCATCCCCGTGAGCCTCGAGAACTACCGCGAGGTCGTCGAGGACAACGACAGATTCCGCAGCCTCCTGG
>JAQBVV010000209.1 GCA_027622905.1 Acidobacteriota bacterium
CTGCGATGGACGGTAAGGCGATGGTGGTGGTGATGAGCCGCCGGATCGCAGTCGATCTGTATCGGGCGATTGTCGCGCTGCGGCCGGGATGGGCCGGCGAACAGGACGATCGGGGCACGCTCAAGGTGGTGATGACCGGTTCGGCGTCCGACCCGCTGGACTGGCAGCCCCACGTCCGGAACAAGTCACGTCGTGAGGCGTTGGCACAAAGATTCCGTGACCCGGCAGACCCGTTCCAGATCGTGATCGTTCGGGACATGTGGTTGACCGGTTTCGATGCGCCGAGTCTGCACACGATGTACGTGGACAAGCCGATGCGCGGGCACGGGCTGATGCAGGCCATCGCGCGGGTGAACCGCGTGTTCAAGGACAAGCCGGGCGGGTTGGTCGTGGACTACCTCGGGCTCGCCGACGAACTCAAGAAGGCGCTGGCGACGTACACCGAAAGCGGCGGCACGGGAAAGACGGCGATCGATCAGGCCGAGGCCGTGGCGGTGATGCTGGAGAAGTACGAGGTCTGCCGGGGCTTGTTCCACGCCTTCGACTTCTCGAAGTGGATCTCCGGCACGCCGCAGGATCGGCTGTCGCTGCTGCCCGCGGCGCAGGAACACATCCTCAGCCAGACCGACGGCAAGGCTCGGCTGCTGCGGGCGGTGACTGAATTGGGCCAGGCGTTCGCGTTGGCCGTGCCGCACGAGGACGCACTGAATATCCGCGACGACGTGGGGTTCTTCCAGGCCGTGCGGGCGGTGCTGGCGAAGGGCACGCCGGGTGAGCAGAAGACGGACGAAGAACTGGATCACGCCATCCGGCAGATTATTTCCAAGGCGGTGGTCTCAGACGGCGTGATCGACATCTTCGCCGCCGCCGGGCTCAAGACGCCGGACATCTCCATCCTCTCGGACGAGTTCCTCAGCGAGGTGCGCGGTATGCCGCAACGCAATCTCGCCGTGGAGCTGCTACAGAAACTCTTGAAGGGCGAAATCAAGGTGCGCGCGAAGCGCAACGTGGTGCAGGCGCGCTCCTTCGCCGCGATGCTGGAGCACGCCGTGCGAACGTACCAGAACAGGGCGATCGAGACGGCACAGGTGATCGACGCGTTGATCCAGCTCGCCAAGGATATGCGCGCCGCCAACGCGCGCGGCGAGGCGCTCAAGCTGACCGAAGACGAGCTGGCCTTCTACGATGCGATGGAAGTGAATGACAGCGCGGTCAAGGTGCTGGGCGAACCGACGCTCGTCGATATCGCGCGTGAGCTGGTCGCGACCGTGAAGAAGAACGTTACCATCGACTGGACCTTGCGCGAGAACGTGCGCGCCCAGCTCCGTGTCATCGTCAAGCGGATCCTGCGCAAACACGGCTATCCACCGGACAAACAGGAGAAGGCCACGCAGACGGTACTCGAGCAGGCGGAACTGCTGTCGGAGATGTGGGCGGCGTAAGGTGGCGTGAGCGATGGAAGTAGGTCAGAGGACAGGAGTCACAAGGCGCAGCAAAGGATATGATTTGCCCATGAGTTCCGGCAGCGCCCCCATCCTCCTCGTCTCCATGCCCCAGATGGCGGACCCGGATTTTGCGCGGACCGTCGTGCTCCTGTGTGACTACACGGAGGAGGGTGCGTTCGGGTTTGTCGTCAACCGCCAGATGAGCGCGCCTGCCTGGCAGCTCGTGCGGACGGATCCACCGGTGCGTGTCGATCCGGAGCTACGGCTTTGGGAAGGCGGACCGGTCGATCCACAGCGGACGTGGGTCCTGATGGCCGAAGCCCAGGGATCCGACGAGGAGCAGCGCGAGATCTGCCCGGGGGTGCTGCTGTCGGTGTCGCACGCGTTGACGCTGGAGCTGCTGCAGAAGCCGTCATCTCGCGCGCGGGTGATCGTCGGCTGTGCGGGATGGGGGCCAGGGCAGCTCGAGAAGGAGCTTGCCGAGTCCTCGTGGCTGACCAGTGAGGTGGATCCCGCCCTGATTTTCAGCGTGCCGCCGGACGGGATGTGGGAGGCAGCGATCCGACGATTCGGAACGGATCCGGCTGCCTTGCAAACCAGCTCCGGCGTGCAGTAACGCGCGGCCTTTCCGACAACGTGTGGAGACATCATCACGCCGCCCGTCCCCGCGTCTCGGGTCAAGTGTTCTAGACGAGCAGCGGGCAGATAGATCTGATGATGCAGCAGCTTCGAGCCATGACGGCGCGGTTTGCGCCGGTTGACCTTGCGGCCGACCTGACGGCCCTGGCGGCGAACGAACGGCAGGCCCTTGCCACACTCGTGGCTGCGGCACGAGTCTTCGACGCGCTCTTCCTGCGGCAGGTGTGGGCCGGCAACGAGACGATGCTGCTGACGCTGCTGGGCGACGCGTCCGAGCTGGGCCGTGCCCGCCTCCGCTACTTCTTGATCAACAGAGGCCCGTGGTCGAGGCTCGACGACAACGAGCCATTCGTGCCTGGCGCGCCGCCCAAGCCTCCGCAGGGCAACTTCTACCCTGCGGGCGCGACGAAGCAGGAGGTCGAGGCGTGGATCGGGACACTGTCACCGGCCGAGCGCGCGAGCGCCACGGGCTTCTTCACCACCATTCGCTACGGTGCCGACGGCCGGTTGACGGCCGTGCCCTATCCCCTCGAGTACCAGGGCGAGATGGCGCATGTGGCGGCGCTCCTCCGGGAGGCCGCGGCGCTGACCCGTCAGCCCACGCTGCGTGTCTTTCTCGAAAGCCGCGCGGACGCGCTCATGACCAACGACTACTACGCGAGCGATGTGGCGTGGATGGAACTCGATGCCAGTATCGAGCCGACGATGGGACCGTACGAGGTCTACGAGGACGAGTGGTTCAACTACAAGGCCGCGTTCGAGGCGTTCATCACGGTCCGCGACGACGCCGAGACCGAGAAGCTCGCACGGTTCGGCGCGGAGTTGCAGGAGATCGAGGACAATCTGCCGATCGATCCTCGGTACCGGAATCCCACGCTGGGCGCGCTGGCGCCGATCCGGGTCGTGAACACGGTGTTTTCGTCCGGCGAGGCCAATCGGGGTGTCCAGACCGCGGCGTTCAACCTGCCCAACGATGAGCGCGTCATCGCCGACAAGGGCTGCAAGCGCGTCATGCTGAAGAACAACCAGGAGGCGAAGTTCCGCATGGTCCTTCAGCCCATCGCCGAGGTGGCCCTGGGGGCGGCGGATCAGCGGTATGTGGCATTCGATGCGTTCTTCACGCACATTCTCATGCACGAACTGATGCACGGACTGGGTCCGCACCACATCAGGGTCGGAGGGCGCGCGACGACGGCGCGGCAGGAGCTGAAGGAGACCTACAGCGCGATCGAGGAGGCCAAGGCGGACATTTCAGGCCTGTTCGCCTTGCAGTTCCTGGTCGACCGGGGCCGGCTCGCCCCGTCGTTCAACGACACCGTGTACACGACCTTCCTGGCCTCGATCTTCAGATCGCTTCGATTCGGGATTCACGAAGCGCATGGCTGTGGCGTCGCCATCCAGCTCAACTACTTCCTCGACCACGGCGGCGTCGGTGTCGCCTCCGATGGCACGTTTTCGGTTGTCCCCGCGCGCATCAGGCAGAATGTCGTCGATCTGACCCACGACATCATGACGCTCCAGGCGGAGGGCAGCTACGATTCGGCTGTGGCGCTCATCGAGCGATACGGCCACGTGCGTCCCGAGGCACAGATCGTGCTCGACCGGCTGGCGAAGGTCCCGGTCGATATTCAGCCACGCTTCGTGACGGCCGAGGCGCTGCTCGCCGATGCCGAGACCGATGCCGAGGCCGAGGCCGCGCCAGCGCCCTGAGAGCGCAGGTGCCGGGCACGCGCCCCGGGCCGCGGTTATCTGTCAAAAAATTCAGAAAGTCTTCAGTTCCCGAGACCGTCCGGTCGCGCTAGGATAGCGGCAGTGGACCCTCTATTCTCGGGAGGCGCGATGAAACCTCTATTCGTGGCGTTGGTTATTTCCTGGGCATGCCTGGTCGGCGGGCAGGTGGACGCGCACCATTCGTTCGCCGCCACCTACCTGGAAGACAAGGCCGTGACGATCGAAGGGGAGCTGGTGCAGCTCCAGTATCGCAATCCGCACTCGTTCATGCAGGTGACGGTCATGGAGGCGAACGGCTCGATGTCCCGATACGCGATCGAGTGGAGCGGCGTGGCGCAGCTTGGCGCGGACGGCGTGACCAAGGACACGCTCAAGCTGGGAGACCGCCTGGTCATTGATGGCCACCCCGCGCAAAATCCTTCCGACCGCAGAGTCCAGCTTGTCAGCCTGCGGCGCCCCAGCGATGGGTTCGGGTGGACCGTGCCGCCTGGCAGGGCGATGAACTAGCGAGGCTGCGCCTCAGACCGCCGAGCATGTGGCTCCGCCTCGCTAGTGGCAGTAT
>JAQBVV010000032.1 GCA_027622905.1 Acidobacteriota bacterium
CGACTCGCGCACTGTGACGATCGTCGATTACACGTGTCCGCCAGGACCGTTTTCACCACGGGCTGCTAGAGCGTTTTCGATTCGGTGGAAACCGAAAAACGCGGGAAAGCGCTTTTCGAAAAGGCCTGGCCCCTGCAAGAAGCCCAGACCGAAACGAAAAGCGCCCTAGCGAACCGCCGGCAGGCGGGGGCCAGGCCACTAGATCCTGGCTGAGTTGGCCCGCTCCCAGCCCTTGTACGTGCCAAGCACACGCGTCCATTTGGCGAACTCGCCGAGCTGTGTGAGCGCGCGAGCCAGAGCCAGTTCGTCGCGTCTTGCGTCGATGTCCACGTAGAAGAGGTACTCCCACGGGCGGCCACGAATGGGGCGGCTCTCGAGCTTGCTGAGATTGATATCGCGCAGCGCAAAGGCGCTCAGCGCCTTGAACAGCGAGCCAGGCGTGCTGGGCAGCGCGAAGACGATCGTGGTCTTGTTGGCATCGGTGGGCGCGGCGCCGCCGATCACGAAGAACCGGGTGATGTTGTACTCGAAATCCTGGACGGCTTCCTGGATGACGTCCAGTCCGAACACCTCGGCCGCGCGGCGGGACGCCAACGCGGCAGCCCCTGACAGTCGGCCTTCGGCGACCAGCTTCGCGCCTCCAGCAGTGTCATAGACCGCTTCCACGGTGGTGCCGAGTTCCTTGAGGTACCGCTCGCACTGCGCCAGCGCCTGCGGGTGCGAGTACACGATCTTGACGTCCTCGAGTTTCGTGCCTGGCAAGGCCTGCAGACAGTGGAGGACGTCGAGTTCGACCTCGCCGGTGATGGCGACTTCGTGATCGACAAGTAGATCGTAATTGCGGTGAATGGTGCCACCGACTGAGTTCTCCATGGGCAGTACGCCATGGGTGGCGCGATTCTCCATCACGGCGTTGAACACGTCGTCGAAGGTCTTGCACGGCAGCGTGTCCGCGTGTGGCGAGAAGAGCAGCGCGGCTGCTTCGCTGTAGGCCCCCGGTTCTCCCTGATACGCAAGTCTCACGTTGATCCCCTTACTGTGAACGTCATGCCTCCTGCGCCGCCCTGGCTCGAACGGCGGCGCCGGCCACCATCGCGGGCCCGGTCAGGAACACCAGCGCGATTCGTGTCCAGATCGGCGTATATGCAGCATACTCGCCCGCGGAGAAACTCCAGACAAGAACGGCCGTCTGGACGGCGGCGCCGACGCCGCCCAGCATCAGGTCGCGGGCGCCGGCGATCTTCGTGATGACGTACCCTCCCAGGAACGCCGCCGCCGAGTTATAGGCCAGCGCCGCGGCCAGCATGGCCGGCTGGTTTCGGACGGCGAAATACGCCGCTTCGCTGGTGACCGGCCCGTCGGCGACCGCGCCCACCAGCACGGTTTCCAGGACGGCCACGACCAGCCGGAAGATGCCCATGCCGACCAGCAGCGCAAGGAGACTCTGCATCAGCGCCCGGTCCCGACGGAGTTACCTGACATCTGGCGCTCTAAAAAAACTGGAATCCGTGAAGCACGGAGGCGATGACCGCGAGCACCGAGGCGGCCAGGCACGCCACGGCGATGGCAATGTGGTCGATCCGTTCAGGCTTCAGTGGATCCAGGAGCTGGGCGGCCAGGTACCCCCCACCGAAGCCGCCCGCATGCGCGTAGTTGTCAACGCCGGGCATGATGAACCCGAACACTCCCAGCATCAGCGCGTAGGTGAGGGCTTCGCTGCCGACGGCACGACTGCCACTCCGGCGACCGTAGTAGACCAGCGCGCCGAGTAATCCGAAGATCGACGCAGAGGCGCCGACGGTGAACTGGCCGCCGCGTAAGAACAGGATGTTCGGTAGGTACGCGCCGGCAAACGAGCTGAGCGCGAACCCCGCGACACCGGCGGCCGTATAGATGATGACCATTCGGCCCGGGCCGTAGAGCGTTGCCGTGGGCGGCGCGAGCTGCCGCACCCACATCATGTTGAAGAGGATGTGCAGCGCGCCACCGTGCAACCAGCTGGCGCTGAGGACTGTCCACCATCGATCGGCGACGAAGACCGGAATGGCGCCGCTGGCCCCGAACAGGAAGAGGCTCTGCCGACTTGGTGAAAAGAGCGTAAACAATCCGCCCATGCCGATGTCGCCGCGAGACGCCAGGAGGGTGAGCGCGAAGAGCACGACGCATGTGCCGATGACAAAAGGGACGAAGCCCATGTCTCCGCCCAGCGAACGCAGCAGCGGCGCGAAACCCCAGAGCCCGGGGTTACGACGATAGCAGTTGTAGCACTGGAGGTCGTTGACCCCGACCAGCACCCCGCACGAGCTGCAGATGACCGACCCGGTTGTCTGGCGCTTGAACACGCCCCCGATGATAGCCTGTACGAACTTTCCGCTCCCACCCGGTCCCGTGCCGCGTCGGGTTGGCGATGAGTGAGATGGTCGCCATAACACCTGGAGCGCTTTTCGTTTCGGTCTAGGGCTTCTTGCAGGGGCCAGGTCTTTGCGAAAAGCGCTTTCCGCGTTTTTCGGTTTCCACCGAATCGAAAAACGCTCTAGTGGGAGGCGGCTGGGTCTGAGTGAGCGGATTGCCGCTGCGGTGGCGGGAGCAACGAACATGAAGCTGATTGTGGGCATCACCGGCGCGACCGGCGCGATCTACGGCGTGCGCCTGCTCGAACGTTTGCGCGAGGCAGGTGTCGAGACGCATCTGGTGATCAGTCGATGGGGCGCTCGCACGCTGGTTCACGAAACGCCGTACTCCCGCGATCAGGTGGAGGCGCTGGCCCACACGGCGTACGCGCCGGGCGACATGGGCGCGGCCATCTCAAGCGGCTCGTTTCAGACGGCCGGGATGATCGTCGTCCCCTGCAGCGCGAAGACGCTGGGCGCCATCGCGCACGGGTACGGCGACAGCCTGATTCACCGTGCGGCGGACGTGGTGCTCAAGGAACGTCGGAAGCTCGTCCTCGGCATTCGCGAGACCCCGCTCAGCGATATCCACCTGGAGAACATGCTGAAGCTGTCGCGGATGGGCGCGGTCATGCTGCCACCCATGCCGGCGTTCTACATGAATCCCGCCTCCATCGCGGACATCGTCGATCACACGGTGGCGCGCCTGCTCGACCAGTTCGGCATCGACGTGCCGGGTATCGAGCGTTGGTCCGGGGAGATGGGTGTTGGCCCTGGAGGGTCCGTCTCGGAGGAGTGAGGTCGGGCTGCTCGACGACTAAGACAACGCGTTCAACGCGCGTCGTGCCTCGGCTTCCGCTCGTTCGGCGTCCGCGATCGCCTGCGCGGCTTCTTCAGCCTCGACCGCGACCCGGCGAGCGTGCTGGCGCGCGTCGACCGCGCGAGCGGCGGTCAGCTCAAGTCGTTTCTCGGCCGACGTCTTCTCCTTGTCAGCCAACTTCACGCGGGTGGCGGCACTTCGCAACGCCGCCTCGGCCTTGACCGCCGTCTTCCGCGCGATGCGCACGGCGACCTCGGCCTGACGCAGGGCCGCTGCGGTCGCCTTCCGCCGCGCGACGCGGTCTGCCTCGTTGTCTCGCTCCCGTCCGCGTCGGCCCACCCTGGTCGAGGGACTCGACACCGTGCGTTGGCGAAACGGGATGACGCGACTGTGCCCGGTCCGCGGCGAATGGCTGTCCTGGCGGGGGACAAGCGTGGTCAAGGCTTCGAACCCGGCTGGGTCGATGTCGCGGGTGAGATGCCCGTCCGGAGCAACGGACGAGCGCTCACGAGAGGCGAGCGCTTCCAGCGTGGTGCCGACGCGGTGCGTCAGCGCCGCCGTGGGGGGGTGTCCCGCGTGGCGGAGGATCTCGGCGGCCTGCGTCGAAAGTTCCCGGAGCGCAGCAGCGTGTGCGGCGGTCGCCGTGGGCAGGTCGCCCTTGCCACCTGCGAGCTTCGACGCATGCACCTTTCGAAGCCTCGTCCCTGCGGCCATGAGACGGTTGAACGGCGCGCGGTGGCGCCAGTAGAGCTGATTCACCGTCCAGGCGGACAGTGACGGCTTGGGGAGTGCCTTGACGGCATCCGCGTCGGCTGCGCGTCCCGCCGCCTTCATTGCCGCGGCCAATGCGTTGCGGGCGGCAGTGTATTCGGGCAGGGGCAGCCGGAACAGCGAGTCGATATTCCTGGGTGGCGACATGAGTGACCTAGTCTGTCACAGGGCCTTTCTAGACTGGCGTAGGGCATCGGTTCGCCCCTATGCAGGAGGTCACAGATGGCAGCACAACTCGCACTCGACCAGGCGTGGGTCATTCCCCCTCGTCCCCGAACACCGGCCCCTTCGACGCGCGCGCTGTGCGCCGGATGCCAGGCCCGCGAGGCGCGCTACGGGTTCCGTCCCGATCGGGCGGATCCACTGATGGAGCGGCCACGGACGCTGTGCTTCGAGTGCTTCCGCGCCGAACTCGGGAGACGCCGCTCGGCCGCCGAAACGATCCAGGTGCGCCTGCCGCTTCCACCCCATCGCGCAGGCGTGCGCAATGGGAGCCCCGGCCTGGAGCAGACGCTGCGCTCGTTGCGTGTCAAACGACGTCGGGCGCAGATCGCGGCTCGTCGCGCGCTGGCGCTCAGCGGCCTCTGAAGGTCTCGGCGCTGCCGGGCGCCGTGAACGCGAGCGTCTGATCGCCGATGTGACCCATGACGGAGTAGGTGCCGTTGAGCTGAAAGAAGTCCAGGCTGTCGGCCAGGAGTCGCGATCCGCCCGCCTCGGTGGTGATCGCCGACTCGACGTCGAACGCAATCTCGATCTCGAAATCGAGACCTCTGCGCGCCGTGACCACCAATGATCGCGGTTGTCCGCGTGCATCGTTGGTTTCCGTGATGGTCACGTTGTCGGTGTAGGTGAGCGGACCGTCGGGGCCCACGACGCCGACAAAACCCGGAACGCGATCGGGGTCAGCCGCCTCGCTGGGAGGGAACACGCGACCAAACAGGATGGACAGATCGCCGTGCTGGACCTGTCCCCACTGCCACGACACGCCTTCCCAGAAGCCCCAGTTGTGATCGTGGTAGCCGGAACCCTCTGCGAACGAGACGATGTCGCCGTCGACGTCGAGCATGCCGTCGAGCTGTCCGGACATGACGGGCACCACGTATCCGGAGAGCCAGCCGCGGGCCCCCGTGATCTCGAGTGGCGGCACGAGGCGTCCGGCCGAAGCCTCGATCGTGAGGTCGCCTCGCACGCGCCTCCCTCCCTGACCCGGCAGGTCAAGGTGCACGCGATACTGCATGCCCACGAGCCTGACGGAACTGGCGCCGAGCGTGAGATCGGGAGCCAGCATTGCCTCGGCGTTGGTGATGGTGTGACTCTCGGCAAACGTCTCGAGGAGGCCACCGCGGTTGAGCTGTAACCGGACGCCGGCGGACCGGCGTCCATCGTCCGTTGCCGGTCCAACGAGAAACGTCAGATAGAACCGCGCGTCGCCCGCCCGGCCGTTGAAATACAGCCACTCCGCCCACGAGTCCGACCATGCTGGCGTGTCCGGAATCGAATGAAAGCGGTCGATATGCCGCAGCACCTCTTCAGGCGTATCCTGCGTCCACGTGATGTCTTCCTCGGTGTCCTGCCAGGCGCTGACGCTGGCCGTTTCAGGGTCACCGACACGGCGTTCGAGGCTGGGGATACCTCCTCGTGCGTCGACCGGGATCTCGCGTCCGTGATGGATCATCGACAGCGCCGCCGTGTGCGACGGCGAGGCCGTCTCGATTTGCGAACGCAGCGAGTCGTTCTGCAACGCTCCGGACATGACGAGGCGCCCCGGCACTTCCGGAGCCAACCGGATCAGCACATCGCCGCCGCCGATGAGTGCTGGCGCGCGCGATTGTTCGAGTATGATCTCCGCGACTCCGAGCAGGATGGCCATGACCGCAACGCCGACGCCGAAGCCTGCCGCCAGTACCGCGCTGCGAACGGGGTGCGCTGTGAGCGACCGGATCGCGAGTCGACCGATCATCGCGTGACCTCTTGTTCGATCTGACCATCCTTCATCGTCAGTACGCGCCGTGCACGGCCAGCCAGATCAGGATCGTGCGTGACGATGACCAGGGCGGTCCCATCCGCGTTGACGCGGTCGAGCAGTACCGCCACCTGCTCGCTTGTCGCCTGGTCGAGCTCGCCCGTGGGCTCGTCGGCGAGCAGCAGACGCGGGCGGTTAGCGAGCGCCCGCGCGATGGCGACGCGTTGCATCTCGCCACCTGACAATTGTGACGGGCGGTGATTGGCGCGATGCTCGAGGCCGACGTACTCCAGCAGTTCGATGCTTCGCAGCCGACGGACGTCCTTGGCGGCGCCTGCCTCGGCCTGCGGGAGTTCGACGTTCTCCGCAGCCGACAGCATCGGGAGCAGATAGAAGCGTTGGAACACGAACCCTATCTGTCGCAGGCGGAGTCGACTCCTGGCACGGTCGTCGAGCGTCGACACATCGCTGCCGTCGAAGCACAGCGTCCCCGACGAGGGGGTGTCCACGCAGCCGAGCATGTGCAAGAGCGTGGATTTGCCGCAGCCGGAGGGTCCGCTGATGGCCGCGTGCTCGCCCTGGGCGATTGACAGCGTGACGTCCCGCACAGCGACGACGGCACCGGCTGGCATCTCGAACGCACGGCTCACGTTGGCGGCGTCCACGATCACGTCGCTCATCCGACGACCTCATTTCGCAGTGTGGTGGCGATGGGGAGTCGAGCGACGATGACCATCGGGTAGATCGCGGCCGTGAAGGCAGTGACCGCCATCAGCGCCGCGTGAATCCAGACCGCCTCTGGCTGAAAGACGAAGAAATGCAGGTCCGCTGGAATACGTGGCATGCGCTTCAGGATGCCGTCGAGCCAGACCGCCATGAGCGCTCCCAGCGGCAGCGACAGGATGCCCCCGATCCCGACGATGAGCACGGACTCCCACAATACGTCGAGGACCACGCGGCCCTGTGAGAACCCGAGCGCGCGGAGGGCGGCCACCTCACCGAGACGCTGATTCACCGACACGGTGAGGAGAACGGTGATGAGCAGCAGCGCGAATGAGATCGTGATCGTCGTCAGTACAGTCGAGATCTGTCGGAAGTAGGTAAATTCGCGTTGCTGCAGTTGCCCCATCGCCTCGTCGTTGGTCGACGCCTGCAGATGGAGACCGAGTGCATCGATGTCGGCCGCTGTGCTGGTTGCATCGCCGGTGGACTGCACCATGAGGAAGTCGGCAGGGATGGCGCCCGGCGTTCCGCAGGCCTCGGCGAGACTGGTATCAGTCATGCCCGCTCCTGCCTCACCCAGGGCATCGAAGACGAACGTGGCGATGCCGGTGACGCGAAACTCCATCGCAGGCGGCGCGGTTGCGCCGTCCGCGCAGTTCGAGCGAACGGTGAGCGACGCGCCTATGTCGGTACCGGTCACCTGCGCGGCGAACTCGTTGATCACGATCTCGTTGTCGCCCACGACGTCGGTGCCGCTCACCAGCGTCCACGGACGACCGGATCCGAACCCGATGCCCAACACGGAGCCATACGCCCGTGTGCCATCACCGCGCATCAGGTAGGCGTCCTCTCGGCGAAGGGTCGTGACCGCTTTCACGGATGCCAGCGCGGCGATTTGCGCGGCGGCCGCGGGACCATCCGCAATATCCGGGCCGCGGCCTGGCATCTGGTCGGTGGACGTGACCCTGATGTCAAAGGGCATGCTGTCCAGCATGCTTCTCGTCGAGATCATGAGACCTTCCGACAGCAGCAGCATGTCGAACAGCAGCGCCCCGACCGCTGCCACCCCGATGATGCCGAGGCCCGAACGCGCCGGCTGTCGCACCAGACTCCGCCAAGCGCAGGCGAGTGCGTTCACCGTTTGGCGAGCCTCAGGCCGCCGCTTCTCAATAGCGCCCAGGATGCCGTGGCGGTGGCCACGGCTCCAAGGTGCACGGCGATCGCCACGCACGCCAGCGCGACCGTCGGCGTGACATGCACGAAGATCAGCGCGGTGTCATACCGCCACTGAAAGAACCAGTTGATGAGACCTTCGGACGCGACGGCCAGTGCCAGACCGAACAACGCGCCGGCACCAGCGAGTACCACGCCCTCGATGAGCACCTGGACGAGGATGCGGTGCGCAGGAAAGCCGATGAGGCGGAGCACTCCGACGGTCGCCCGTCGCTCGTCCACGAGCATGACGGTGAGCGCCAGCAGAAACACGGTGGCCGCGATGATCGTGACCGTGGCGATCGCCATGTGGAAGCGCTCGAGCACGACGAACGTGTCGCCCGCCCCTGCCGCCTGGCCCGGAAAGAGCGCGAACGCGCCCACCACGCGGGCATTGACGTCGTTGACGAACGCCCGCGTGCTATCGGGATCCTGCAACGCGATGGTGATACCTTCGACGTGCTCGGTGCCGGCCGGCGTGGCCGCGTCGCGCGTCAGCGCGAGCAGGTCGGTCAGATGCATGCGGATACCGCGGGACGCGACGCCCAGTTGCAAGGGGTTCGGCGTCGGCTCGTAGGTGCCGATGACACGGAATCGGCGCGTGGCGCTGCCAGGCTCACCGCTGGTCAGTTCCACCTCGTCACCGACGGCGATGCCCTCAAGCGCGGCGAGTTGCCGCGCGATTAAGATGGACGGCGGCTGCGCTTCTTGCGCGGGAACCACGGAGCCAGCGAGGATGACGACACACGAGAGTGCGACGACGCTGCCCGCGACACGCCCGCGTCTCCGATGGGTGTGCATGGGCGCCACCCTCGGATTATAGCAACACCCAGGGTGGCCGCCCTCGGGCACCCGGGCGGGCACCCTGGCGGACACCGTGGTGAGGCTCATGAGACGAAACGGCCTGCGACGGCCGCGTGCACGGAGGACATGACAGTGCCAGAGACACCCTCGACGATGCTGGATCTTGGGACCACGCTTCCCGTATTTCGCTTGCAGGACATCGACGGCACGACCGTGACGTCTGACGACTTCGCCGGCTCCAAGGGGTTACTCGTCGCATTCTGGTGTGCCCACTGCCCGTACGTGCGGCATATCCGATCAGTATTCGCTCGAGTGGCGCGGGACTTCCAGCAGCGAGGCGGTGCGGTTGTGGCGATCAATGCGAACGACATCGAGGTGTCTCCTGGAGATGGACCGGAGGGCATGGCAGAGGAGGCACGCGAGCTCGGCTACACCTTTCCGTACCTCTTTGACGACACGCAGGCGGTGGCCAAGGCATTTCGCGCAGCGTGCACACCAGACCTGTTTCTGTTTGACGGAGGGCAGCGGCTGGTCTACCGCGGGCAGTTCGATGGCAGCCGGCCAAACAATCAGGTTCCGGTGACGGGGAAGGATCTGGCGGCTGCCGTGGACGCTCTTCTCAGCGGGAGCAAGGTGTCGGCCGAGCAGAGGCCCAGCATGGGCTGCAATATCAAATGGGGGCGGGGCGCTGCGCCGGGCTACTTCGGGGGGTGATGCGGTTGACGCACGTGCCGGTGACCGACGCTGTCAGTGCGTCATCGCATACAGGAGCACGTTGACCGCCGTTTGATACCCCGGGATCGAGAAGTTGAAAAAGTACTGCGGGTCCTCGCCCTCGCGCTCCCACGAATCGCTCACATCCGTGTTGTGGGTCATGAAGACCATGATGCGGCCAGCGTCATCAGTGATCGCGCGTGTGTTGACCTGCGCGCTGTCGTAACCCCGCTCCGACGTGCCGCCCCGGCTCCCGTACCAGTAGCTGATGCCAGGAATCTGGGGCACCCCCTGTAGATCGAACAGTGTGTGGAAGATCGGATGGTCGGAGGGGAGATCGATGATCGAGAAGTCGCTTGGAGGGAGCACTTTCTGGATCTGCTGTTCCCAGACATTCCAGGCATACGAGCCCCAGAAGTCGTCTACCCAGAGGAAGCCACCCTTGAGCAGATAGGTCCTGAGCTGGGCGGCGTCCTCATCGGTGAAGAACAGGCTGCCGACCTCCTGCATCATGATGAACGGGCACTGGAACAGCCCGTCGTCGGTCAGCCGGACGATGAGGTGTTCCGGCTCCCCGGTACTGGTGAAGCCGACCCACGTTCGTGTGAGCTCCGCGAGGCGGATCGACAGGTCGATGTCGGCCAGCGGGTAGTCCGTGAGCCAGTTGCCGCCGTCGCCACCCATGTTGGTGCGGTACACCGCGCGGCAGTAGTGAAATCGCCCGTCGAAGCTATCCGGTTGCACCAGGCGATCGTTGAGGCTGCCGTATCCTCCTCGGCCGAATTGCGCCCACGCGAGGCTGCCGACGAGGAGCACCGCAGCCGCGATCGGCAGTGCTGCACGAAGGTTCATACCAAGAGTCTACGCTGGCCCTCTCCATCGTCGCTGACATTTCGAAGCGGCCACGGTACACTGACGAGTCCGCCGGGTCTGCCCTCATCGCGAGTCCGTTGGAGAGATGTCCGAGTGGTTGAAGGAGCACGCTTGGAAAGCGTGTGTAGGGGAAACTCTACCGTGGGTTCGAATCCCACTCTCTCCGCCAATTCTAACTGGCTGATCGCATACAACTGACGGATCGGCCTGAGGTCGTCAGATGAAGCACGGCAATCCCGTCGCGGCATCGACACTGCTCGGACGAATGCGACGGCTCGCCAGCACAAGCACGTTGCCCAGGCCTTCAACAAGTATGTCGAGGACGGGTCGAAAGTCTCTTCTCAATTCATCCATGACGAGAGGTAACCGCTCGGCATCGCCGCCCGGGAGCACCAGCGCCAGCGGGACCTGTTGCTGCCGCAACCTGGACACCAGACGACGTTGATCGGCTGAGGTTCCGAAGAAGCCGGACCGGAGCGCTGGTTGTCCTCCTGCGAAGAGACGCCGGGCGAACACATAGACCTCTGGCGCTTCGCCCGCGACGAAGAGCCGCTGGTCGGGCGCCGTGCACCGAGCCGTGTACTGAAAGAACGGAACGAGCGCCTGGATGATTCGGCTCGGAAATTGCCCCGGCGACGCCTCCGCCTGTAACTCCATCACGCGCGCCTGCGCGTGTGCCAGCAGTCCTGCCGGCCCCAGGAGCAATCCCGCACGGTTGACGTTCTCGACTGGCGCGCCAACAACGTTCACTCCGAGCACAAACACGGTCGCCGTCGCGAGGACCAGGCCGCGGCCTGCGATACGACCTGTTCCCATACCTCGCCACAGGCGTGGCGCGAGCCAGGCGGCAAGGATACACGCGGGAACGGCGACGTCGGGCAGGCGATACACCAGTGGATCCCGCAGGAGCGCCGCGTTCACGATCATTGCGAACACCGCCAGGGGCACGATCCTTCGCCATTCATCAGAAGAGCCGAGTGCCGCGCCTGTGATGCGACCCCAGGCGAGCATGGCGAGAGCGATCACGGGCAGGAGGTGAAAGGTGTAGAACCATGCGCTCAGCGCGTTGTCAGCCGACCGCCACGACGACAGATCGAACGATGGCAGCGGCAGCATTGTGCGAGCAGCCTCCGCGCGGCTGTACGCGATTCCAGATGCAAGATGCTGAGCCAGGCCGACGGTGGCTTCCACGTACAGGAGGTAGGGAAGCGCGAGGAGTCCGATCAACATCGCCAGCTGCGTGACTCTCCGGATCCTTCCGGCGCCGGGTTGGGCAAACGCGGCAGTTAGTAACGCGGCGACACCAAGGAACAGACCGTGGTCGTGACGAAACAGAAACGCGATCACAACACTGGCCGCGAGCATCACCGCGCGCCCCAGCGTGGGCCTGCGGGCATACCCCCACATCGCCAACACACCGGCGGCGTAGAGGGTGAGCTTGGGGTAGTGGTACGAACGCGGGAACATCGCGATCTCCGCGAGCGTCACCATTGCGGCGATTCGGAGCGACCCAGACGCCAGCACCCCAGCGTAGATCATCAGCGCGGCTCCGAGGCCGAATGCTGTCGACACGACGAGTGCTTCTGCGAGCAGCGGCGAGTCCACGACCAATCTGGCGATCGCAGAAACGGCATACATCAGGGGAGATCCTGGATCGACGAAGTCTCTCGATGGCCATTCCCCGGAGAGCATCTGTTTGCTGGAGTACCTGATGCGCAACCAGGGACAGGTCGTGACCAAGACGATGATCCTGTCCCACGTGTGGGGCTACAGCTTCAATCCCGGCACCAACGTTGTCGACGTCCTCATCTCCCGGCTTCGAGAGAAAGTCGATCGCGACTTCGAGCCGAAGTTGCTCCACACCGTGCGTGGCGTGGGATACGTCCTGAAAGCGGGATGACCGTGGCGGAGGCCGGGACTCCACCCCGCGACGAGGCGCCGACGGGCCGGATCGGTTTGCGGCTCGCCTCGTGGTACGCGGCCGTGTTCGTGGTGACGTCGCTCGCCACCGTCGTGCTCACCTACACGCTGCTGGCGTCGTCGCTCACCGAGCGCGATCGGGAGATCGTGCTGTCCACGCTGCGCGAATACTCGCAGACCTACGCAGAGGGCGGTCTGCGGTCGCTGGCACGCGCCGTCGAGACGGAACAGCGTTCCGGCCAGCAGGAACGACTGTTCGTGCGCGTCGTGCGCGGCCGCGCGGAAACGTTGTTTCTCAACATGCCGCCCGCGTGGAACAACTTCGACGTCAGTCGTCTCGGTGGCCAGGGTGCGTTATGGGAGCAACTGCTCTCGGACTCGGGACAGGCGGCGCTCGAGGTGGCGGGCGCGCGACTGGCCGACGGCACGCTGCTCCAGGTTGGCAAGAGCACCGAAAATCGAGATGCGATCCTCGCCCGGTTTCGCACGGTGCTGGCGATCGTGGGACTGGTCATCGTGGCCCTCGGTCTGGCGGGCGGCGCGGTCCTCACCCGCTCGGCGCTTCGGCCGATCCGGCAACTCATCGGTGCGGTGCGCGACATCATTCGCACGGGACGGACCGACGCGCGTGTCCCGGTTCGAGCGGGGCGCGACGCCATCGACGAACTCAGCACGCTGTTCAACGACATGCTCGACCGGATCACCGGGCTGATCGGCGGCATGGAGAATGCGCTCGACAGCGTGGCTCACGACCTGCGGACGCCGATGACCCGCCTCCGAGCAAGGGCCGAGCGAGCGCTGCAGTCCAACGACACCGACGACCAGCGCGAGGCGCTGGTCACCTGCCTCGAAGAGTCCGAACGCATGCTGGCGATGCTCGAGACGCTGATGGATATTTCCGAGGCCGAAACGGGCACGATGCGGCTCGATCGACGTGCGGTGGCCCTTGAGGCGCTGGTCGGCGAGGTCGTGAGCCTCTACGAGGAGGTCGCCGAAGAGAAGGGGATCGCGGTCGTCACCGAGGTCGAGCCTGGAGTCGCCGTGGAGGCGGACCAGGGGCGCCTTCGGCAGGCCCTCGCCAATCTACTCGACAACGCTCTCAAGTACACGCCTGCCGGCGGGCGGGTCACGGTGGACGCGCGCCGCGAAGGCTCAACCGTTCGTCTTGACGTCGCCGATACCGGGATCGGCATCGCGTCGAACGATCTGCCCCGGATCTGGGAGCGCCTCTATCGCGGCGACCAGAGCCGCGCCGAGCGTGGGCTGGGACTTGGCTTGAGTCTGGTCCGGGCGATCGTCCTCGCGCACGGCGGCACCGTCGACGTCATCACGACGCCGGGGCGTGGCTCGACGTTCACGATCCGGCTACCCGGTGGGTTCGACCGGGAGTTCATTACACGCTTGTAACGATCCTGTCACGACCGCGTGCGCCGCGGACTCGTCACACTTGATAGCGAACGGAGTGTTTGCGGCAGAAGACATGCCGCGGAATGCCGTGTTCGCATGAAGGAGGGTACGAGTCATGTTCAAGGTTTCTCCATATTCCAGATGGGCGCGCGCGAGCCGCGCCGCGGCGGTCGTCGCGCTCGTCGCTCTGGCGGGTTACGGGTTCGGATTCACGCAGTCGTCCGGCGCCACTCTGTCGGCTAGCACTGTGTCGGCTGCCACTGCGTCGGCTGCCACTGTGTCCCCGTCGAGTCAGTCCGCGTCCCCCGTGACGTCGTACGCGGATGTGGTCGACCAGATCGCACCGGCCGTGGTCACGGTGCACGTGGAAAAGCGGGCGTCGATGACGCCGACGCAGTTGCCCGACGATCCGTTGTTCCGGCGATTCTTCGGGCCCGGCTTCCAGACTCCGCGTGAGGAACGGATGCCTCGTCAGTCGGGGCTGGGGTCGGGAGTCGTGACGACCGCCGACGGCTACATCCTGACCAATAACCATGTGATCGACGGTGCTGACACCGTGCGCGTCGAGCTGTCGGACAGACGCGTGTTCGAGGCACACGTGGTCGGGGCCGACCCGGCGAGCGACCTGGCGGTGCTCAAGATCGACGCGACCGGGTTGCCCACCGCAACGGTCGGCGACTCCAGCCGCATGCGCGTCGGTGACGTCGTGCTCGCGGTCGGGAATCCGCTCGGCGTCGGGCAGACGGTGACGATGGGCATCGTCAGCGCGAAGGGCCGCGCCACCGGCGTCGGTGATGGCGGTTACGAGGACTTTCTCCAGACCGACGCGCCGATCAATCAGGGCAATTCCGGAGGGGCGCTGGTCAACCTCACGGGTGAGCTGATCGGCATCAACTCGCAGATTCTGTCTCCGTCCGGCGGCAACATCGGGCTGGGCTTCGCCATTCCCTCGAACATGGCTCTCGCGGTCATGGACCAGCTCAAGACCGACGGCGTCGTGAGGCGTGGCAGGCTTGGCGTCACGATTCAGAGCCTCACGTCGGATATCGCCGAGAGCCTGAAGATGACTGACGTGAGCGGAGCGCTCGTCAGCGGAGTCGAACCAGGGAGCCCGGCGGCCCGTGCCGGATTCGAGCGAGGCGACGTCATCACGACCGTGAACGGTCAGACGGTGGCCGACAGTAATACGTTGCGCAACCAGATCGCCGGCGCGAAGCCCGGGTCCACCGTCACGATCGGCGTACTCCGAGACGGGCAGACCGAGATACTGCGCGCGACGCTGGGTCAGGTGGAGGGATCGGGCGATCGCGCGTCGGCGGGTGAGGGCGGATCGAACGAGGACCAGTTCGGAATGGCGGTGGAACCGCTGACACCGGACGTCGCCAGGGAACTTGGTGTGCCGGATCGGACGGTGGGCGTCGTCGTTCGTGCGCTTGATCCCGCAGGTGCGGCAGCCTCCGCGGGCTTGCAGCCCGGAGACGTGATCACCCGCGTGAACGGCCAGGAGGTGACAACGTCGAGCGGTCTTCTGTCCGCGCTCGGCGCGTCCACTGATCGGCCCGCCTTACTGCTGGTCACCCGTCGCAACGCGGACCTATTTCTGGCGCTCAGGCACCCACGGTCCTGACCGTCGCGCCCGCGCTGTGCCGGCGGTCGCCCCCTCGCGGTCGAGGGGGCGGCCGACGCGCACACTGTCAGGCAGCGGCCCAGGGGCGCCCCGCCACAGCGGCCCGATTCCGGTTGGGCCCCGGGTCTCGTGGTGTAAGCTGCCTGCAGGGGTCGCCAGCCGCTGGCCGTACGACTTCCTACCCTACATTTTGACGAGCCTGACGGTTGCGGGCTCCCGTGCAAGACCGGAGACCGGGGCGTCGGTCGAAGGCTGGACGCGCGGCGGCCGCCGCCGGTTGTCGCAACGACGTAGTCCTCCGGAGCACCGCCCGTGGGCTCCACCGCGGGCGTTTCATTCAGTAAGGAGCCCTTATGAGCTTTGACGACAGAGACAACGGCGACGAGCCGGGGTTCGGGCGACGCAACCCATACGAGCAGTATCTGCGCGAATTCGAGGCCTGGCGGGGCCGGGCCTTGCGCTCAGGCAAGGGGCTGGGCTCGATCGTGGCGGGAGTCATCGCGCTTGTGGTGATCGCGACGTCCTTCTATCAGGTACAGCCCGAAGAGGTCGGTGTTGTCGTCCGGCTCGGCAGATACGTGCGGACGACGGATCCTGGCCTGCGGACGAAGATTCCGTTTGTCGAGCAGGTGTACAAGATCCCCGTCCAGCGGCAGCTCAAGGAGGAGTTCGGGTTTCGGACCACCGACGCCGCCGTGCGCAGCAGCTTCAACACCGCAGACGTCAACTCCGAAGCGATGATGCGGACCGGCGACCTGAATGTGGCGGTGGTCGAGTGGATCGTCCAGTACCGCATCGCGGACCCCTACCTGTATCTCTTCAAGGTCCGAAACGTCCCCGGCACCTTTCGGTCGATGAACGAGGCGGTCATGCGGCAGGTGGTCGGGGACCGCACCGTGACGGAGGTGCTGACCATCGGACGACAGGGGATCGAGACGCGAACGGAAGAGCTGCTGCGAGAGCTCGTCCAGCAATACGAGATGGGCATCACGATCGAGCAGGTCGTGTTGCAGGACGTCAATCCACCGGATCCCGTCAAGCCGTCCTGGGACGAGGTCAACCAGGCGCAGCAGCAGCGCGACCAGATGATCAACGAGGCGCAGGCCGAGTACAACGCCGTGATTCCGCGCGCGGCAGGCGAAGCGCAGCAGACCGTGCTCGAAGCCGAAGGGTACAGCCTCGATCGCGTGAATCGCGCCGCGGGCGAGAGCGCGCGCTTCGAATCGGTCCAGGAGGCCTACCGACGCGCGCCCGACGTGACCCGTCGGCGCCTGCACCTCGAGACGATGGGGCGGGTGATGCCTCGGATGGGCAGCAAGCTGTTTCTCGATCCGGACTCGGGAGGTGTTGTGCCGTTGCTGTCGCTCGACGGTGCGAGGCCCACGCTTGGTGCGGCGGCGGTGAGCGCCGCGTCGCAACCGGGATCGCCGATCGGAGGTGGCCAGTGAATCCTCGATACCTGGGGTTCGGGCTCGCGCTGACCGCGTTGGTGGTGGTTGGCTCCGCGTCGTACACCGTTGGCGAGGCCGAGCAGGTCATCATCACGCAGTTCGGTGAACCGACCGGCGAGGCGATCACGGATGCCGGTCTGCACTTCAAGGTGCCGTTCGTTCAGGAGATCCACTCCTTCGACAAGCGATTTCTGGAGTGGGACGGCAGTCCCAACCAGGTGCCAACGAGGGACAAGCGTTTCATCTGGGTGGACACGTACGCGCGCTGGCGTATCGTGGATCCACTGCGCTTCTTCCAGCGGCTGCAAGACGAGCGGGGCGCCCAGTCTCGGCTCGACGACATCCTGGACGGGGAGACGCGAAACGCTGTTGCCCGGTACGACCTCATCGAGCTGGTGCGCAACAGCAATCGGAGCCCGGATGACATTCCGGACGAGATCGTGGATGAAGAGCTGGAAGTCATCCTGGAGAACATCGAGAAGGGACGCGATCAGGTCTCGCGCGAGATTCTCGAGGTGGCGGCCGGCCGGACGGCGGATCTGGGCATCGAGCTGCTCGATCTTCGAATCAAGCGCATCAACTACGTCGAGGAGGTGCAGCAGGACGTCTTCGCGCGGATGATCGCCGAGCGGCAGCGGAGCGCCGAGCTGTACCGGTCCGAGGGGCAGGGCGAGGCGGCGCGCATCCAGGGAGAGCGCGAACGGGATCTGAAGCGGATCCAGTCGGAAGCCTTCGAGGCGGCCGAGATCCTGCGGGGAGAAGCGGACGCGCAGGCGACCGACATCTACGCGGCAGCCTATGGCCGCGACGCCGACTTCTATTCGTTCACGAAATCGCTCGAGACGTACGAGAAGGTCATTGATAGCGGCACGACTGTCATCATGGGAACCGACAGCGAGCTGCTGAGGTATCTCGAACGCAGTCGCTAGATCGATTCGGTTGTCCGTGCCGACAGTGGACTGTCGGCGCTTAGTGTCTCCACGCGTCGCGGTGGCGCGTGGGCTGGAGGAGTGCCATGTCTTCGATTGTGATCACGCTGCTCGTGCTTGTGCTCCTGGTGGTCGTCGCCGTGACGGTCGTGATGGGGATTTACAACAAGCTCGTCACGTACAAGAATCGCTACAAGAATGCGTTTGCGCAGATCGAGGTGCAGCTCAAGCGGCGCTACGATCTCATTCCCAACCTGGTGGAGATCGCCAAGGGCTACATGAAGCACGAGCGCGAGACGCTCGAGGCCGTCATCCAGGCGAGGAACACGGCGTCGAGCGGTCTGCAGAAGGCCGCACAGGACCCTGGCGACGCGACGGCAATCGCCGGATTGGCCACCGCCGAGGGCGCACTCAGCGGGACGATCGGGCGCCTGTTCGCGCTGGCGGAGAGCTACCCGGACCTGAAGGCTAACCAGAACATGATGCAGCTGAGCGAAGAGCTGCGCTCCACGGAGAACAAGGTGGCGTTCGCGCGCCAGGCGTTCAACGACGGCGTCACGCAGTACAACATCTACAAGCAGACGTTTCCGCCTGTGGTGTTCGCCGGGATGTTCGGCCACGGCAGCGACGCCACCATGCTCGAGTTCGACAGCGTGCAGATCGCCGAAGCACCAAAAGTGTCGTTTTAAGGGCCCATGGCCACCGATTTCTTCGAGCGCCAGGACGTTGCCCGGCGCAATACGACCCGTCTGGTGATCCTGTTTGCGCTCGCTGTGCTGACGTTGATCGTATCGATCGATCTGCTCCTCGCCGCCGTCTTGGGGTATCTCGGCCGGAATCCGGACTCGGGCGCGATCGACTGGGCCATGGCCGCCGATCCGCAGGTGCTCGTGCTGGCGGTCTTTGGCACGCTGCTCGTGGTAGGCGGCGGCAGTGTCTTCAAGATCGCGCAGTTGCGCGGCGGCGGTCATGTCGTCGCGGAACAGCTCGGCGGCAGGCTACTCAATCCCGACAGCACGGTGCCATCCGAGCAGCAACTGCTGAATGTCGTCCAGGAGATGGCGATTGCGTCCGGTGCGCCCACGCCACCGGTCTATCTCATGGATAACGAAGCCGGCATCAACGCCTTTGCCGCAGGGTTCACGCCAGGCGACGCGGTGATAGGCGTCACGCGCGGGGCCGCCGACAGTTTCACCCGCGACGAGCTTCAGGGGGTGATCGCCCACGAGTTCAGCCACATCCTCAACGGCGACATGCGGCTCAATATCCGGCTGATTGGACTGCTGCACGGCATCCTGATCATCGGCATGCTGGGCTACTTCGTGCTGCGGATGGCTGCGTTTTCTGGCGCCGGGCGGAGCCGTTCCCGTGAGAATAGTTCCCCGCTTCCGATGCTGGCGCTTGGCGCCGGCCTCATGGCCGTCGGTTTCTTCGGTACGCTGTTCGGCAATCTGATCAAGGCTGCCGTCAGTCGCCAGCGGGAGTTTCTGGCCGATGCGTCCGCGGTGCAGTTCACGCGCAACCCTGGTGGGATTGCCGGCGCGCTGAAGCGGATCGGCGGTGCGGCGACTGGCTCCGGTATCGAGAGTCCCAACGCGCCGGAGGCGAGCCACATGTTCTTCGGCCGGGCCACGAAGGGCTTCAGCGGACTCTTCTCGACGCACCCGCCTCTGGCCGAGCGGATTCGACGGATCGATCCATCCTGGGATGGAGCGCTGGCAGAGGAGCAGGCGATCGCGAGTGCCCAGCCTGCGGCATCCGGCGCGTCCGCGTTTGCCGGCGGTGCCGCAACCGCCGGCGCCCGCAGTGCCGGATCCCACGGTGTCGAACCCCCGAGCGTCGGATCCCCGAGCGTCGATCAGGTTGGGCAGCCTGCCGGTGAGGCGCATATCCAGTACGCCGCGCGGCTGGTCAGGAGCCTGCCGGCGCAGCTCGTCAGCGCCGCTCACGAAACGTACGGCGCACGAGCGGTTGTTTATACGCTGTTACTCGATCGCGAGGCGGAGCCGCGCACAGCCCAGCTCGCACACCTGAAGCGCGCGGCCGATCCGGGCGTGTACGAGGAGACGCTTCGGCTGATGCCGCTCGTCGAGCAACTCGACATGCGGGCACGCCTGCCGCTGCTCGACATGTCGCTGCCGGCGCTGCGCGGTCTGGTCCAGGCCCAGTACGAGCTCTTCAAGGACAATGTGGCCGCGCTGGTCGAGGCCGACAAGACGATCGACCTGTTCGAGTGGTCGCTGCACCGGATCCTGCTGCACGATCTGGAAGCGCACCTTGACTTCGTGAAGCGCCGCCCGCCGCGGGTGCGACATCGGTCGGTCGCCGCGATCCGGCCCCACGCCGAACTGCTGCTCTCGATGCTTGCCTACGCCGGACACCGGGACCTGGAGTCGGCCCAGCACGGGTTCCAGCAGGCGAAGGGCGTGCTGGGGCTGGCGGATGCGCGCCTCCATGCCGCTGACGCCGTGCGGTTCGAGGCGCTCGACAGAGCGCTCGCGGCCGTCGAGGAATCGGTGCCCGTGGTCAAACGCCAGGTGCTGCGGGCGGCCGTGGCGTGCATCGCCGCTGACCGCGCCGTCACCGCCACCGAGGCCGAGCTGCTCAGGGCGATCTCGGCGTCGGTCGGTAGCCCGATGCCACCGCTACTGGTCGACTGAGCACCTCGCGCCCGGGGCGGTTCCGTTTTCACAGGCTGCTTGCCTCCGGCCGGATTCTTTGAGCATACTCGCTGGGCGATCGAGGGCGTCGAAAGGATCGAGGGCGTTGAAACGGTGAGAAAGGGTGAAGGGTATCGGTAGAATGGATAGCCTGAATGTTCCCGGAGCGCATCGTGTGCGGGCACGATGGTCGGCGGCGCTGATCGCCATAGCTGTCCTGGGCGTGTGCCCGGCCGCTGTCCTGGCGCGGGCGCCGGTCCCGGTCGTCTTCAACGCGGAACGTGCGCCGTTCTCCGTTCAAGTGGACGACACGATCGTCGAGTACCGCGTGTTCGGCGCGTTTGTCACCGCGGGGGACATCGTGTCGATCCGGGCTGTGGACGCCGGTGCGCGCGCGCCTTTTTCCGTCCGCACCGCGGGGCCCATGTTTCGCAAGCGGGGCCGCGGCGCCTGGGAGGGTCGCGCGCCAATGGCGCCCGGCGCGTATCCCGTGACTGTCGCGGAAGACGGCACGGGCGAGACGCTCACCATCAACCTGTTCGTCATGATTCCCGCCGACTCGACGGCGGGAGGACGCTTGGAAGGCTTTCGCATCGACGCGTATCCGCCGCCACTGCGCGGACTGGCCACGTACCGCGCCCCGCGAGGTTACGTCAAGTTTACCCAGGCCCTCGAGCGCGCCCTCGTCTCGCCGCATTTCACGCTGGCGCAGTTTCTCTGCAAACAGGAGAGCGGGCCCGTGAAGTTTCTGGCGCTACGGCCCGCGCTGCTGGTCAAGCTCGAGCGGCTGCTTGAGCGGGTGAACGCTGCCGGCATCCGGGCGCAGACGCTCTCGGTGATGAGCGGCTACCGGACGCCGTTCTACAACCGCGGGCTCGGGAACACCCCGAACAGTCGTCACATCTTCGGGGATGCGGCTGACGTCTTCGTGGACGCTGACGGTGATGGCGTCATGGACGATCTCGATGGCAACGGGTCCTCTGATTTTCGGGACGCTGCGTTTCTGTTGCGCCTGGCAGATCAGGTCGATCGATCGGCGGCGGTCACCAAGGGCGGTGCCGGAGCCTACCGCGCCACGTCGGCCCACGGGCCGTTCGTGCATGTCGATGCCAGAGGGACGGTTGCCCGGTGGTAGAGATGAAGGGAACAGATGAAGGGAATCGATGACACAGAGCTGGCATAGCGGAACATCGCTGCGGATCGTGAGTGCCGTCTGTGCGGTACTGCTGCTTCCGGCGTCGGTCGCTTAGCTCGTCGTCGAGCGCGCTCCCGCGGGTTTGCGGACCACCCACGTCGTCATGCTCCGCTGGTCCTGCACCACGGTGGTCTTGAGCGGATCGACCAGCGCTCCCCCCAGATCCGCGGTGACCTCGTCCAGCAGCGCGGCATCGACAAGATAGCGAACGGATCCATCGGGGAGTCTGCACCGGCGTCCCGCGATCGGTTGCACAAGCCGTTCGGACCCGATGGACGAGGCCAGCCGGGTGAAGAGCAGTCCTCCCGGGCGGAGGACGCGCCAGCAGGCGTCCACCATCGCGCGAAACTGCGTGTCATCCGCTGCGAAGTGCAGCACCGCGCTGGCGATCACGACGTCGGCGTGCCCATCCGGGAAGGTCATCTCTTCGATCGGCTCGACGTGAAAGTTGTCCGGCGGCAGCCGTGGGGCGAGCCTGGCGGCCAGCCTCCGCACTGCGTCTATGGACGCCTGGTCGGCATCGCACCCGAACACCTCGTAGCCGGCGCGCAGGGCGTACACCAGATTCCGGCCCCCGCCGCAGCCGGCGTCGAGCAACCGCATCCCCGGGCGGATCCGACCGCGCAGGAATTGATCGAACAGATAAATGTCGATCTCGCCGAACTGGCCCTGCAGAACAGGTGTGAGGTCAGAGGTCATGCGTGATCGGGCCAGGGGTTCGTGCACGGGGCATCAGGGTCAGTAGTATAGGGGCCAGTGCGCCAAGGTACCGACGGCGATTCGCAACCCTGCGGATCGGCTGCCATGGAAGGGCGACGTTGATCGAAACGGTCGGCTTGACCAAACGCTACGGCGAGGTTGCCGCCGTCGACGACCTGTCGCTGCGCGTTGACGAGGGCGAGTTGCTGGTGCTGCTCGGCGGCTCGGGCTCGGGCAAGACCACGACACTCAAGATGGTGAACCGGCTGATCGAGCCTAGCGCCGGACGGATCGCCATCGACGGGCAGGACACTGCCACCATCGAAGCGCACGACCTGCGCCGGCGTATCGGGTACGTGTTTCAGCGCATCGGCCTGTTTCCCCACATGACGATTGCGGAGAACGTTGCGGTCACGGTCACGCTGCTTGGGTGGGACCCCGCGCGCGTGCGCCGGCGCGTTGACGAGTTGCTGGAGCTGGTCGAGCTGGATCCTGCGATCATGCGGGACCGGACTCCGTCGGAGCTGTCGGGCGGCCAGCAGCAGCGCGTTGGGGTGGCCCGGGCCCTTGCCGCCTCCCCGCGCGTCATGCTGCTCGACGAGCCGTTCGGCGCGCTGGATCCGCTGACGCGCGACCGCCTCCAGCAGTCGTTCCTGAGAATCCGTAGGCAGCTTCATCTCACGGCGATCTTCGTCACCCACGATATGGTGGAGGCGTTGCTGATCGGCGACCGCATCGCCGTCCTGCACGAGGGGCGGCTCGTGCAGATCGGCACGCCGCGCGAGTTGCTGCGGTCACCGGCCGACGACTACGTCCGCCAACTCATGGACACGCCGACGCGCCAGGCCAGGCTTGTCGAAGCGTTGCTCGAGGAGAGGCCGGCATGAGCGAACAGCTCGCGCTTCTCCCGGGCTATCTGACGGCACACCTCCAGTTGACGCTCCTCGCGCTGCTGCTCGGTACGGCGTTCAGCGTCCCGGCTGGTGTGATGGTCACGCGCATGAAGTGGCTCGATCAGCCGGTGCTCGGCACAGCCAGCGTCATCCAGACGATTCCCAGTCTCGCGCTCCTCGCCATCATGGTGCCGGCGCTGGCGGCCTTGGGAGTGCAAAGTATCGGCTTCCTGCCCGCGTTCATCGGGCTGACGCTCTACAGCGTCCTGCCGATCCTTCGCAACACCGTGACCGGGCTCGCCGGTGTCGATCCGGCGCTGGTCGAAGCCGCGCGCGGCGTGGGCATGACGCCGATGCAGCGTCTGCGCCTTGTCGAGCTGCCGCTGGCGATGCCGGTCATTCTCGCCGGGATTCGCACCTCGACGGTGCTGACCGTCGGCGTCGCCACGCTCTCGACGCCGGTCGGCGCGCCGAGCCTCGGCAACTACATCTTCAGTGGGCTGCAGACGCGCAACCTGACGGCCGTGCTCGTGGGGTGCGTTGCGGCTGCCGTGCTGGCGCAAGTCCTGGACGGTCTGGTGCGCGGGCTCGGCGCCGCCATCTCGCGTCGAAGGAGAGGCTGGGCCGCGGTGGTCCTGACGACGATCGGCCTGCTCTACGGGTACACCGGGGTGTCGCTGGTGCAGGATCTGGGCGCGCGGGATGCCGGACGGATCGTCATCGGCGCCAAGACCTTCACCGAGCAGTACATCCTCAGCGAGATCCTGGCAGGGCAGATCGCCGAGACGACCGGCGCCGCCGCGGAGGTTGCCTCCTCGCTCGGATCGACGGTGGCATTCGACGCGCTCCGCGCGGAGGAGATCGACGTCTACGTCGACTACTCCGGCACCATCTGGGCGACGATCATGCAGCGGGAGAGCGTGCCCAGCCGCGACGCGGTCCTCGGCGAGGTGACCCGCTTCCTGCGCGAGGAACACGGCATCGCGGTCGCGGGCGCGCTCGGCTTCGAGAACGCCTACGCCCTCGCGATGCGCCGGCAGCAGGCCGACGAACTCGGCGTCCAGGGGATTGGCGACCTGACGGCCTACGCGCGTCGGCTGGTCATCGGCGGCGATTACGAATTCTTTGGCCGGCCGGAGTGGGCCGCGATCCGTGATACCTACGGGCTCTCGTTCGCGTCCGAGCGCACGATGGATCCGTCGCTGATGTATCAGGCGGTGGCCAGCGAGCAAGTGGACGTGATCAGCGCCTTTTCGACCGACGGGCGCATCGCGGCGTTCGATCTCGTGGTGCTCGACGACGAGCGCGGCGCGATCCCTCCCTACGACGCGCTGATTCTTGCCGGGCCGCGGCTTGTGCGCGAGCGACCGGATGTCGTGGCCGCGCTGCGCCAGATGATAGGCACGATCGACGTCGACCGCATGCGCCGGATGAATCTCGCAGTGGATCAGGACGGCACGAGTCCCGCCGCTGTCGCCGGGTCGTTCCTCGAAGAACTGCGAGCGGCGCGGCGGGCGCAGTAGCTCCACTCCGGGCGTCTCCGCTCTGGCGGATTTCGTTTCCGACCGTCGCCTCTGGTCCCGCCGGGCCGGCCGCTGTACGCAGACCGTCCTGCGGTGGGCATCGACCCAATGCGACTATGACGAGGCCTTTGTCGAGAGGGCGTCCGCAAGACGTAGCTTGATGAACGCCTGTCGATTGACACCGATGCGTTGCGCCTCTCGGTCGATCGCGTGAAGCAGGTCGAGCGGGAAATCCACATTCACCCGCTGGACCTCGCGCCCCGGTCGGCGCGCTTTCGACAAATCCAAATAGGGTGTCAGGTCACCCGCGGGATCATCCACAGGCAGGTCGGCCAGGCGGTCGAACTCCTCGGCCGTGATCATGGGGTCAACGCCGCCGCTTCGGCGCGCCGGTGTAGTGCGCCTTTTCTTGGTTGCGCGCGCGGCGGACGGAGATGATGCGGGTCGCTTCTTCATGGCGGTATGTCACTGTCGCCGTCCATACGGCTTGTTTAATCTGACCAACGATTAGAAAGCGCGGCTCGTTCGTCGGCCGCGCCGGGAGTTCGATCCGATCCGGATCTGCCCACAAGGCCTGCGCCTCAAGGAAGTCGATGCCGTGCTTGGCCTTGTTGGCGGCGGACTTCAGATCGTCGAACTCGAACTGCACACAGGTATATGCAGTATATCAGAAATATACCTCTCCGGTAGATCAGCCGCGCCAGCCCAGCCCGGGGTCAGAAATCATTTCTCAGTATGCCTCGACCCCGGTTCAACCTCCTGCTGTACCACGGTGTCCTCGGACCTCGGGCGGCCTGGCGGGCAGCGGTCGTGCCGCGTGAGGCCGCCACGGAGCCGCTGTGCCGGAGGTGTGCTCGTATCGTCACAGCTCAGATCTTTGGGCCCACCAGACGCATTGAGACCTGTAGAGCTGCTCTCTCTCCTTTTGCCCGAACTGCTCACCACGCGGGAATCGGAGCCACGACGGCATCGGCTCACAGCAGAATCACAACAGAAGACGAGACGGCGTCCCGTTCGAAGCACCCCGGCTGCCTCGGAAAACGTGCGCTTCAAATCCCGGGGATGATGGGCCGCCGCTGTGGCCCAGACGACATAGACGAGCCCGTCCTCGGACGGGAGGCGTCGCATATCCACGATGATCCGGCAGAGGTTGGGGGCTGGAGTGACAGATTCAAAAAAAAGAGACATAAAAAGGTCTCCAAACGACTCTCGTGACATATAGTTGAATTCCCCCCCTCTTAGCGATTCACACGGCAATCCGCGAGCCGGTACACGCACAGAACTGAAAGGTCTCAATGAAACTCAACTGGCCAGTGGCCCTGCTCTCGGCCCTCTGCATTGTTCCCGCGTTGACACTGGTCCCCAACGGGCAGCAGGAAGCGTCCGCGCAGTACGTGTTCGCGCAAACGATGGAAGAGTGCCGGCTTGCCGGTCCCGGGTACACGCAGGAGTTCATGTGCGCCGACGGAGAGAAGCTGCGCCTGTATTCCAGCAGGCCCTTTCTCATCGGCCATTACATCGAAGTCGTGCCCGACGCGCTCGTCGAGTGGAATCCGGTGACCAACAGCGCCGTTCGGCGGATGAAGCTGAAGGCAGGCGGGGACGCTGAATGGTCTGACAGGTTATTCTCAAACGGAGTAAGCAAGACCAGGTACCTGCTGGAGGAGAAGGCGAAGGGCGGTTCGCTCAAGAGTGACAAGAGTGACAAGAGCACCAAGAGCGGCAAGAGCGGCAAGGCCAGCACAACCAGTAAGCCCAGCGGGAAGAGCCAGAAGGGTCCCGTGCTGCCGCCGGCGACCTTCTCGATGACGACCCACTTCGGCGTGATTACGAGTTCGACCTTTGAGGACGTTCCGTGTCCGAACTGCTCCGGAGGGGGATACGGGTCATGCCAGAACGCCAGAACCTTGGCGTGCGCCCCGCCTTCAGCTAGCGGTGCTTGTCCGCGACGATTTTCGAAGTGCACCGCGACGCTCACGGTCGAGAAGGACACGATGTTGCTCTCAGCGACCCTGGCGAACTGGGAATTCCAGGATGCGGGCAACGTGCTCCGCTACCGGGTCAGGCTTCGCATTCGCAAGGACACCGGGGTGTTCTGGACTCCGGGCGACGAACGCGCGGCGTTTACCTGGCCCGAAGGGTTTCTCGAAAGGCCAATAACGGCATTAATCTCGGGCGCCGACGGTACACAGAGAGTTATTGACGTCGGTGTGACACAGACCTTCCGTGGTCGCGACGACGAGACGCAGTACCTCGATTTCGAGTTTCCGAGCTGGGCACCGGGCGAGAAGCTCTACTACAACTAGTACCCCGTCGCAGTGATTTTGATCGGTTGCAAGGCGGGGAGTTCGTGAGCGGCGAGCCGCAGCT
>JAQBVV010000210.1 GCA_027622905.1 Acidobacteriota bacterium
TCTTCGGGCCCTCATTCGGCTCCCTGAGGTGCTCTGGACCGCCATCGCGACCATCTGTCAACCCTCGACGTACCTCGGCGACCGACTCGCGCGCTGTGACGATCGTCGATTACACGTGTCCGCCAGGACCGTTTTTACCACGGGCTGCTAGGGACTGGTCCTCCCCTCGCCCTCAGCCGAGCGTGGCGAGGGCCTGTTTCGCCGCGTCCTGCTCGGCGACCTTCTTGGACTTCCCGGTCGCGCTGCCCAGCGTCTCTCCCGACACCAGCACCTCGACGGTGAACACCTTTCGGTGGTCCGGTCCCGATTCAGCGGCCACGCGATATTCTGGAAGCGGCTGCCCGAGCGCCTGGACGCGCTCCTGTAGCGCCGATTTGTAGTCCTCGCCGACGATCGACTGACCCGCGCTCTCCTCGATGGAGGCGCTCAGCTCACGTTCCAGGAAGGCCGTCGCTGCCGACAACCCGCCGTCCAGATAGACCGCAGCGATCAGCGCCTCGTACGCGTCCGCGAGCAGGGCCTGCTTGAATCGGCCGCCGGTCTTCTCCTCGCCGCGCCCGAGGAGCAAGTGCACGCCGAGCTCCATGTCCTCCGCCCGGCGCGCCAGCGCCGGCGTCGACACGACGGAGGCCTTGATCTTGGACTTCTGCCCTTCGTCGAAATGGGGATACGCGTGAAAGAGCATGTCGGCGACGACGAGCCCCAGGACCGCGTCTCCCAGAAACTCCATCGACTCGTTGTCGACCACGCCACCCGACGCGTCTTCGGCAGCTCGGGACTTGTGCGTGAGTGCGTGCTCGAGCAGCCCCCGATCCTTGAAGCGGTGACCGACGCGGTGCTCGATCTCCTCGAACTCGTCGCGCAGAGGCACCACGCGCGCCCTCGTCTCCGTTCGATGTCCCGCGATGACGTTCAGCGCGTCGTCGGCCACCTCTTCCGCCACGGCGATCTGGACATCGCCAAGCGAATTGACCGTCATCGGCCAGATGGCTTGCGGGTTGCCGGAGATGCGAAAACTTGGAATGCCGTGGCTGTCGAGCAACGCCACGATCACGCTGGCTTCGATATCGGATTGTGTCGTGAAGACCACACGCGGCGCCATCACGCCACCTCCCCGGGAACGGTCCTGCCCTCGGCGCCGCTGTCGCGGCCATGGCGGTTCACAAGCACGGAGACACCGTCACGAATGGCCTGCACGTGTTGTGAGACAGGATGTTATCAGAGTACCCTTCCAGGATTGTGAAACTGCGCGACAACGCACGCTTCAATACCATCTGCATTCACGGCGGTCAGACGCCGGACCCCTCCACAGGCGCGATCGTCACGCCCATTTACCAGACCTCCACCTACGTGCAAGTCGAGCTCGGCGTGCACAAGGGATACGAGTACGCCAGAACGGGCAACCCCACCCGGTCGGCGCTCGAGGGAAACCTGGCGGCCATCGAAGGGGGTAAGGCCGCATTCGGCTTTGCCTCCGGCATGGCAGCCACCGGCGCGGTGATGACGCTGCTGCAAGCCGGGGATCACGTCGTCGTCACCGACAACCTGTACGGCGGCACGTATCGGCTGTTCGAGCACGTGCTGCGCAAGTATCAGCTCGACTTCACCTATGCCGACACGTCGAACCTTGACGAGATCACCCGCGCCATCACACCGGCGACACGGCTGCTCTTTCTTGAAACGCCGACGAATCCCTCGTTGCGCCTCACCAACATCGCGGGCGCCTCGACACTCGCGCACGAGCACGGCATCGCCGTCGTGGTGGACAACACGTTTGCGAGCCCCTACGTCCAGCGACCGCTGGACTTCGGCGCCGACCTGGTGATCCATAGCACGACGAAGTTCCTCAACGGACACTCCGACAGCGTGGGGGGCGCGGTCATCGCGGTCCGCGACGACCACATCGAGTGGCTCACGTTCATACAGAACGCCGAGGGTGCGATCATCGGACCGATGGATGCGTGGCTGGTGCTGCGCGGCACCAAGACACTGCCGCTCAGGATGGAGAGACACAACACCAACGCGCTGGCGATGGCCGAATACCTGGAGGGGCATCCGAAAGTCGCGTCGGTGATCTACCCGGGCCTCCCATCACATCCGCAACACGAGCTGGCCCAGATCCAGATGCGCGGGTTCGGCGGGCTGCTGGCCTTCATGATGGGCTCGCAGGAACGCGCGCGCACCCTGCTCAACAACGTGCGCCTGATGGCCCTGGCTGAAAGTCTGGGTGGCGTCGAAACGTTGATCAGTCACCCTGCGACGATGACGCATGCCGCGGTGCCCGCGGAACGTCGCCTGCAGATCGGGATCACCGACGACATGATCCGACTCTCGGTCGGCGTCGAGGATCTGGATGACCTGAAGGAAGACATCGGGCAGGCGCTCGACCGCGTCTAGCGAGTACGAGCCTTCCGATGCTGACGACGGTACGACGCTGGACCCGGGCGCTCTACGACTGGACCTTGCGCTGGTCGGAGTCGCCGCAGGCGTTGACGGCGCTGTTCCTGATCGCGCTGGTCGAATCCTCGATCTTCCCCATTCCGCCAGACGTACTGCTCATTGCGATCGTCGCGGCGCGACCGCAGGCGTGGCTGCGCGCCGCCGGGGCCTGTACCGCCGGGTCCGCAATCGGGGCGGCGCTGGGCTACGCCATCGGTGCCGGATTCATGGTGACCCTGGGACAGCCGATCATCGACTTCTACGGAGCGCAGGCCCACTGGGACCGAGTCGTAGCGCTCTACACCGGCGAATGGGGCGTGTGGTTTCTCGCCGTCGCGGCATTCACGCCGATTCCGTTCAAAGTGGCGACGATTTCCGCCGGGGCCACGCACATGGCGTTCGTGCCGTTTGTCATCGTCAGTCTGTTCGGGCGCGCGGCCAGGTTTCTGATCGTCGCGGCCATCCTCCGCGCGTTCGGCGCCGAGGTCCGGCGCCAGCTTGAACGGCATTTCGACGCGGCGACCCTACTGTTTCTCGCCCTTCTGATCGGCGGGTTCGTCGTCCTGCGGCTGTTCTGACGACGTCTCGTCACCGGCGGTCACGCTATCGTGAACCCAGCTCAGATACTCGTCGGATCCGTCAGCGGCCCGGAGCACGAGCCACTCGGGCACCGCATTGGGGTGCAGCGCGTGGACACGCTCGGTCAGCGCCGGAACGCGGTCCTCGGTCGTCTTGATGACGATCTGATGCTCCTGCTCCTCCTCGACGCGTCCCTCCCATCGGTAGACAGAGGTCATCGCGGGCAGGACGCTCACGCAGGCGGCGAGCCGCTCGGTCACCAGCGCGCGGGCGAGCGTCGTCGTGTCGGTGCCGACCGGAACGGTCGTCAGCGCGATGACAGCGCCTGCTTGATAGGCGACTGCCTGAGAAGCGTCTACTTGAGCAGCGTCTGCGTGAGAAGCGTGAGGCACGATTTCGGTTGTACTTTCTTCGGCGATGCGCTATTTAACACTTGTACTCGCGCCGACAGTGCGGTACAACACTCTTGTACTCGGCTCTTGTACTCGCGATCGAAACGCGCTATTTTGTCATACAGCGCCGCAACGCAAGCACCGTAGAGCTACACCGTGAAGCAGAAACCGTCCGCCGCTCCGTCGTCAGCGAAAGGGTCCCGTCTGGGACGCCGCACGCTGCACTACGTCCTGCTGCTGATCGGCACGGTACTGATCGTCGACGCGCTCGTCGGAGAAAAGGGCCTGCTCGCGATGCTGCAGGCCCGCGCCCAGCACGCCGCGCTCGAACAGTCGCTGGCCGATGTGCGCGATGATAACGCCAGACTCCGGGAAGAGGCGCGCCGCCTCCGCGAGGACCCAGACGCCATCGAAGACCTCGCCCGCAGCCAACTTGGCCTGATCCGACCCGGCGAAAAACTGTTCATCGTCAAGGACGTCGCCCCCCGGGATCTGCGCTGATCAGCGCCCCTCCCTCGAGGAGCGTCCCTTCCTACGCTCGTATCCGTGTTACATTGAGGGTTCGTCATCGACTCGGCGGACCCACCCAGGGTCCTGCGTGCCGGGTGCAGACATGTCGCGGGGTGGAGCAGTCCGGTAGCTCGTTGGGCTCATAACCCAAAGGTCGGGGGTTCAAATCCCCCCCCCGCAACCAACATTAGCGACCGCATTCGTGCCCGCCTTGGCCGCGCGGCCTTGCGCTGCGGCCAGCATCGACCCGAAGTTCCCGACTACCTGTAAGAGTCCATCGCCCGGTGGAATCACGATCTTGTCGAGGAAGCCTCGAAGCGCCTGACGTGCGGCGTCGCGCTGCTCGTCGTGCTCCAATCCTGCGGCGAGCGTCGTCGCCT
>JAQBVV010000033.1 GCA_027622905.1 Acidobacteriota bacterium
CCGGCCCGTCTCGGTGCGACGCCGGACTTTCACCACGGGCTGCTAGCCTTGCTTGAATCGAAGGATGAAGACAAAACCGCTCTCTGTCGCACTGCTTGGTTTCGGAACCGTCGGCGGGTCCGTGGCCCGTATCGTGTGCGAGCGGCCGGAGCTGGCCGACCGCATCCGCCTGACGCATATCTTCAACCGCGACGTCGCCCGCAAGCGCGTTGACTGGGTTCCCTCATCTGTCGCGTGGACGGAGGACATCGACGCGCTGCTGGAATCGAAGCCCGACGTCGTCGTCGAGGTGATCGGCGGCATCGCTCCCGCTGGCGACTGGGTGCGCCGCGCGCTTGGTCAGGGCACGGCGGTGGTGACCGCCAACAAGATGCTGCTCGCCGCACACGGCCCGGAGCTGCTGGATCTCGCCGTGAGGCACGAGACGCAGTTGCGCTTCGAGGCCGCCGTCGCTGGCGGGGTGCCGCTCATCCATGGAGTGCGAGAAGGACTCGCGGGCGACCGGCTGTTACGCGTGACCGGCATCCTGAACGGCACGTCGAACTACGTGCTGAGCGCGATGTCGGGCGGCGAGCAGTCGATGGAGACGGTGATGGTCGAGGCGCGCCGCCTTGGATACGCGGAAGCGGACCCGAGCGCGGATGTGGATGGCGACGATGCCGGCGCGAAGCTCGTGGTGCTGGCCGGGATCGCGTTTCGGCGTCACCTGCAGCTCGCCGACATTCCCAGGCACTCGATCCGACCGATTTCTGCGCCTGACTTTCGTTACGCGGACAGGCTTGGATGCACGATCCGGCAAGTGGCGTTGGTCGAAGCCAGAGGCGATGGGTTCCATGCCTTTGTCGGACCGGCCCTGGTTCCACGCGGTTCCAACTTTGGCCTGAACATGGACGCCAACAACATCGTGACCGTCGCGGGTCACTATGGCGGTGAGAACAGCTTCAGCGGGGCAGGGGCCGGCGGACCGGCCACGGCCGTGGCGGTGGTGTCAGACCTGCTGTCGCTGACGCAGCGCGAGCGGGATCGGAATGAGGAGTGGCTGCCTGCGTCCGTCGTGGCCCCCCCGGCCAGGCCCTACTATCTGCGCTTCGTCGTCAAGGACCGGCAGGGCATTCTGTCGTTGATCGCCGCGTCGCTGGCCGACAAGGGTATAAATCTGGACGCTGTGTTGCAGGAGCCGGGGTACCCCAAGGATACCCTGCCGTTCGTCATCACCGTCGAGCCGTGCGAGGAAGACGCCCTGGTGGCTGCGGTGCAGGAAATCGCCACTGCTGACTTCCATGCCGAGCCACCGCTGGCGCTTCCAATGCTCTTGGGCGAAGCCCGGCGAACGTGATACCTTTTTCAATTGGTGTCACGTAACCCCGTATCCCTCCTTCTCGTTTTGTCCAGCGTCCTGCGGGAGGCGGCGCCGGTCGTCGACCTCGATGGTCGGCAGGACGGGGGCGCACGATGAAATTTGTCACCGGTCTGACCTGCCATCTGTGCGGGGCTACCTACCCTGCCGAGGCCTCCTGGGTCTGCGGCGAATGCCTCGGCCCGCTCGAGGTGTCATACGACTACGAGGCTGTGCGCGGCACCCTCAGCCGCAGCCTGATCGAGTCGCGACCGCATTCGCTGTGGCGCTACCGCGAGTTGCTTCCGGTCGAGGAGCCCCGGACCGGATTCCACTCGGGGTTCACGCCGCTGGTCCGTGCAACGCGTCTGGCGCGTGAGCTCGGGATCGACGAACTCTACATCAAGGATGATTCAGTCAATCATCCGACGTTCTCCTACAAGGACCGGGTCGTGTCGGTCGCTGCCACGCGTGCGGTCGAACTGGGTTTCAAGGTGTTCGGGTGTGCCTCCACGGGAAACCTGGCGGGAAGCGTCGCCGCGCATGCCGCGCGTCTTGGGCTGCCCTGTTACGTCTTCATCCCGAACGACCTCGAGCCGGCCAAGATTCTTGGCGCCGCGATCTATGAGCCGCACGTCGTGGCCGTCGAAGGCAACTACGACGACGTGAATCGGCTGTGCACGCAGATCGCCGATCGGTACGGGTGGGGTTTCGCCAACATCAACTTGCGCTCCTACTATGCCGAGGGCGCGAAAACGATGGGCTTCGAGATTGCCGAGCAGCTCGGATGGCGGTTCCCCGACCACATCGTCTCTCCGGTCGCGGGCGGCACGCTGCTCCCGCGCATCTTCAAAGGCCTCCGCGAGTTCAAGGAGGTCGGTCTCGTGAGCGGTCAGCTGCCGAAGATTCATGCTGCGCAACCGTCTGGCTCCGCGCCCGTGATCAAGGCGATCGACGCCGGGCTGGAGTTTCCCGAACCGGTCAAGCCGGACACGATTGCCAAGTCGCTGGCGATCGGCAATCCGGCAGATGGGTTCCAGGTCGTGCGCGTGGTGAAGGAGACCGGCGGGGCGGGCGCCATGGTGACCGACGACGAGATCCTGGACGCGGTCCAGCTGCTGGCCCGCACCGAGGGCATCTTCACGGAAGCCGCTGGCGGCACCACGCTGGCGGCCACCCGCGCGCTGATCAGCCGCGGCGTGATCAAGCCGCACGAATCAGTGGTCGTCTGCATCACCGGCAACGGCTACAAGACCGCCGAGGTGATGTTCGATCGAGTGGCGCCGCCGACGCAGATTGGTCGAAGCCTGGCCGATTTCGAGCGCATTATCGGCAGCAAGATCGACGACCCGGCCGCGGTCGCTCCCGTCTGAGCAGTCCGAGCAGAGGTGTCGCGCGCGGAGCCGCGGCGCCGAGCGGCGTTGGGCCCTGATTGACGGTGTCTGTTCCGGATTGACGGTGTCTGTTCCGGACGATAAGATCGCGTCATTGTGGTGCGAGAAGTCTTTGCGAGCGGGCGCGCATGTTGTTGCTCGGTGACGTTGTGTCCCGGCAATGTCGGTCCGCCGCGTGTGTAGCGCACTTCGCACCAATCACACGCAGACGAATCGAGAACCCGGGAGGACAATCCCGGGTTTTTGTTTTTGGTGACAATGTTTTCAGCTTCTCTGGTGCAATGGATGAGTCGTGCCGCCGGAGGCCCAGCGTGACAGCCGCCGCAGAGACGGCGTCGCTGGGGCGCATCGCTCGTGTCTCGCTGGTCGGTGCGGGTCCGGGTGATCCGGATCTGTGGACGGTCGGCGGCGTCCGCCGGCTGCAAGAGGCCGATCTGGTGCTCTACGACGCACTGGTTGATGTGGACGCGCTACGGCGCGTCACCAGGGCGCAATGTTTTTGCGTGGGCAAGCGCGCGCGGCGTGACAGTGTGCCGCAGGCCACGATCCATCGGTTGATGATTCGCGCCGCGAGGCAGGGGAAGCGGGTGGTTCGCCTCAAGGGCGGGGATCCGTTCGTCTTCGGCCGTGGCGGCGAGGAAGTGCTGGCGCTGGCGGCGGCCGGGGTGCCGTTCGAGATTGTCCCAGGGGTAACCACGGCGGTCGCTGCCGCTGAGCTGGCAGGGATCCCGGTGACGCATCGTGGCATGGCCTCGGCATTTCTCGTGATGGCCGGACACACGACGGATGCCGTTGACCGGACGTTGCGGTCCGTGCAGCCGAACACGGTGTCGATGGTGATCTTGATGGGTATCGGGGCGCGTGGCGACCTGGCGTCCAGGCTGATGGCCCACGGATGGGCGGCCGACACGCCGGCGGCGATCGCATGCGCGGCCTCAACGCCGGAGGCCTGGACGTGGACCGGGGCGCTCGCCGAGCTCGGCGCGGCAGCCCCTCCGGTCGGTCTCGCCGGTGTGTTGATTGTTGGCGAGGTCGTGAAAGTACGTGAGGTGCTGGCCGAGGCATCCAGACCAAAACAGGCTGGTAATGAGGTGAGTTATGGCCGCAAGGGATGAGGTGGAAACCGTCGGACGGTCACAGCTGTCGTTTTCGAATGAAGGGGACATCGACGAGTTCGTCGAGACCCTGAACAGGTACGAGACCGGCGATATCACCGCCGACGACTGGCGCCGGTTCCGCCTCCTGCGCGGGACGTACGGTCAGCGCCAGGACGATGTTCAGATGATGCGGATCAAGATTCCTCAGGGGATCGTCACCGGTGATCAGCTGCGTGCGCTCGGGGATGTTGCTGCGAAATACTCGCGTGGCTTTGGCCACGTGACGACCCGCCAGAACATTCAGTATCACTTCGTGCAGCTGAAAGATGCCGAGCAGGCGATGCGTGATCTTGCCGGAGCGGGTATGACCACGCGCGAGGCGTGCGGCAACTCCGTGCGGAATATCACGGCGTGCCCCTACGCGGGCGTCGCTCACGACGAGGTGTTCGATGTGACGCCGTACGCCGAGGGCATGACGCGCTACTTTCTCGGTCATCCGCTCGCGGGGTCGTTGCCGCGCAAGTTCAAGATTGCCTTCGAGGGGTGCCCCACTGATCATGCGCTTGCGTCAATTCATGACCTTGGATGGTTTGCGCGGATCGTCGGCGGCACACGCGGGTTTCGCCTGACGATTGGCGGCGGCACGTCGATTCTGCCGACGTCCGGATACCTGCTGTACGAGTTTCTTCCGGCCGAGCAGATACTCGAGGTGGCGGAAGCCATCGTGCGCGTGTACCACCGACTCGGGGATTACCAGCATCGTCAACGTAACCGTATGAAGTTCCTGATCCGCCAGCTCGGATGGGACGCATGGCGGGAGCGGTTCGACGAGACCCTGGCCGAGGTGCGAGCCGAGGGCGGCGTGGCGTTCGACGCCAGGGCAGCGGCCTCGGTTGTGGAAGACTCGCCAGACTGGGTGCCGGCGGCGGCCCCCTCCGTCGAACAGGTGTCGCGGCTGGCCCGCAGCGTGGACGTGCATGGGCCGGGCATCATGCCCGGAACCGTGACGCTCAGGACGATGTCCGATGCGTATCTCAACTGGATGCGCGCCAACGTTGGCCTCCAGCGCCAGGAAGGCTTCGTGCACGTGACGGTGCGCCTGCCGCTGGGTGACATGACGGCCGGCCAGATGCACGTGCTGGCGGATCTCGCCGAGGCGTACGGGGATGGCACAGCGCGTCTCACGATCGGTCAGAACGTCCTATACCGGTGGGTGAAGTCTGATGTGCTGGAGGAGTTACATCGGCGCCTGGAGGCTGCAGGGCTTGGTGCGGCCGATGCCAATACGCTGGCCGACGTCGTGAGCTGCCCCGGCGCAGAGAGTTGCCGCCTGGCCGTGACCCAGTCACGGGGGCTCGGGCGGGTGCTGACCGAATATCTCGACAGCCATCCGGAGTTCGTGTCCCTGGTGCGAGACGGGGATATCAAGATCAGCGGGTGCCCGAACGGTTGCGGTCAGCACCACATCGCGGCGATCGGGTTTCAAGGGAGCGTGCGCAAGGTCGGCAACAAGGCGCTACCGCAGTATTTCGTCTCGGTCGGCGGCGGTACGAACGACGAAGGCGCGAGCTTCGGTCGCGTGGTCTCGAAGATCCCGGTTCATCGGCTGACGACGGCCGTCGAGCGATTGCTGGGGCTCTACAAGGACCAGCGGGACGACGGTGAGTCGCTGGGCGCCTTCTTCAGGCGAGTCGCGCCAGAGACGGCGACCAACGCGCTGAGCGACCTCGCGCGGATGGCGCCCGACGAGCCCACCGCCGAAGACTTCGTCGATCTCGGCGAGACCAGCACCTTCGAAATGGTGGTGATGGAAGGCGAGTGCGCTTCGTAGGACGTTTTTCGATTCGGTGGAGACCGAAAAACACGGGGAAGCGCTTTTCGAAAAGGCCTGGCCCCTGCGAGAAGCCCTAGGCTGAAACGAAAAGCGCTCTAGGGGTTACGGCTGGTTCCCGGCGCGCCACAGGTACAGCGTCCGGGTGTGCCCGTCGGCACTGGTGAACGTATCGACCTCGTCGGCCTGCCAGTCGCCCATCGCGAAGTTGTGCGACACGATCCGGGCGCCGGGCCTGAGTTGTCGGGTGAGGGCCGGTCTGAGCGCCACGTTCTGCGCGGCGAGGAGGTAGAGCATCACGACCGTGGCCTCGGAGACGTCGGTCTCCAGCGCATCCGCGAGCCTGAACGTGACCAGATGCTCGACGTTGGCCTCAGCGGCGTTTCGCCGCGCTTCACTGATCCGGGCCGGGTCGATATCCACCCCGACGCCGCGGGCGCCAAACTGCCGAGCGGCCGCGATCACGATGCGACCGTCGCCGCTCCCCAAGTCATAGACGACGTCGTCCGACGTCACGGACGCCAGCCTGAGCATTCGCTCGACAACGTCAGATGGTGTGGCGACGTAAGGGGCGCGGGGGACCTGTGGTGCCGCGAGCTGTTGTGCCGCGAGCTGTGGTGCCGCGAGGTTGAGGAGCAGCCCGAGCAGCAGATACAGCACTGGAAGATTCTAGCCCGACCCTGGATTGCCATCTCCCTCGTTCCGCGGCACGCTGTACTTAATTGAGGACAGAAACGGGTTCGGTGTCATTTTGTGTAACGGTGCTCTCACGTTGCGAAATTGCGGGCAAATTCGGGAGAAGTTGAACCACAGACGTCGAGTCGGCTTTGCAGCAAACGGTCCAAATGTAGGGATGAATTGTCGATAACTGGCTGTCTACGGTCCATTATCGTTGATTTTTGGCACAAAGTGCGCTATATTCGTTGTGCTGTTCCTGCAACTGACAGGCCCTACCACCAACCTAACCTGCTACGGGGGAATACGTGACATTTCAGGTCGGCGACAAGGTCATTTACCCGAATCACGGGCTCGGAATCGTCGAGCGCGTCGAAGAAAAAACCATCCTCGGTACCACCTGCGGATTTTTTCACCTTCGCATCGTGTCCAACGACACCACGGTATTCGTCCCGGTTGCCAACGTGGATGGCGTCGGTCTGCGCAAGGCGATTACCGACGAGGAGGTCGACCGACTGTTCGAACTCCTGGGCGACGGCCGGATCGATAACCATCAGAATTGGAAGGGTCGCTTCAAGGACAATTCCGACAAGATGCGCACCGGTTCGATCTACGACATGGCCGACGTGCTCAAGAGCCTGACGTTCCTGAGCAAGTCCAAGAGCCTCTCGTTCCGGGAGAAACGCATGCTCGATCGGGCCAAGGCGCTGATCATTTCGGAAGTGTCCGAGGTTGTGCGCGAAAAGGCCGGTGACATCGAGCAGAAAGTCGAAACCGCGCTGGAGAAGTGCTTCACGACGAAAGCGCGCAAGGTGGCGATGGCGGCAGCTCGTGCTCAGGCCGTCAAGATTGCGGCCAAGGCCGCCGGAGTTGCCAAGGTCGCGGCCAAGGCCGGCCCCAAGGCCGGTAAGGTTACGAAGGTTGCGAAAGTCGCCAAGGTCGCCAAGGTCGCCAAGGTCGCCAAGTCGGCGACGCCTGCCAGACCGAAGGCGGTCAAGTCAGCCAAGGCCACCAGAGTGGCCAAGCCGATCAGGTTCGCCAAGTCGACCAAGGCGGTGAAGGTAGCCAGGGTGACTGCGCCGCGCCGCGCCGCGCGAGCCTCGTAGAGCGATTTTCGATTCGGTGGAGACCGAAAAACGCGGGAAAGCGCTTTTCGAGAAGGCCTGGCCCTGCGAGACTAAACCGAAACGAAAAGCGCTCTAGTCGTTTCTGGAGCTGCGGTAACGTTTTCGGCGCCCGGGAGCTCATCGCCCGGGCGTTTCTTTGTACACGTGACGGAACTCGTGATCCTGACTCGTTCGATAATCACCTACATCCTGGTGGTCGCCTACATCCTCGTGGCCGGTCCGATAGGACTGACCTTGGCGGTCGTGTTCCGCTGGAAGCGAGGGATGTATGCGTTCGGGCATGCCGGAGTGTGGCTTGCGCTTACCCTGGCCGGTATTCGCTACCGGGTGACAGGACTCGAGCAGGTACCGGACACGGCTGTGGTGTTCTGCTCGAACCACGAGAGCAACGTCGATCCGCCGGTCCTGTTTCAGGCGTTGCATCCGCAGCTCCACGTGCTCTACAAGGCTGAACTACACAGGTTTCCGATCATGGGTACGGTGTTCGATGTCGGTGGGTTCGTCCCGATCGAGCGGGGCTCGCGGGACAAATCGATGGCGTCGATTGGCCGCGGGGCAGAGTCGCTCCGTGCCGGCAACTCCTTTCTGATCTTTCCCGAGGGCACCCGCAGTCGCACCGGAGAGTTACTGCGTTTCAAGAAAGGCGGCTTCGTCATGGCGATCGAAGCACAGGCGCCGATCGTGCCGGTTGCCGTGCGGGGTGGTCGCGCCTCCATGCGAAAGGGCAGCGCGCTGGTGCGCCCCGTGCGCGTGAGCGTGCGCGTCGGGGCACCGATCCCGACGGCGGGCCTGACGCTCGATGACCGGGGCGAGCTGATGGCACGGGTCCACGGCGAGGTGGAGCGGTTACTGGCCGACGGGTCGCTCTGGGAGTAGGAACGGCGGGCTATGGGAGTGACGTCTAGCCACCGGTGGTGAAGGTCAGCGACCACGGGCTCACGGGCGCGCCGTCGAATGCTCTGAGTCCTTCCAGCAGCTCGACGTGCACGGGCCGGAAACGGTCGGGTGGCTGGGTGAAGGTGATCTCGATGGCCCGAATCCCCGCGTCGTACGTGTGCTCGAATTCCAGCGGGGTTGGCGGTGGCGCCCCGGGAAGGGTCGAGTCGCCGTAGCTGACGCGAATCTGATTCGCGATGGTTTCGGCATCGAGTCCGCGCGAGAACTGAACGCGCACCGTAGCCGTCGGAGGGACGTCGATTTCTCCGTCGTATGGGGAACTGAAGACCACCTCCGCAGCTATGAGCACGGCGATATCGGCGGGTTCGTCCTCGGCTGTGTGCACCTCCGGTGCCGTGGCCGTCGTGACGGCGGTTCCGCCGATTGTCACGAGGCCTCGATCTTGGGCCACGACGCCCGTGACCTGCAACCATTGTCCGGTGTCGACGCGGGCATCGACCGAAAGGTCGAAGTCTTCGCCTTTGGGAGGAAGGTCGGTAACCCAGACCGCCGCGTCCGCCGACCGAAGCACGAAGTCGTAGCGGCTCTTCCGAGGCGCGTTGGGCGAATCGGCGAACAAGTTCCGGCCCCTGAACTGGCCGACGACCGTCACCTCCTGTCCGTCGAATCGCCATGGCTGCGTAGCCAGGCCGCGCAGCGACGGGGTCACGGCCAGCGGCGCGTCGGCGACGCCCGTCACGACCAGCAACAGTTCTTCGCCCGGCCGCGGCCATGGGTCCACCTCGCGTGTCAGGCCGTAGGCAACCAGGCGGACGTCCCCCGGTTCGAATCGCCCGATATCGAGGAGTCGCCCGCGCACCTCCACCAACCCGGGGGACGCGCTGACACCGTCGAGCTGGATCGCGATATCGTGCTCCCCGCCACGCAACAGTGTGCGGGGACTGCTCTCCACGAACTCGCCGTGCACGAGCACGTCTTGCAGGTGAAAGTAGCCAGAGTACTCGTGCAGCGATGCGATCGTCGAGACGCGCCGGGTCGCGCCCTGAGAGTCGAGATGAGCGGGCGCGGCCAGGACGAGCAAAACCGAGGCGAGCACTTGCGATCGCGTCACACTCTGATTCTACCGCGCGTTCTTGATGACTGGACCTTGCGGTCGCCGCGACGTGGCGGCGTGTGCCGGCCCGAGGTGGACCGGCTCCCGGGGCTGGGATCCCGGCTTCAGCGACGACGCGCCACTGGTGACAGCGGGTCAAAGCGCCGCAACGAAGAGGAGCCGTCTACGGTGGTAGGATGGGCCCTTGTGAATTCACAGAACAAGCGGCGGCTGGCGCACGATCACGTTTCTGAACTGACGACCAACCGTCTGTCCATCTATTTGCGCTGTCTCAACCAGATTGACGGCGCAGGCGTGACCAGGGTCTCCTCCCAGACGCTGGCCGATGAGTTCGGTCTGAACGCGGCGCAGATTCGCAAAGATCTCGCCTATTTCGGGGAGTTCGGTGTTCGTGGTGTCGGGTACTACGTCAAGGATTTGCGACGGAACCTCCGCCAGATCCTCGGCCTGGACCGCCATCTGCGGGTCGCGATCATGGGTGCGGGCAATCTCGGTCTGGCGCTGGCGGACTATCCGGGCTTTCGGCAGGAGGGTTTCGAAATCGGCGCGCTGTTCGACGTGGCGAACGAGAAGATCGGCCACGAGTCGCGCGGCGGAGTGCCGATCTACAGCGTGAAGGAGCTGAAGCGGCTGGCGCGACGCGAGCGGGTCGATATCGCGATGATCGCGGTGCCGGCGCCGAAGGCGCAGCCGGTGGTCGATCTGGTCGTGTCGGTTGGCATCAAGGCGGTGTTGAATTTTTCGCCCGGGGCCCTGAGGGTGCCGAGTGGCGTCAAGCTCAAGGGAGTCGACCTGACGGTGTCACTCGAGAGCTTGTCCTTCTTCCTCGCGCAGGATCACGCGAATGGCTAAAACCAAAGGCCAGAAGCCACGAGGCGCTTCGCCGCGAGTGCTGTCGCACGTGGACCGACGCGGCAACGTGACGATGGTCGATGTCGGTGACAAGCCGGTGACACACCGCGAAGCGACGGCGCGCGGTGACATCACGATGAGCGCTGCCGCGTTGCGTGTCGTGCGCCGGGGCGCTGCCGCGAAAGGCGATCCTCTCCAGGCCGCGCGGATCGCGGGCATCATGGCCGCCAAGCAGACATCGGCGCTGATCCCGTTGTGCCATCCGTTGCCCCTCACGCAGATCAGCCTTGAGCTTCGGCCGACGAGGCGCGGCTACCGGATCGAGTCCCGGGTCCGGACCAGTGCGCAGACCGGCGTCGAGATGGAGGCGCTGGTCGCGGTGACCGTGGCCGCGCTGACGGTCTACGACATGGTCAAGGCGATCGACAAGACCATGGTCATCGGCGACGTCTGCCTCGTGGAAAAGCGTGGCGGGCGGTCCGGCGTCTACCGGCGCGCGGCCGGTGCGAAGCGACGCTCAGCTTGAGCGTGTGTCGATTCGGTGGAGACCGAAACACGCGGGACAGCGCTTTTCGAAAACGCCTGGCCCCTGCGAGAAGCCCTGGACCGAAACGAAACGCGCTCTAGCTGAACAGCGCTGTCGCCGTCTCCACTACCTGGTTACCGGTCCGGCACGTCGGTCTGAGCGGTCGGCGGCGGAGGCTCGATGTGAATGATCACATCGGCCAGATGCGGGAATCGCTTCATCAACAGATCTTTGACCGCGTGGGACGTGGCGTGCGCCGAGTCGAGCACGGTCCGTCCGTCCAGCCAGACGTGCAGGTCCATGAACACGTGGTCCTCCGGTCCCCGCGTGCGGATGCGGTGGCAGCCCAAAACCTCTGGCACCAACCGCACGATGGCTCGCACGTCGTCCTCGGCGATGACGATCTCATCGGCGAGGATGCGCGACGCCTCCTTGGCGATCTGCCAGCATGCGCGCCCGATGAACACCGCCACGACCAGCGCGGCGAGTGGATCGAGGAGGGGGTACCCGAGCCAGACGCCGATCAGCGCCACGACCACGGTGCCTGACGTCAGGACATCGCTGCGTGTGTGCTTGGCGTCCGCTTGCAGCACTTCGCTGTGCAGCCGCTTGCCCGCGCGCTCCTCGTACGCCACGACGCACAGATTGACGATGAGCGTGACGACCATGATGCCGATGCCTTCGGGAAACACCCGGGGCTCGCCGCCGTTGATAAGCCGGTCGTAGGCGGCGCCAAGCACCTGCACGAGGACGATGATCAGGAACACAAGAATGCCGAGCGAGGCCATCGTCTCGTATTTCCGGTGTCCGTACGGATGGTTCTTGTCCGGCGGCAGTCGCGCGATGGACACGCCGATGAGTCCGACGACGTTGGACGCGGAGTCGGTCAGGGAATGAAAGCCGTCAGAGAGGATCGAGACGGCGCCCGTCGAATACCCGAGCACGATCTTGACGATGGCGACCACGAGGTTGAGGACCAGGACGCGGTAGAGGACCCGGACGACCTCCGAGTACCTGTCGGTCTTGGTCACGACTCAATGGGGAGAGGCTGCGGGCGACCGCCCGGCGCGGATGTCATGAGCGCGTAGCTCCCGAGGAACCGCAGGCCGTCCACTCCTGCCTTGGGGAGCAACTGAACCGTCTGCTCGGCAGGAGCGACTTCCGTGCGAGACGCGTCACTCAGAAGACGTGAGCTGTGGGGATCGGCCACCAGCGGATCTGTACCCTGCCGATGATGTACTTCTTCGGCACGAAGCCCCAGTGGCGGCTGTCCGAGCTGTTGTTCCGGTGGTCACCCATGACGAAGTAGTAGCCTTCGGGGATCACCGACGGGCCAAAATCATCGTGGCTGCGGTACTCGGGCGCGACAAAATCGTCCTGCATGGGTACGTCATTGACGAAGACCCGCCCGTCGACGATCCGAACCTGATCGCCCTCTTCGGCGATCACTCGCTTGACGAACGACTTGTCGGGGTCGATCGGGTAATAGAGCATCACGATGTCGCCTCGGCGCGGCTCGCCGATCCGGTACGCTAGCTTGTTGACGATGAGTCGGTCCTGATCCGCCAGCGTCGGCGCCATGCTCAGGCCCTCGACTCGTGCGACCTGAAAGCCGAACGTCACGATGAGGGTGGCGTAGACGGCCGCCGAGGCCAGCGTCTTGAACCACGCGATGAGTTCATCTCTCCACATCGCCAGCCGGCGCATGGGCATCGCACGGCGATCGTCGATCGCCAGACGCACATCCGTGTCTGTTGGCCCCAGGGCGTCCGGGGCAAGCGACGGCGCCTGAGGACTGTCGGAGGACGGCGGGATTTCCATCGGGGGGATGCGCTCGGCGGCGTCCGGTTCCCCAGGTGCGTCTTCTGCGGCCAACCCGGCTCCTAGAGCTTCAGATACTCCCGGAGCCGCTTCGTCTGCGAGCGGCTCACGGGTATCTCCGTCGCCTTTGCGTCCTTCATCCGAAGGATGTAGTTCCTGCTGAACCAAGGGACGATCTCCTTGATCTTGTTGATGTTAACCAGGTGCGAGCGGTGCACGCGCCAGAATACGTCCGGGTCGAGCCTGGCCTGCACTTCGTCGAGCGTTCTGTAGTTCGCCGTACCGGTGATCTGTGCTGTCACTATAGTAATCGACTCGTCGACCAGAGAGGCGTAGATGATCTCGTCTGCCTGGACCAGCAGGAACCGGTCGCCTGCCCTGACAGCCACCTGATCGCGTCGGATCTGGCGACCGGCGATCAGCTTGACGATGCGTTCGAGCTGATCGGTCACCGGTTGCGCCGCCGGCTCCTCGGCCAGGCGCCGTCTGGCACGGGCGAGCGCCTGTTCCAACCGCGTGGCGTCCACCGGTTTCAGGAGGTAGTCCACCGCGTTGATCTCAAACGCTTCGATCGCGTGCTGGTCGAACGCGGTCACGAAGACCAGCGCCAGTCGCGACGGCTCGCGATCCAGCAGTCGTCGTGCGACTTCAAAGCCGGTGAGACCGGGCATCTGGATATCCAGGAAGACCAGCTCGGGCTGGCAGCTGTCCACGGCAGCCAGCGCATCAAGCCCGTTGCCGGCCTGCGCCACCACCTCGATGTCTGCGCATTGCTCGAGCTGGTAGCACAGCTCGTCGCGCGCGAGCCGCTCATCGTCCACCACCAGCACGCGGAGACGCGGAGTCGCGACCGGGACACTGTTTCGGGAGCCCGGGATGTGTGCGCTCATGCCGTGATCGGCTCGACCGCGAGCAATTCGGGCACTTCGATACGGGCGGTCGTACCCTGGCCAGGCTCGCTGGTGAGCGTCAGCTGATACGTGGCGCCGTAGATGACGCGCAGTCGCTCCCTGACGTTGGCAAGCCCGATACCGCTCGCCATCGGGGCGTCAAGGCGTGCGGGAAGGAAGCCCATGCCGTCGTCTGCGATCTCGATAATCGCGCGACCGTGCTCGCGCCGACTTCTGATGACGATCGTTCCTGTGCTCATCTTTCTCGCCAGGCCATGTTTGATCGAGTTCTCCACCAGTGGTTGCAGAATCATGCTCGGCACGATGACGTCCAAGGTTCTGGGGTCGATCTCCTTGCTCACCTGTAGTTTCGGGCCGAAGCGGGCGACCTCGATGTCAAGGTATTCGTCGATCGCTTCAAGTTCCTCGCGCAGCGTCACGAAGTGCTGATGGCTGCGCATCAATCGCCTGAGCAGCGCGGATAACTTGATGATGAGCGTGCGTGCCGTGTCGGGCTGTGACCGAATCAGTGACGAGATCGACGTCAGCGTATTGAACAGGAAGTGCGGGTTGATCTGACTCTTGAGTGCCTCGATCTTCGCGGCGAGCAGCAGGTTCTCCTGCTCCTGCAAACGGTGCTCGATGCGGGCGCTGTTCCAGATCTTGATTGGCGTGGCCACGGCAAGGACGGTGGCAAGGACGACCAGCACGGTCATCCACGGCGACGGAGAATCGAGATAAAACAATCGGTGCGCGCCGAATCGCGCGCCCAGTGCCTGACGGAGGAGTTCCAGCGCCACCGGCGCGACCAGCAAGGCGAGCTGCCAATGCGGCTCGTGCCGTCGAAACATCCTCCAGAGATGCGTGTGCAGATCGATGAAGACGAACGGCGTGAATCGCCAGATGGCCTCCTTCGGGCAGGCTTCGCGAAGGCCGCCGCCGGCGAATCCGCAGCCCACGGCGAACGGGACCGCGATGAACTCCCCGGCGACCAGGGCTGGGACGCCCACCAGCAACCCGACCGTGGCCCCCGCGTATGGGCCCGCGATGAGGCCCACGAGGAACGCGCCTTCCAGCGTCAGATCCGCCGCGTCGTAGTTGAGCAGCAGCCGCGCCGCCACGCCGGAAGTCAGCGGCACGCCTAACGCCATCGCGAACACGAGGCGGTCGGTCCAGCCACGCCGCTCGAAGATGAGAATGTGTCGAAACTGGCGGAAACGAGCGAGCATGGTCGCCAGCACCGCCATGACGGCCAGCTTCACGATCAGGGTCGTCAGCAGAAACTGGTTGGCGGAGAGGAATGTCGGCTCTTCGATCACCGTTGGCTCATTGTATTATCATGAACGTCATATGATTAGACCGTTCCTCGTCGGATTGGGCACCACCTTCGGCCACATGTTCAAGAAGAAGGTGGCGGTGAACTACCCCGAGCAAAAGGTGCCGATGTTCCCGAAGTATCGGGGCAAACAGGTACTGATGCGGGACGAGAACGGGCTTGAGAAGTGCGTCGCGTGCGGCCTGTGTTCGGCTGCCTGCCCGGCAGATGCGATCTATCTCGAGGCCGAGGAGAACGACGGGACCGTCATGGCGGGTCCTCGGTACGCCAAGGTCTACCAGATTCACAAGACGCGTTGCATCTTCTGCGGGTATTGCGAGGAGGCCTGCCCCGTGTCCGCCATCTTCATGGGCAAGGATTACGAGCTGGCGGTCTACAGCAAGGACGACTTCATCTGGGATAAGGACGCGCTGCTCGTGCCCGCGCCGGCCGATGCCAAGTCCCCGGGCGCACCGGTCGATCGTTAACCCCTCCTCGGCATGACGCCATTTCTCGACGCGCTCGACGAACGTGTGCTCGTTTGCGACGGCGCGATGGGGACGATGCTCTACGCCAAGGGCGTCTTCATCAACCGTTGCTTCGACGCGCTGAACCTCACCGACGGCGATCGGGTGGTCGAGGTGCACGATGCGTACGTCCGAGCGGGAGCCGACGTTATCGAGACCAATACGTTCGGCGCCAATCGGATCAAGCTTCGTGGCTTCGGTCTGGCCGATAGCCTGCAGGACATCAATGCCGAAGGCGCCCGGCTTGCCAGACGCGCGGCCAACGGCCGGGCGTACGTCGCTGGCGCGATCGGTCCCCTGGGGCTCCGGATCGAACCGTTTGGCCGGATGGGCAGAGACGAGGCGGAGGCGTACTTTCGCGAGCAGGCGGAGGCCCTGGTCGCGGGAGGCGTCGACCTGTTCATGATGGAGACGTTCAGGGACGTCAACGAGCTGCTGGCCGCGATCGCGGCCGTTCGGAGCGTGTGCGCGCTGCCGGTGGTCGCGCAGATGACGATCGAGGAGGATGGCAACAGCTTTGACGGCGCTCCGCCGGAGCAGTTCGTGCCAGCGCTGGAGCCCCACGCGGACGTCGTTGGCGTCAATTGCAGTGTCGGCCCGGCTTCGATGCTCGAGACCATCGAGCGGATGTCCGAGATTTCGTCGGCCCGGCTCTCGGCGCAGCCCAACGCGGGCCGGCCACGGGATATCGAGGGGCGCAACATCTATCTGTCGTCCCCGGAGTACATCGCCTCCTATGCGCGTCGCTTCATGACCCACGGCGTGCGTCTCGTGGGTGGATGCTGCGGCACGACGCCGGAGCACATTCGCCAGATCGCGATTGCCGTCAAGGCGTTCGCGCCCGAGATGACGCGCGCGGTATCGGAGCGGAGTAGCACGACCCCTCACGCGCCCGCGGTTGGAGTGGCGCGTGGCGAGGTCGCTGCGACGGTGCCACGGGCGGAACGGTCGCTGTTGGCGCGTGCCATCGCGGACCGGCGCTTCGCCACGATCGTCGAACTGACACCGCCGAAAGGTTACGTCAGCGACGCCCTGCTCGAGTGTGCGATGCGCCTGAAGACGCACGGCGTCGATGCCGTGCACATTCCTGATGGGCACCGCGGGGCTCGCATGAGCGCGTTGTCGCTGGCCATGCTGGTTCAGCAGCAGGGGTCGATCGAAACCGTGCTTCAGTACTCGTGCCGAGATCGAAACCTGCTTGGCATGCAATCGGATCTGCTGGGCGCCCACGCCATGGGGATCCGCAACGTGATGATCGTGACCGGAGACGAGTCACACGTTGGCGACTATCCCGATGCGACCGCGGTGTTCGATGTCGACTCGATCGGGTTGACCAACCTGGTGTCGCGCCTGAACCAGAATCTCGACATCGGCGGCCAGCCGATCGGGGTTCCGACGGCGTTTCATATCGGCGTGAAAGTGAATCCCGGTGCGGAGGACCTCGACGCGGAGATCCGCCGTTTCGACTACAAGGTGGAGGCTGGGGCCGAGTTCGCCGTGACGACGCCGGTCTTCGACCGGGAGACGTTCGAGCGGTTCTTCAAGCGCATCGAGTCGAGGAAACTTCCCCTGATCATCGGTCTCTGGCCGTTTGAGAGCGTGCTGAACGCCGAGTTCATGGCCAACGAGGTGCCAGGAGTCCGTGTGCCCGATTCCGTGATCGAGAGGATGCGTCGGGCCAGCGGGCCCGACGCGGCACGCGCGGAAGGCGTGGCGATTGCCCGCGAGATGGGCGCCGCGGTGCGCAGTCTCGTGCAGGGGGCGCACGTCGCCGCGCCCTCCGGGCGCATCGAATCAGCCGTAGAAGTGCTGACTGGGCTCCGGTAGGATGCGTGTTGCGCGTTTCACGGGTGGGCGTCTGAGCCCTGAATTTGTTGTATAGTGCCGGGGCATGCGGCGATCGCCTCGGAGATGTATCCCCGAACATCTTCTGAATCAGTACGTTACGGTCTGGAGGACTACCTGAATGGCGCTGTTCGAGCCTGAACACGAGAAACTGCGGCCGGATGTGAACAGCCAGGCGTTGTCCGTCATCGCGGTCGAGAACGATTTCGTCGAGGGCGTGTACGAAAAGCTCGCCACCGTCTACGACGTCTTCTTCGGCCCGATCCTCCATCCAGGCCGACTGCTCGCGCTGCAGCGGATGAATATCCAGCCAGGTACTCGCGTGCTGGAGGTGGGCGTGGGGACAGGCATCAATTCCGCCCTCTACCCGCATCACTGCCACGTCACCGCGATCGATTTCTCAGCGCCGATGCTCGCGAAGGCTCGCCAGCGTGTTAGCCGAAAAGGGCTCCATCACGTCACGCTCATGGAGATGGATGCGGCGGAGCTGACGTTTGCCGACGGGTCGTTCGACATCGTCTACGCGCCGTACTTTGTGAACTGCGTGTCCGATCCACTGAAGGTCGTGCGCGAAATGCAGCGCGTGTGTAAACCCGGCGGCAAGATCGTGCTACTGAATCATTTCAGGAGCACGAACTGGTTCATGTCGCGGTTCGATCGGGTGCTCACGCCGCTGACGGTGCATGTCGGCTTCAAGTCCGACCTGGACCTGCCGGGCTTCCTGTCCCAGACAGGCCTGCAGCCGATCTCGATCGAAAAAGTGATCTCCGGGCTGTGGTCGCTCGTGATCTGCCGTCGCGACTAGAGCGTTTTTCGATTCGGTGGAGACCGAAAAACGCGGGAAAGCCCTTTTCGAAAAGACCGGGCCCCTGCGAGAAGCCCTGGACCGAAACGAAAAGCGCTCTAGGAGCCTGTCGGACCCCCTGAGACTCAGGCCTTCTTCGCCCGTGGCCGTCCACGCGGCTTCTTTGGCGGTTTGTCGAGCGCCTTGAGCAGCAGTTCGGCCGCGACCTCGGCGCCGTTGGTATCAGGTTTCTGCTGATTCTTGGCCTTGCGCTGCGCCAGGAGCTTGTTGAGCGGCGTTTCCCACTTGCCGGCGAACAGTTCGTCCTGCCCGATGAAGGCTGTCCGCAGGTACTTGGGCATCTCCTCCACGAGCACGTCGTACTCGGGGAAGTGTCCACGCGAGGTATACAGCATCGCCGTATCGTTGGCGATGCACTCCGAGATGATGCCGAAACCAGGCTTGGTCACGACGGCATCGGCCGCGCCCACGAGATCCTCGTAGCGGACCCCGACGTTGTACATGGCCTCCTCGTTCACGCGGACATACGAACCCTTGCGCGAGGCCAGCGCCGCGTCTTTTCGCGATCGCCCCACCGGCAGGTTCGTGGCCGAGACGACGGTGTACTTCTTGAACTTCGACAGCACGTCGGTGTCGAGACCAGGAAGGCCGTAGCCACCGAACGACATCAGCACGATCGGTTTGTCGGCCGGGAGCTTGAGCAGCTTGCAGACCTCCTGTTTCGTGCGTGTCGCGTGCCGCGCGATCATGGGGATGTCCTTGACGTTCGAGAACGGCTCGAACCCTCCCGACATCGGCAACCGCAGGGCCATCGACCCTTTGGCGTAGGCGCCACGGATAGCGGGCAGCAGCGACGGTGCCAGTCGCACGCGCGGATAGTCGGCGTAGATCCAGTCCCACGTGAAGTTGCCAAGTGCAATCGATGGGATGCCGGACGCTGCGCTGACGGCGAAGGCGAGAGGTGGAATATCACCGACAATCAGGCCGGCGCCGAGTTCGCGGAGGATGCGCGTTTCACTGGCCGCGCGGGTGACCAGGTCGCTGTGAAAGGCCCAGGCGCGTCGGATCGTGTCGGCTTCGTCGAGCGTCAGCGCGTCCACCTGCACGACGCCGGTGTCGCACTCAAGCGTACTGAACGCGATCTTGCCCCTGACGGTGAGATCGAAAATCCAGCGGGGCGCGGCGGTGCGTACACCGATGCGGGTTTCGGGACGACTGGCCAGGACGGCGTTGATGACCTCGATCGTGCGCGAGGCGTGTCCGAATCCATGACCGGATACGTAGAAGACGATTGCGGCTGCCACGTTAGCGACTCAACTCAGCTGGCGCCATGACGGGCCTGCATTCCACTGTTTCCACTGTTTCACTTTCCCTTATGGCCATCCGGATGGCCGGTTCGAGGCTTCGACCGGGGGACGACGGGTCTCCGCACGGAATGTCTTCGACAGCCAACCACGTCAGTTTATCAGTGCTTGGCCCCCGGCGCCTGTCTGGATCGTGGGAAAAGATTGGGTGGCAGCATGGGGCGGCAACGCGGTGGCGACGCCCCATGATGCCCGCCGGATTGTCAGTACAACCCTGGTACCAACCGCCATCGCACCTGCGCTTCGTAGCGTCGGTAGGCGTCGTGTGCCCCCGCCCGCATCGAGCGTTCCTCGAAGGGGATGGCGATCAGCACGTAGAGGCCGCTGACCACGGCGAAGGTCAGCCGCGTCATGGTCATCGGCACGACCGCGAATACCAGCAGAAACCAGCCCGCGTAGATCGGATGTCGAACCCATCCATAGGGACCGGCGGTTCTGAAGGTTCCGGCGGTGGACGCCAAGGCCTCGGCATCGGGGTTCGCGTTCCCGTCCGCCGCGGGAAGCAGGCCGCCGGCAGGGTCCGTGACGCCAGCCAACTCGCCGACGTCAAGAATGGCAGCACTTCTGAGCGTCAGCCACACCCCGCCGACCTGCAGCAGGCGAAGCGCCCATCGCCACGGCCCGTCGATGTCCCACGCCACGCCTGGCACCGGCCTCCAGAGTGCGCAGACCGCGATCAGCAACAGACTGGCGATCCAGATATACGTGGACCGTTCGAGCGCGGGTGGCACCAGCCGGGCTATCCACCGGCGAACGGGCGTGCGCGCACACACGCTGTGGTGCAGCGCAAACACCGTGAACAGCACCACGTCCCACGCGATCGGGACGGTGGCCGCGCCGCTCGCGCCACCCGGGGCGGGCACACCGAACGTCGTCATGTACGACACCAGAAAGTACCCGAGGGAGCAGAGAAACAGCAGGGCCCCGAGCCATCGAAACATCCGCATCCACGCCGGGACCGCGTCATCAGGCACAGGGCGATTCTAGCGCGGCCCCTGTCCGGGACGTGGGTTCGGGACTTATACTTACGACGATCCCATGGTCGACCAACGCGTCCAGACCGACTCGCCCGTGCGCATGGTGACCCTTCGGCGGGTCGTAGCGGTGGGCGTGTGGGTGCTCATGGCAGTGACGACTGCGTCGTCGGGCCAGACCCAGGGCGTCGATACGTCCCCCGCAGCCACCGCAGCGCAAGCGCTGAATCGCGGTGAGTACGATCGCGTCGAGACGCTGCTGCGAACCGCGACGGACGAGCGCTCCGTCGTCCTCCGTGCCCGCGGCGCCATCGCCCGCGGGCGTTACAGCGACGCGGAGCAGTGGCTGACAGGGGTCGTTGCGTCTTCGCCGTCCGGGGACGCGGCACTCGAGCTCGGCCGGTTGTATCTCTACCTCGGTCGTCGCCAGGAGGGCGGACGGCTGCTCCAGACGATCCTGGCGCGGAACAGCGCGAGTTCGCCAGCCAACACGCTCAGATTGGGCCTCGCGGCCGGCGCGCTGGGCCGCTTCCAGGAGGCCAACGACTTCCTGCGACGGGCCAGCGCCATGGCCCCGAATGATCCGGCGATCAACGTGGCCTGGGGCGAGCTGTTTCTCGCGAAGTACAACGGCGCCGACGCCGTCCAGTCATTCGAAACCGCACTGGCGGCAGAGGGCGATTCGGTGGCCGCGCGCATCGGTCTGGCCAGAGCGACCCGCGAGCAGGATCCGGCGGCAGCGCAAGCCTCGGCGGAGAGCGCGCTGGAGGTCAATCCGAACTATGTGCCCGCGCTGTTGCTGATCGCGGAGCTGGCACTCGACGAGCGGCACCGGGACGATGCGCGCGCATCCGTTCAGAAGGCGCTGGCCGTCAACCCGAACAGTCTCGAAGCGCGGGCCCTCGATGTGGCCATTGCGTTTCTCGAGGCTCGCACCGACGACGTGGAGGCTGGTACCGCTGCGGCGCTCGCGCTCAACCCCGTGTACGGTGACATCTATCGCGTCGCGGGGGATCAGGCGGCGCGCAACTATCGGTTCGACGAGGCCGTCGCGCTGACGCGGCGGGCGCTCGAGCTGGACCCTGCCAGTACCCGGGCATCTGCGGATCTGGGCATGCATCTGTTGCGCACCGGTGACGAAGCCGGCGCTCGACGCGCGCTGGAGTCGGCGTTCGAGGCCGATCCGTTCGACGTCGTGACGTTCAACCTGCTCGCGATGCTCGACACGGTCGACACCTTCGAGACGTTTCGTGACGGGGACCTCATCGTGCGCTTGCACCCCGACGAAGCTGGCGTCATGCGGGAGCAGGTCATACCCCTGGCGCGGGAATCGCTGGACACACTCTCCGAGCGGTATCAGTTCACGCCCACCGGGCCGATCCTGATCGAGATGTTTCCCAAGCATGACGACTTCGCTGTCCGCACGATCGGTCTGCCGGGGTTCATCGGTGCGCTGGGTGCCTGTTTCGGGCGGGTCGTCACGCTCGATTCGCCGACCGCGCGGCCACCGGGCATGTTCAGCTGGACCGCCACGCTCTGGCACGAGATGGCGCACGTGATGACGCTCCAGATGTCCAATAACCGATTGCCGAGGTGGCTGTCGGAGGGTATCTCCGTCTTCGAGGAACGGCGCGCGAGGCCGGAGTGGGGACGGGAGATGGAGGTGCGTTTCGCGCAGGCGCTCGGAGAGGGGAAGCTGCTCAAGCTGCGCGACCTGAACGAGGGCTTCAGCGACCCGCAGTTGATCTCGCTGACCTACTACCAGGCCTCGCTGGTCGCCGACCACCTGATCGATACCTACGGCGAGCCGGCGCTGTGGCGACTCCTGAGAGCGTACGGAGAAGGGCTGGAGACCGAGGACGCGTTCGTGTCGGCCTTCGACGCCACGCTCGATGAGGTGCAGGAGAGTTTCGATGCGAGACTGGAGCGCGACTACGCGTCGTTGCGGGCTGCGCTGGAGACCCCCACGTTTCCGGAGAATGCGACGGTCGAGCAGTTGCAGGACATCGCCACCGACAATCCCGGTAGTTTCGGAGCGCAGATCCGGCTGGCCGTCGCCCTCCGGGAGGCGGACGAAGGCGGACAGGCCATCGAGGCGCTCGAGCGCGCGTCCGACCTGGTGCCGGCGGCCAACGGGCCGGCGAACCCGAACGCGCTGATCGCGACCATCGCGCTGGAGCGGGGCGATACCGAGCGGGCGATTCGGGCGCTTCAGGCCGTGATTGACGTGGATCCAGCGGACGTGGAGTCCGCGCGCAGACTCGCTGCGCTGCTGGAGCCCCTCGGTGATGCCGCGCGCACGGCGGCGGCGTTTGGTCGCGTGGCGGAACTCGATCCGTTCGACGTCAGGGCCCAGAGCGTCGTTGGTCGGCAGGCGCTGCGGCAGCGCGATCCCGCGATGGCGCTGCGGGCGTTCCGCTCCGCCCTGGCGGGGGGGCCGGCCGACAGAGCCGAGGTGCATGTTGGCCTCGGGGAGGCGTATCTGATGGCGGGCCAGTTTGCCGACGCCAAACGAGAGATCGTGGCCGCACTTGAGATCGCTCCGTCGTTTGAGCGCGCGCAGGACCTGCTGCTCGACACCATCACGGCGCAGGCGGCCGAGGACGCTCGGTAGCCCGCATGCCTTCGGCGCGGCCGCCGACTCCAGAACCGTCTGCCTCTTCCGGCCTACTCACGACATGATTTGCGCACATTGCAGTACCGAGATCGCCGACAAGGCGTTGATCTGCTATCGGTGCGGGCACGCGACGACCGAGCCGCGCGTGAAGCCGCCGGCGACCGGTTCGCTCCTTGCCCCCCCGACGCGCAGGCGGACACCGTGGGTGGCCATCGTGATCGCGCTCATCCTGCTCGGGCTGGGACTCTGGTTCCTGGTCCAGCGTCCGCAGAACGACGCTCGAGTCGCGCCCGTTTCGTTTCAGGTGCCGAAGAAGATCCCACCGCTTCACGCCGTGACCCTGAGCGGCTCCTTGTTGCGTTCTGCCACTGCGGCGTCCTCGAGTGCGAACATCCGGTTGGTGTCCTCGACCGGGGTGACTGCCTCGTCGCCTTCAGGGCCTTCCGGAAGACTGCCGTACGAACCCGTTCGTTCGACCCGGACGGCTGTCGCGCAAGAAGGTCCGACGTTAACGGAAGTCCCCATCATGCGACGCTGGCCCCGCCGCCACCAAAGTCCCGTCGGGCGCCATCGCCGCAAGCTGCGCTGACGGGATCCGGACTTCGTTGCCATTGGTGAAGGGCGCGACATCGATCGCGCGGTCACCCCAGACAAACCTGACACCATCGGCATCGCCGTCTCCGATGGCGCCAACCGCCAGGTAGACCGGCCACTCCGTCAGGGCCAGCGCCTGAACGGGCTCCAGGGTCCGTTCAACCGTGGTCCCGTCCGCATACCGTACAAAGACCCACGACGCCTGGGCCACGATCACATGGCCACGATCCGGCGTCGGCGTGGGGGAGCTGGCAACGGACTCGGTGGGTACTGCCGGGGGCTCGGCGCTCGTGGCGGGTGTCGCCGGTACTGCTGATCTCGCGGCTGGCAGCGGCGCCGGCTGCCCGGAAGCGACTGGAACCGGCGCAATGGCCGGTCCACGAGGAGCCGGAACCGCACTCGGTGCAACCACCTGTTGGCGGCCTGAGTAGTACACAGCCACGCTGCCTCCGATCAGGCACACGACCAACACCACCGCGATCAACGGCCCGGCTGCAAGCCGGGCGAACCTGCTGTCGGGTGGCGGGGCGGCGATCGGCGGCACGATCGCCAGCACCTCGTCGAGCAGCTGAGAAGTCACGCCGAGGAGCGCGGCGTACTTTCTCATCGCCTTCTCGAAAAACAGGGGCGTCCAGAACGCCTTGCAGTCTCCTTGCTCCAGGCCCGTCAGCTGCGCAGACGACAGCAGCAACCGCGCCTTGATCTGATCGGGCGAACGGTGCTGCTCGGCGCGGGCTGCGCTCAGCAGGCGACCGAGGGCCTGGCACGCGTCTTTGTTGAGCGTCGGCGAGGGCGATCCATCGTCAAACATCGTCGTCCCACACTTCCCTGATTGACTAGAGCGCTTTTCGCTTCGGTCTGGCGCTTCTGGCAGGGGCCAGGCCTTTTCCGAAAAGCGCTTTCCCGCGTTTTTCGGTCTTCACGGAATCGAAAAACGCTCTGAGCGGATCGTCGTGGCGCAGGGCCGGCGGTTGGAGCCTTCGGTGTCAACGGCCACCATCAGAGTAGCCATGCACTTGACTCGGATCCTCAGATGCCGCGGCACGTCCACTGGCGCAGAATTCGTTCGTCGAGGCGAGTGCCCCGAAGGACTCTTTATACACCCGAGCGCCGCCTCAGCGAAGTTTTTTCGTCGCACACGCGACGCCGACAGGTACCGGTGTTCATGGTGCGCTATCCTGAATGTGCATGGTCATCCCTGCCCACATCCCGTCGGCGAAGTCGATCCATCGATACGCTCCGTTCGTCCCGGTTGACCTTCCCGACAGGACATGGCCGGAGCAGCGCATCACGCGTGCGCCGCGGTGGTGTTCGGTCGACCTGCGCGACGGGAACCAGGCCCTCATCGATCCGATGGACGCCAGTCGTAAGCTGGCGATGTTCGGGCTGCTGGTGCGGATGGGCTACAAGGAGATCGAGGTCGGATTCCCGTCCGCCAGCCAGACCGACTTCGACTTCGTGCGTCGCATCATCGACGAGGGACTGATTCCTGATGACGTCATCATTCAGGTGCTGACGCAAGCCCGCGAACCGCTGATCCGCCGCACGTACGAAGCGATCGTCGGCGCGAAGCAGGCCATCGTCCACCTGTACAACTCCACATCCACGCTCCAGCGTCGCGTCGTGTTTGGGCTCGGCCGAGCTGGCATCAAGACGATCGCGACCGATGGCGCCACGTTGTGCCTGGAGCTGGCGTCGACGGTGCCCGGCACCGCGGTGTCGTTTGAATACTCCCCGGAGTCGTACACCGGGACCGAGCTGGATTTCGCGCTGGACGTCTGCGACGCGGTGAACGACATCTGGAAGCCGACGCCGGAGCACAAGACCATCATCAACCTGCCCGCAACCGTCGAGATGGCGACGCCCAACGTCTATGCCGATTCCATCGAGTGGATGCATCGACGTCTGCGCTATCGTGATTCGATCGTGCTGAGCCTGCATCCACACAACGACCGCGGCACCGGGATCGCCGCCGCCGAACTGGGCTACATGGCTGGAGCCGATCGGATCGAGGGCACGCTGTTTGGCAATGGCGAACGCACGGGCAACGTGTGCCTGGTCACGCTGGGCCTCAACCTCTTCAGCCAGGGGATCGATCCTGGTATCGATTTTTCCGCGATCGACGACGTACGCCGTACGGTCGAGTACTGCAACCAGCTCTCGGTGCCCGAACGGCATCCCTACGCCGGCGATCTGGTGTTCACCGCCTTCTCGGGCTCGCATCAGGATGCGATCAAGAAGGGCTTCGAATACATGGCGAAGGACGCGGAGGCGGCTGGAGGGACCGTGGCGCAGCAGAGCTGGGCGGTGCCGTACCTCCCGATTGACCCCAAGGACATCGGCCGCTCGTATGAAGCCGTCATCCGCGTGAACAGTCAGTCAGGCAAGGGCGGCGTGGCGTACCTGATGAAGACCGGGCATCACCTCGATCTGCCGCGCCGGTTGCAGATCGACTTCAGTCAGGCGGTCCAGCGGCGAACCGACGCTAGCGGTGGCGAAGTGTCGCCGGAGGAACTCTGGAATATTTTCGAAGACGAGTACCTCCCGGCCGCCGACGACAACTGGGGCCGTTTCGCGCTCGGTGGAATGTCCCAGATGTCGCAGCGGGACGCCGACGTCGTACTGACCGTCGAGTTGCTGGATGCCGGGACGCAGCACAGGCTCGAGGGAGCGGGCAACGGACCGATTGCCGCCTTCGTGTCCATTCTCAATAACCACCTCGAGGGCAGTCAGGTGTGCGTGCTCGATTACGTCGAGCACGCGCTGTCGGCTGGCGGGGACGCCAGTGCCGCCTCCTACGTCGAATGTGAAGTCGGAGGGCGTATCTTCTGGGGCGTCGGCATCGATCCGAGCACGACCAGATCCGCCCTCAAGGCGGTCGTCTCGGCGGTCAATCGCGGCTTTCGCGCCGGCTAGCCAACACTCTATAGCCAACACCGGGTAGCACACAGAGTAGCCAACACTGGTCAGCCAACACTGGTCAGCCAACACTGGTCAGCCAGGACTGGTCAGCCAGCACTGACTAGACTACTTTCCGGTGAAGAAATGACCGCGTAAGTCG
>JAQBVV010000034.1 GCA_027622905.1 Acidobacteriota bacterium
GAAGTCGCGGCGCGGCGCCTGATCTCCAAGGTCCGCCTCGATCATTTTCCAGTCTTCTTCCGCCGCCCCGAACAGCGCCTCGGTGTGAAGATCCTGCAGCTCACGCGCTCCGCCGTAGTGGTCCCAGTGTCCCTGCAGCATCAGGACGTACTTGACGTCGGCGATGTCCAGCCCCATCGCGCGCATGTTGTCGATCAGGTATGGGGTATACGGACCGCCGTAGAGCGTGTCGATCAGGATCAGTCCTTCGCTCGTGGTGAGGATGTAGCTCGCCACCTCGCCGGTGCCCGCGAAGTACAGATTGTCGAAGACCTTGAACGGCTCCTTCGCCATTTCGCTGAGGGGAGGAGGCGTACGCTGCGCGTCTGCGACGCCCTGCCAGCACAGCAGACTGACGGCCACCAATGCATATGTGATTCGGCGGTACGGCATGGTCATCCTCAGCGACCGCCGCCACCCTGGCCGCCCCCCCGACCGAAGTTGCCGGCAGCACCAGGGCCGCCCTGCTCCATCGTGACCGGTGGTGGCACGTTCGAGTAGATCTCATCGTGGCGGACGCGCTGGCCAGCCTCGTCGAGGAAACTCAGGTTCTGCTGGAACAGCCCGGGTGGCGCCGCGTTGCGCGGCACGGTTCCTTCCACGATGTACAGGCGGTTCTCGTGGAGGTAGATGGCGACAAACGTCCGCGATTGATCGGCGTTGGTGAGCTGGAGCTGATGCCCCTCGACCAGGTCGATGTAGTGCCACGCGTCATACGTGACGGTCGAGCCCTCGCGTTGCCGGAACTTGGTTGCCGCGTACTGAATCGACGCCATGATGTCGATCTGCCAGTACACCGCCCCGGCAAACGACACGTTCTTGGTCACCTGGGCGTGCCGGGCTTCGGCGTCGGTGTAGTCGATGGCCGTGACCGAGAACCGGCTTGCTCCCTGTTGCACCGAGTAGACGCGTCCCTGGAAGACGGCACCATACTCGGATGGCCACGTGATCTCCTCGACGACAGGCTCGCCCGGGAACGTGATGGAGAACCGGTCGACTCTACTGACGTAGGTCTCCCACTCCTGCGCCAGCGCTGGAAAGGGCACACACAAAACGAGCGCTACGAGAAGGCTGAAAAGGCGCATGTCTATCCTCCGGCGGTTGGGAACGTCGGCTCATCTTGCCAGAAACACGGGACGCGTGTTCGACCCGGCCCTTGGCAGTCCGTGGTGAAAGTCCGGCGTCGAATGCAGGCGGACTTTCACCACGGCCTGTTACGGCGCCAGGCTGGCCAGTTGCTGGAGCAGCCGCCCCCTGGGACTGGTCGTGGGCACAAACCGCTGCACGCGCTCTCCGGCGAACACCTCGCCCGTGTAGATGTTTCCCTTCGAATCCACGGCGATCATATGAAGCCCGTAAAACGAACCGCCGCTGTCGCCCATGCTGCCCAGCTGGCCGACGATCTCGCCGGTCGTGCGATTCAGGAACCAGATGTGGTTGTTCGTGAGATCCGAGATGTAGAGGAAGCGCTGCTCCGGGTCGGTCGAGAAGGCGACGCCACCGGTGGAGCCGCCGATCCCGGTCGTGGGCGCGATGATGAACTCCTTGCCCTGATAGTTTCCCTGCTTGTCGGTGACGTGGATGCGGTTGGCGTTCCGATCGGCGGCGTACACCAACCCGTCCCTGGAGAAGTTCAGCGTGAGATGCCCGGCGAAATCCTTGGGCATGGGTCCGCCAGGTGTGTAGTCGTGGTCGGCGTCGTCGGTGCTGATCTCCGACAGCGGCTTGCCGTACGCGCCCCAACCCCGCTTGAACTCGAATGTGTCCTTGTCGAAGACCAGGACCCGACCGCCGAGGTAATTGTCCGCGGCGTAGAGCTCGTTGGCCTCTTCGTCGATCCGGATTTCTTCAAGGCCCCCGACGATCATCGGTGTGTCCGGCGGATACCTGGCTCTGAAGGCTGCGACCGCCCTCATTCGAGCCGCGGCGGCGGCAGCGGCAGCGGCAGGGTCGCCCCCGCGCCCCCCAGGCAGGAACCCCCCGACTGGACCCTGGCCACCCTCGCCAGGCGCGCGTTCCGGGGGCCACGCCGGAAGACCAACCCGCGCGCCGTTCTCCCTCTCCGGCGTACGAGGGACTTCGCCCACGACCTCGCCGGTCGCCGGATCGTATTTGCGGACCGTGTCCTGCCCGAGGTACACGAAGCCGTCCGCGTCCACATCCATGCCGTGGCCTTGCGGCGCGTCAAACGATCCGATGACCTCGCCGTTCTTGTCGATGTGGATCATCGAGGGAGGCCTGGCACAGCAATCTGCCGTCCCTACTTCGGCATGGAGTTCGATCGCCGTCAGGTCGTTCGGGCGGTCATAGACCCAGACGTCGTCGTTGCTATCAACGGCCAGACCTGTCACGCCGCCCATCTTCCAGTTGTTCGGCAGCGTCGCGGGCCACCCGGGATCGTAGATGTAGCTGGGCGCGTCTCCTTCACCCCCGACAGCCATCCGGGCGAACTCGTCGCCCTCCTGTGCTGGCCCGCCGCCACAGGCAATCACGAACGCTCCTCCGCTCAGCAGAGCGACCGACGTCAGTGACCTCAGGCTGGATCTCATCACGGGACCTTTCTCGTTGGCGGCGAGGTTTCGGGCTGCAGTCTAGTTCCCGGTAGACGGTGGGTCAATGGCCGCGGCGACCGTCTGCCGCTGCCCTCTGCAGATCAGGTAAGCTCGGCGCCTGTGCGCCCCGGGAAGCGGGGTGTATGACCGAGATGTCGCCGCCGATGCCAGAGAAACGCTGGGGGACGCTGGCGTTTCTTTCGAGGAGTCTCAACATGGCCAACCCGACTACGATGGGCGGACTGGGCAGTCCAGACTGGCGCTCGGACACGGCGATCGCCTACGCGATTCTCAGGCTGACGTTCGGCGTGAATCTCTGCTTCCGCGGCGTCGTCCGGATCACGGTCAACGGGCTGGATCAGTTCGCCGCCGGCCTGACGGCACAGTTCGAGCCGACCTGGATTCCCGCGTTTGCCGTCAGCGCCTTCGGCCACGTCATACCCATCGTGGAGACCGTCATGGGTCTCATGCTCATCGTCGGCTTGTTCACCCGTCCGGCACTCATCGTCGGGGGATTGATGATGACCAGCCTGACGTTCGGCACAATGTTTCTCCAGAACTTCGACCTGGCCTGGCTGCAACTCACGTACGCGCTCGCCTTCTTCATCCTGCTGGCGGCGCGGTCCTGGAACGCGATCTCGCTCGACAGCCTCTGGTTCCCTCAGGGAAGCGGACGCGACGATACGTGACATCGCGCCGAGACCGCGCTCACGAGCGCGACGGCGCATCGGTGTCGCACGTCCTGCAGGACGGCCTGTTCCGTGTTGAAGTCGGGTATCCTACCCGTCTTTGCCCTTGCCGGCTCGCCGCCGGTGACGGATCCCGTCCCGCCGCGACAGTGTGTGGCTGTGCCGGGGCACGAATGCAACAGCTCGCTCCGACCGGAGGTTCACGATGTACGTAGCCCAGGCCCGACGCCTGACACTCGCAGGCGCTCGAGAGATGATGAGAACCGCGATCGGTCTCGCCGAGGCGGAGCACATCGCGATCGCGGTGGCGATTGTCGACGCCGGCGGCCATGCCGTGCTGGTTGAACGGATGGACGGAGGACGGTTCCATACGGTGCATTCTTCGACGACCAAGGCGGTGTGCGCAGCCTCGAACAAGCGACCGACCACATCCAAGGGGGCTCAGGCACAAGCGCTCGACACCGCCCATGCCATCGGGCTGGCACTGGCTGCCGGTCCGGAACGCTGGACGGCCATGGAGGGCGGCTATCCGATCATCGTCGAGGGCGAATGCATCGGCGGCATCGGTGTATCGGGCGGGAACTGGGAGTTCGATGACCGCGCAGCCCGCGCGGCGGTGGAAGCCATCGGCGCCAGCTACGAGATCGACAAGCAGTGAGGCTGTTCACGGTATGACGTTCGAGCCGGTACGGGTTGGCTGTGTGGGGATGGGCTGGTGGTCGGACGTGCTGGCCGACGCCATCACCCGCTCTGGCACGATCGCAATCGTGTCCTGCTACACACGCTCCGACCGGAAGCGGAGTGCCTTCGCGGCGAAGTATGGCTGTCAGGCAGCACCGAGCTACGACGCGATGCTCGCCGACGACAACATCGAGGCCATCATCAACACGACGCCGAACGATGTGCATCTGGAGACCACACGCGCCGCGGCCGCGGCCGGCAAACACGTGTTCCTCGACAAGCCGATCGCCAACACGGTCGCCGATGCTCGTGGGCTGACCGAGGCGTGCCGAAGCGCCGGTGTCATTCTGGCGCTTGGCTACCAGAGGCGGCGGGAGAGCCAGTTTCGCTGGATTCGGGAGCAGATCGACGCTGGCGAGTTCGGAAGACTTGTGAACGCCGAGGCCAACATCAGCCGGGACCGGCTGGGGAAGGTCGACCTGTCGTCCTGGCGCTACACCGCCGCGGGCATGCCGGGCGGCGTCATGCTGCAGATCGGGATTCATTACACGGATGTGCTGGAGTACCTGATGGGTCCGATCACGGCGGTCAGCGGGCGCCTCGCGCAACTCGTGCTGCCTGGCGACAATCCGGATGTCGCCAGCCTGATCCTGGAACACGAGAATGGCGCGCTCTCGACGCTCAATGCCAGCTATGCGTCGGCGTCTGAGTACTATCTGATGAACATTTACGGCAAAGAGGCGAGCGCGTACTACGACCTCCATCAAGGGTTGCGGTTCCTGAAGCGCGCGTCGACGCAGTCCGTAGCGGTGGACTGTCCAGACCAGGACGCCATCGTGTCGGAGCTTGATGAATTTGCCGCGGCAGTGCGCGGCACGGGCAGACCGGAGATGGACGGTGAGAGAGGGACCGCGTCGCTGGCTGTGCTGCTTGCAGGAATCACCTCTGCGCGCGAAGGGCGGCGTGTCGAGATCGCTGAAATACTGAACGGGTAGGAGTACGGGGTGGCCATGCTGACAGACCTCAACAGAGCTGGGTGGCGGCGTTGCACGACGGTGATCGCAGCGGTGCTGGTCACGATTGCGTCGTCGGGGTCGGCGTTCGCACAGCAGTTCCCCCGGCAGGCCGTCGAGATGACGGTGCTCTTCGGCGGCTCCAGCGCGACCATTGCACAGGTACTGGCCGATGCGATGTCCACGGAGCTCGGGGTGCCGGTCGCCGCCGTGAGCCGCACCGGCGCGGGCGGCGCGGTGGGCTATGCCTACGTCAAGTCGAGACGACCCACCGGCTACGACATCGTGTGGAACTCGAACTCGATCAGCACGGTGTTTCACAGCGGCAACATCGATTTCGATTACCGGACGTTCGAGCCCGTGGCCCGCGTGGGTATGGAAGTGCCGGCGCTGGCGGTGCGTGCTGACTCGAGCTGGCGGACGCTTGACGAGTTTGCCGCGGCCGCGCGGACGAAAAGGATGAGGGTGGGGATATCCGGCCGGGGCTCGTTCATCCACCTGGTGTCGGCGGCGTTGTTCGACAAGCTCGGCATCGATGTCATCTATGTGCCGTACGGGCAGGGTACCGCGCCGACGGAATTGCTGGGCGGGCGGGTGGACGCTGCGTTGCAGTGGCCGTCGCAGTTCAAGGCGCAGGTCGACGCCAGGCAACTTCGCGTGATCGCCGTGACGGGACGCGACCGCGTACCGGTACTCCCCGATGTGCCGACAGCCATCGAGCAGGGCTACGACGTGGACATGGTGATGTGGCGCGGCCTGGCGGCTCCAATGGGCACGCCGAGCGACGTCATCGCGCGACTTGAGACCGCAGTGCGTAGGGTCGTGGCGAGCCCGCGGTTCAGGGAGGTGAGCGCCACGCTTGGATTCGAGCCCGCCTTCCTGCCCGCCAGCGAGTTCGGCAGAGTGATCGCCACCGATGACGCGGCGATCGGAAGGCTCATGGCTCAACTTGGCCTGAAGAGATAGCGGAGACGAGAGAAGGGTCGCCAGCGCGGATTTCACGTGTACCTGCCACTCAGTCGTGAACTCGGAGCCATGCGCTCATGAAATCCGCGCCCGGAGTGCGCCTGGATAGACTGGAGCGTTTTTCACTTGTCCGTAGCGCGTTGGCGGAAGCCTGCGCGAGTGGCACCAACCCTTGGGCTGAAGCCCAACGCGCGACGGTGTCGTGAAAAGCGCGGTAGACCGCTGGCTGGGTCCCTCGCTGACCGTGCTGGCGCTCGTGTGGCTCTGGCTCGTGTACGCCTACATCCCGGGCGCACGATTCGAAGGGGAGCCGGGACCGCGGGCGTTCCCCGTCCTGCTCGGTGTGGTGCTCGCCGGACTGGGCGTGGTCATGTCGCTGCAGGCTCTGATGTCCGTGGGCCGAGAGCGTTCGGCGGACGCAACGCCTGTGCTCACGGGCCGCGAAGCATGGCTCGCGATCGGCACGTTCGGCCTGCTGATCCTCTACGCGTTTCTTCTGGACAAGATCGGGTTTATCGTCGCCACGCCGGTGGTCATCGCGACCGCGATGTATGGCCTGGCGCAGGTGCGCCGATGGGTGCTCATCGGGTCTCTCGCCATCGGCATCACACTCGGGTGCTGGGTGATCTTCGACGCGTTGCTGGGCACGCCGTTGCCGAGCGGGTCGTGGGTGGTCTGGCCATGAGGCCGGCGTCGCCGCACCCCATCCACCGTCCTGGCGAACGGGGCGGGCACAGGGACATGTCAGGTCACGGAATCCATTAGTGGAAGCGCTGCTGCAGGGGATGTCGGTCGCCCTGAGCCCCGGCACGGTGGCGGCCATCGCGGCTGGCGTTGTCGCTGGCCTGGTGTTCAGCGCGATTCCTGGGCTCACGTTCTCGGTGGCTCTGGCGCTCGTCATGCCGTTCACGTTCGGCATGGAACCGATCCCCGCCATGGCGCTACTGCTCGGCGTCTACTCGGGAGGTATGACGGGAGGCGCGGTCTCCGCCATCCTGCTCGGCATTCCTGGCACGCCCTCCGCTGCGGCGACGGTACTCGACGGTCATCCGATGGCACGCAAGGGCGACGCGAGTTTCGCGCTGGGCGCTTCGGTCATTGCGTCGGCCTTCGGCGGCTTGTTCAGTCTTGTCGTGATGATGCTCCTGCTAGAGCAGGTCGCGGAGGTGGCCCTCAGGTTCGGTCCGGCTGAGATCTTCGCCCTCGTGCTCTTCGGCCTGTCGACGATCTGCGGCCTGGCGGACCGGTCCTTGATACGCGGCCTGATCGCCGGCGTGCTGGGGCTCATGGTGATGGTCATCGGCCTGGACGAACTGGACGGCGTTGGCCGCCTCACGTTCGGTTCCGTGCAGCTTCAGCAGGGCGTGAACATGCTGGTCGCGCTGATTGCGCTGTTTGCAGTTCCTCAGGTCATCAGCACCTTCGTGGATCATGGTCGCGTGGAGCGACCCGTGATCGCCGAGCGCGTGCGCGCAGTGTTCCCGTGGCGCCGGGTCTTCGGGCACTGGTGGCTGTTGCTGCGGAGCTCCGTCATCGGCACGGTGATCGGGGCGATCCCTGGCACCGGGGGACCGATCGCCTCCTTTCTCGCGTACGACCACGCGCGTCGCTTCAGCCGGCGCCCGGCTGATTTCGGTACGGGGACACTTGAAGGTGTGGTGGCGCCGGAAGCGGCCAACAATGCGGTCATGGGGGGCGCCCTGATCCCGGTGCTCAGTCTCGGGATCCCGGGAGATCCGGCCACGGCGATCATTCTTGGCGGGCTCCTGGTGCACGGACTGCAACCGGGACCGCTGTTGTTCCAGACCCGCCTCGATGTCATCTACGCGCTGTACATGGTGATCGCCGTGTCCTGGGTCATCATTCTCTTCATCCAGTTGGCGGGCATCCGCGTGTTCGTGCGCGTGCTCCGCGTGCCGCCACACGTGCTCGGAGTGTGCATCCTCGTACTGTGCGGAATCGGCTCCTACGTGATACGTAACTCGATCTTCGACGTGTACCTGATGGCGGTCGTGGGCGTGTTGGGCTACGCTCTGCAACGGATGCGCATTCCTCTCGCGCCCGTCGTGCTGGGCCTGGTCCTGGGGCCGACGCTGGAGCAGCAGTACCGTACGGCTCTGATACTGAGCGAGGGCAGCCACCAGATCTTTTTCGAAAGCGGCGTGGCGATGGCCTTCTTCGCGCTGACGCTACTCACCATCGGCTGGCAAGTCTGGTCGTCGCTTCGCGCCTCGGTCACATCTAAACCAGGAGTTGCCTGACATGCGTGCTCGCGTGATTCGTTTCGCCGCGCCCGGTGGACCGGACGTCCTGAAGATGGAATCGGTCACCCTGCCGCCGCCAGCGGCTGGTGAAGCGCTGGTACGCCAGACGGCGATCGGCCTCAACTATCTGGACGTCTACCACCGCTCCGGGGCGTACCCGCTGCCATTGCCGAGTGGCGTCGGCAGCGAGGCCGCCGGTGTCGTCGAGGAGATCGGTCCAGGCGTGTCCCTCGTGAGCGCGGGCGACCGTGTCGTCTATGCTGGCGGCCCGCCGGGCGCCTACGCGAGCCACCGGAACGTGGCGGCCGAGCGACTCGTTGTCGTTCCCGACGGTGTGACCGATGAACTCGCCGCCGCCGTCATGCTCAAGGGGATGACCGTCGAGTACCTGCTGAACCGCTGTCACGCCGTGCAGTCCGGCGAGTACGTGCTGTTCCACGCGGCCGCCGGCGGTGTGGGACTGCTCGCGGGCGAGTGGGGCCACCATCTCGGCGCGACGATGATCGGCGTGGCCGGGGGCGTCGACAAGTGTCGGCTCGCCCGCGAGCACGGCTACGCCGACGTTATCGACCGGACGAGCGAGAATGTCATCGAGCGCGTCAACGCGATCACCGACGGCGCGGGTGTTCCGGTCGTGTACGACTCGGTCGGCAAGGCCACCTTCGACGTCTCGATCGCGTGCCTCGCGCCGCGGGGGCTGTTCGTGTCCTTCGGTACCACGACGGGGCCACCGCCTCCCGTCGAGGCAGGAACGCTCCAGAAACACGGTTCCCTCTACTTCACGCGACCGACGCTGGTGACGTATACCGCCCGCCGTGAAGAGCTGGTCGCGTCGGCCATCGCAGTCTTCGACATGGTGACCCGTGGCGCCATCAGCGTGCATATCGGCGCGCGATACGCGCTGGCCGATGCCACTCGCGCGCACGCGGATCTGGAGGCGGGTAAAACCGTCGGGTCTTCGCTCCTGCTCCCGTGAGTCGTCACGGCAGCGTGCCATCGGCGGCCTCGACGGCACCGGCTTGCGCCGTGAATCCCCGCAGCCCATGGGTTGACAGGGGCATGCGACGGGCACATATTCCCGCGTAGCTCGCAACGGCATCGCGAAGCCAGGGTGCACGCATGATGATCAGAACATGGTGGGCGACGTGCTCAATCGGCGCCGCGGTTGTCATTGGGACGGCGTGCGGCACGACACCAGCGCCGGAGGCGCAGGGGGATTCTGCGTCGGTGTCGCAGCTCAGGCAACTCGCCTACATCAAGGCGTCGAACACGGACGGGTTCGACCATTTCGCCTGCGGCGGCTCGCTGCCCGGCCACATCGGCAATGCGCTGGTGATCAGCGGCGATGGCCGCACGATGGCGGTCGGCGCACCGCACGAGAGCAGCGCTGCGCGCGGCATCAACGGGAGCCAAAGCGACAACTCGCTGTACAACTCCGGCGCCGCGTACGTCTACGTACGCAGCGGCGATACCTGGACGCAGCAGGCCTACATCAAGGCGTCGAATCCGGGACAGAGCGACACGTTCGGCATCAGCCTCGCGCTGAGCAGCGACGGGAACACGCTCGCCGTGGCCGCGCCATGGGAAGCGAGCGCCGCGACGGGTGTCAACGGCAATCAGGATGACGACTCGCTCCCGCAGGCTGGTGCCGTCTACGTCTTCACCCGCGAGGGAGAGACCTGGTCACAGCACGCCTACGTCAAGGCATCCAACACCGGGCGGCAAGGGGTGGGCGACGATCGCGATGGTGACCAGTTTGGATTCTCCCTGGCGCTGAGCGGCGACGGCAACACGCTGGCCACGGGCGCAGTCTCCGAAGACAGCGATGCCACGGGCGTCAACGGGAACCAGTCGGACGACTCTGCGACGTCGTCCGGTGCCGTCTACGTGTTCGCTCGGGCTGGGAACAGCTGGGCACAGCAGGCCTACATCAAGGGTGCGAATACCGGGGAGGGCGATCTGTTCGGCTACGGTGTTGCCTTGAGCTCCGACGGCGCTTCGATGGTGGTTGGCGGCTACGACGAGGACGGCTCAGGCAGAGGCGTGAATCCCGTGGATGACAACGGCGTGATCGGAAGCGGCGCGATCTACGCGTTCGACCGCACGGGCGACACGTGGAGGCAATCGGGTTATTTCAAGGGCTCGAGATCGCAGCGGAACGACGCACTCGGATACACCGTCGCGATCAGCGCGGACGGGAACACGATCGCGGCCGGTGCCGGGGACGAGTCCTGCCTGAACGGCGGAGTCAATCCGTCGGGATGCGATATCGACACGTTCCCCCCGGAGATGGGCGCGGGTTCGGCTGGAGCCGCCTACGTCTGGGTGCGCAGTGGAAGCAGCTGGACTGAGCAGGCGTTCATCAAGGCGTCAAATCCTGAACTGACTGATTGGTTCGCTGTTCGCCTGGCGCTGAGCGGCGACGGGCGCCGGCTGGTCGTTGGCGCTCCGATGGAAGACAGCGAGGCAAGGGGATTCAACGGACCACAGAACAACGATGCGGTGGACTCCGGTGCCGCGTACATCTTCTCGCGCACGGGCTCCACGTGGAGCCAGGATGCCTTCGTCAAGGCGTCCAACGCCGATCCGTTCGACGAGTTCGGCAGCTCGGTGGCAGTCAGCGGTGATGGCAAGACGATCGCCGTGGGCGCGCGGATGGAAAGCGGCGCCAGCATGAACCTCAACGGCGACCAGGACGACAACGACGCCGGGCAGTCAGGCGCGGTATACGTGTTCGGTCAATAGCACCCGATCTCACCACGCTCACGCACTCGAGGTCCGATCGGACCAGGTCCAGATCTACGAGGCGATTCTCGGGGGACTGGACAACGCGCCGACGACCGATTGTCCTTGAGATACTGCGTGGCCGTCAGCAGACGTGATCGCGAGGGCACAGCGGTGGTCCGGCGGCTCGCAGTAGCGGGCGGCGAATCGACACGCGGGTCCCAATTCGGCGAGAGGGCGATCGGTCGCGACCAGGATCGTCACGTGGACCGTCCTCCACACCGGCGCGCAGACCCAGCGCGGGTGTCATGAGCCCGTGGTTTCCCGACCACGGTACCGCCGAGGGTTCCGACGCCTGGACACGGAACCAGGAAATGAACTGCGAGGGATCGACGCATGCCCGGGCTGTCCTGGCGCCACGGCTCGCCTCTGCCTGAGGAACGCGGTAAAGTCGAAGGAGTGGCGAAAGAGTGGACTGTGAAACAGCGTGCTGCCTGATGGTAGTGGGATTGCCTGCCGATGAGAGAGACATGACCTACGACGACCGCGCGCGGGACTGGATGTGGTCCGAGGCGTGCGAGATGCTGGTGCGTGCTGAGCGACTGCACAGAGAGTTCTTCAAACCCGTGGGGGCGCCAGGGGAGCTGCCAGCGTGGGAACCGCCCGTCGACATCCTTGAAACCGACCACGACGTGCTGGTGTTCGTGGCGCTGCCAGGGGTCGATCCAGAGCGAGCCGAGGCGGTCATCGAGGACGGTTGCCTGGTGGTCGGTGGGACGCGGGTCTTGCCGGCAGAGCTACGCACCGCAGCCATTCACCGGCTGGAGCTCCCGCAAGGGCGCTTTCAGCGTCGAGTGCCGCTGCCGCCCGGTCGGTACAGCGGCGTGCGCTGCACCACCTTCAACGGCTGTCTCGTGGTCACCCTGGCGAAAGCGGGTCTTTCATGACCGACACCGAGACCCTCCAGAAGAAGGAGGAGGCGCCCGTGGCCGACGCCCCGTCCGTTCCGCCGTTGCCGTCCGATGCGCTCATCATCGTGCCGGTACGAAACATCGTCCTGTTTCCCGGTCTGGTGTTGCCGCTGATGATCGGTCGCGCGGGCTCGATTGCCGCGGCCCAGCAGGCGGTGCGCGATCACCAGCAGGTGGGAATCCTGATGCAGCGCGACGCCGACGTCGCGGAGCCGACGCCGGACGACATGCATCAGGTCGGCACGGCGGCCAACATCATCCGCTACGTCACCGCGCCCGACGGTACCCACCATCTGGTGTGTCAGGGAGATCAGCGAATTCGGATCGTGGAGTTTCTCAGCGGGTGGCCGTTTCTCGTCGCCCGCGTCGAGCGTAAAGCCGAGTCCGCCGCCACGCCCCCGGAAGTCGAAGCTCGGTTTCTCAATCTTCGTGCCCAGGCGACGGAAGCCATCGAATTACTGCCGCAGGCACCTGCCGAGCTGCTGGAAGCGGCGCGCTCGATCGAGTCCCCGTCGACCCTTGCCGACTTCGCGACGGCCTACATGGATGTGACGCCGGCCGAGAAGCAGGGCGTGCTCGAGACGCTCGACATCGCCGCCCGGATCGACAAGGTCTCGGCGCTGCTCGCGCATCGCATCGAGGTGCTGCGGCTGTCTCAGGAGATAGGTCGCCAGACGCGCACCGCGCTCGATGAGCGCCAGCGGGAGGTACTGCTTCGCGAACAGATGGCCGCCATTCAGCGGCAGCTTGGCGAAGGCGAGGAGGGCCGGGCGGCCGAGATGGCGGAGCTCGAACAGGCCATTGCGAAGGCCAAGATGCCGAAGGAGGTCGAGGATCAGGCGCGCAAGGAGCTACGCCGGCTGCAGCGAATGCCTGAGTCAGCGGGCGAGTATGGCATGGTGCACACCTACCTCGACTGGTTGACCGAATTGCCCTGGAGCTTGCCGGAGGAGAATTCGATCGATATCGCCGAGGCTCGGCGGATTCTCGACGAGGATCACTACGGTCTCGACAAGATCAAGCGGCGCATCGTGGAGTATCTCGCGGTGCGGAAGCTGGCGCCGAACGGGAAGGCGCCGATCCTGTGCTTCGCGGGACCGCCAGGGGTTGGCAAGACCTCGCTGGGTCAGTCGATCGCGCGCGCCATGAACCGCAAGTTCGTGCGGGTCAGCCTTGGCGGTGTCCACGACGAGGCGGAGATCCGTGGACACCGACGGACGTACATTGGCGCGCTGCCGGGGAACATCATCCAGGCGATTCGCAAGACCGGCGCGCGCAATTGCGTGATGATGCTGGACGAGATCGACAAGCTGGGGTCCGGGATTCAGGGGGACCCGAGTTCGGCGCTGCTGGAGGTGCTCGATCCAGAGCAGAACCATACCTTTCGCGACAACTATCTCGGGGTGCCGTTCGATCTGAGTCGAGTGGTGTTTCTCACCACCGCGAACATGCTTGAGAACACGCCGGGCCCCTTGCGCGACCGCATGGAAGTCATCAGCCTGTCTGGTTATACGGCTGACGAGAAGCTGGAGATCGCGCGGCGCTATCTCGTGCGCCGGCAGATGGAAGCCAATGGCGTCACGAAGGACCAGGTCGAGATCGCCGACGCGGCGATCAGCCAGATCATTCAGCGGTACACCCGTGAAGCCGGCGTGCGCAGTCTCGAGCGCGAGATTGGGAAGACGTTACGCCATGCTGCGGTACGCATCGCCGAGGGCGAGATGGGCCCGGTGTCGATCGGTCTCGACGGTCTCGACGCGATTCTTGGGCCCCCACAGTTCGAAAGCGAGCTGGCGATGCGGACATCGGTTCCAGGGGTGGCGACGGGTCTGGCCTGGACGCCCGTCGGGGGTGACATCCTGTTCATCGAGGCCACTCGCGTGCCAGGACACGGCAAGCTCATTCTGACCGGCCAGCTCGGCGACGTCATGAAGGAGAGCGCGCAGGCAGCGCTGAGCCTGGTCAAGAACCAGGCCGCGCAGCTCGGTATCGACGACAGCCGGTTCGAGACCGGCGACATTCATGTCCATGTGCCGGCCGGGGCGACGCCAAAGGACGGCCCGAGCGCGGGCGTCGCGATGGTCATGGCGCTGGTGTCGCTGATGACCGACCGTACGGTGCGCAGCGACACGGCCATGACCGGAGAGATCAGCTTGCGCGGTCTGGTGTTGCCGGTGGGGGGAATCAAAGACAAGGTCATCGCCGCGCACCGGGCGGGCATTCAGCGTGTCATGCTGCCGGCGCGGAACCGGAAGGACTTCGAGGACATTCCCGAAGGCGCTCGTTCGCAACTCGAATTCGTGTGGCTCGATCGCGTCGAGCAGGCCGTCGCATCGTCTCTGGAGCCGGCCACAGCCGTGGCGTCAACTGTCGCCACGACGCACACGGACGCGTAGTAGGCTCCGTATTTTCTGGATGGCCGGTCCCGTTCCCACACAGAAGGCGTTCGATCGCTCCATTGTCGAAGGTCCCCTTCGTCCGGCTGTCTGGCGCCTGGCGTGGCCGACGATGCTGCAGAATCTGATGGCCGGTCTCCAGGGGATAATCGACCACGCGATGGTCGGCCACTTCGTTGGCTATACCGCGAACGCGGCGATCGGCGTGAGCTGGCAGATCATCGTCGTGGTCATCGTGTTTGCGGCGTCGGTCTTCACCGGGATGGCGGTTCTCGTTGCGCGATTCGCTGGTGCGAACGAGCCGGGCAAGGTCAACCGCGTGGTGTACCAGGCCTTTTTGACGGCGGCGGGGCTGGCCGTCGTGCTCGGCGCCGCCGGGTGGATGGCGGCTCCCAGCCTTCTCAACCTCGTGAACGCGGCGCCAGAAGTCCACACCGAAGCGCTGCCGTTTCTGCGCACGATGTTCGTCGGCTTCATCGGCATGATGATGTTCTTCATGCTGAGCGGGGCGTTTCGCGCAGCGGGGGATCCCCATACGCCTCTGAGACTCGGCGTGGCGATGACGGTGCTGACGATCGCGTTCAACCTGGTGCTGATACCAGCGTTGGGCACGGTCGGCGCCGCATACGGCACGGTTGCGAGCAGTTCGCTCGTGTCGGCGTACGGCATCTGGCGCCTGATGCGGCCGGAATCGGTCATTCATTTCCAGCGGGGTATGAGTCTCCGCGTGGACTTCACGATCATCCGGTCGCTGTTTCGATTCGGACTGCCAACCGGTGTGCAGGGCATCGCGATGAACGTCGGAGGCCTCATGCTCCTGCGGTTCATCGGCTCGCTCGACCAGAGCGCGGCGGCCCAGGCCGCCTATGCGGTCGGTTACACCGAGCTGTTCTCGCTGATCACGTGGACGTCGGTGGGGCTGATGGGTGCCGCCGCCACCATCGCGGGCCAGAACCTCGGGGCTGGCAAGCCCGAGCGCGCGATTGCCGGTGTGCGCGTCGCGTCGCAGATCGGACTCGTCGTGGCCGCGGTGGTGGGCGCCATGTTCCTGCTGATTCCGCGCTACCTGCTGGCCGTGTTCGGCATGGCGGATCCGGTGGTACTCGATTTCAGCGCGTCGCTACTGCGCTACCTGAGCGTGTCAGGTTTCTTCGTGACCGTCGCGCTGAGCTACACCGGCGGGCTGCAGGGGACCGGCGACACACGCAGCCCGCTCTATATCTCGATCCTGTCGCAGGTCGTGCTGCCGCTCGGGCTCTGCCTGATGTTTCAAGCAACGATCGGTCTGCAGGCCAGTTACATCTGGACGGCGATTGTCGCTGGCCACGTTGCCAGATGCGTCCTGAGCGTGGCGCGTTTCCGGCAGCAGAAGTGGCTGGGCATTGCTGTCGATATCGATTCACCGAAGTCGAGCGGCGCGATTCCAGACGTCGTGGCGGCAGGCACCGCTAGTCCGCCGAGTCCGGAGAGTCCTGTGCCGCTGCGGGACGCCACGGATCCAGCCGCGCGGTCCTGATCTCGCTCTGAGTCCGTCGGAGCGCGACGGTGCGACTGGAGCGCTTTTCATTTAGGTCTGGGGCCTCTTGCAGGGACCAGGCCTTCTCGAAAAGCGCTTTCCCGCGTTTTTCGGTCTTCACCGAATCGAATAACGCTCTGGGCCAGCTGCCCCGGCATCCGGGGCACGCCCGGCTATTCGATTCCGATCAGATCGACCTCGAAGACCAGCATGCCTTGTGGGGAGCCGACCGCGCCTTTGTAGGCCAGCTCTTCCGGAACCCAGAAGCGCGTTCTTTCGCCTTCAACCATGAGCTGCAGGCCCTCGGTCCATCCCGGGATCACGTCCGTCAGGGCGAGCGTTTGCGGCACTCCCGGCAGCACGGAACTATCAAACATTTTGCCGTTGGTCGTCCAGCCGGTGTAATGCACGGTCACCCGGTCGAACGACGTTGGTCGCCGCACCCCTGTGCCGGGTTTCAGAACCTTGTATGCGAGGCCCGACTCGGTACGCTCGGCATCGGCTGGCGGCCCCGCCACATCTGGCGGCGGTACCCTGGGGGCCCGGCGAATGTCGAGCAGCTCGATGTCAAACACGATCATGCCGACTGGTCGGCCGTCACGACCGTTGTACGCGAGACGCTGCGGTAACCAGCACCGCCGGACTTCACCAACGGTCATGAGCTGCACGCACTCCTGCCATCCAGGAAGCGACCGGTTCAAGGGAAACATCGGCGGGGTGGTGCGGTTCCGGGAGTTGTCGACGACGGTGCCGTCGGTCGTCCATCCCGTATAGTGGACCGTCACGAAGCTGGTCGCCGCAGGCTTCTGGCCTCCGGTGCCTGGCGTGATCACTCGCGAGCGCAGTCCGGAACTGCTCTGCATCGCGTCATTCGGTGGCGCTGACACGTCGGGCGGAGCGGCTGGCGCTCCCGTGGGGACCGGCACCTGTGCCGCCAGCATTGCCGTCATCGCCGCCACCACCACCAGGGTCAGGAGAGCTGTTCGCATCGTGACTGCCTATGGTACCCCCGCTTGCTCGGATGGGGATAGCCGCGCAACCGTGGCGCCCAGGTGAGCCTCGGCCGCATCCCAGAAGGCTTCTACCAACGGATGGCGCTCAAGTGTCTGCTGGACCATTCCGCGCTGGACGCCTTGTCCGCGTCCATGAATGAGACGAACTTCGCGGAGCCCCGCAGCGTGCGCGGCGGTGACGTACTCCTCAACCACCGATGTGACGTCGCGCGGCTCGAAAGCGTGGAGGTCGATCGTGCCTTCGATGGGGACCTGGTGAGTCACGTCAACGGGCCAGGTTTCTACCCCGGCTATCGCGGAGCTTCGTAGGAGGCCGTCACGACGGTCTTGATGCCTCCCCGGAGGGCGAAATCGCCGACGACGGTCATGCGGCGGGGCCGGCACGCAGCGACGAGATCGTCGAGGATCTGGTTGGTGACGGCTTCATAGAAGATGCCGCGGTTCCGGAACCCGATCAGGTAGTACTTCAACGACTTCAGCTCGATGCACTGCCCATCGGGGACATAGGTCACACGAATCTCCCCGAAGTCTGGGAGCCCGGTTTTGGGGCACACCGAGGTGAACTCCGGGCAGTTGATCGCGATTTCGAAGTCCCGGTCGGGTTGCGGATTGGGAAACGTCTCGATGGATGTCGGCGTCGACATAGGCATGAAAGTCTAGCACTGCAGGTTCTCGAGCCGGTTCCGGCCGAGCGGTTTCGTTGACACTTACGGTGCTGCGGGATAGCATTACGCGATTTTGACGTCAGTTTCGCCGCAGCCGAGGATGCGCGGCGCGCATCAACCAAGGGGGACGTGATGGCCGAGGCCCGAAGAATGGGCAAGTCCGAGCTCTTTTTGCACTTCGCAGAACGCTTTAACATGAAGCGGACAGAGGCCCGTGACTTCTTTGACGAATTGACGGCGCTGTCGGAGAAAGAGCTCAAGCGCTCCGGTGAGTTTGTACTTCCCGGCATGGTGAAGCTGGTGGTCCAGAATCGCAAAGAGCGAATGGGTCGCAACCCGGCTACCGGCGCGGCGATCCAGATCCCGGCCAAGACCGTCGTCAAGGCGCGGATCGCCAAGCAGCTGAAAGACGCGGTGCTGCCGCAGAAGTAGTCGGACGTACAGAGGTGGGTCGCTACGAGCCACGCCGCACGCGGGCGAGTGCCCTGATGTCGAGGCGGTCCATCTTGAACTTCATCGTGCTGAGCGGAACACCCAGCGACCGCGCCGTCGCGGTGACGTTCCACCCTTCCTTTTCGAGTGCTCGGACGATGAAGTTCCGCTCGAATGTCGAGACCGCGCTGTCCAGCAGGTGCTCCACCGCCGGTTCGGTGGCGCTCAGCTGGGCGACGTGGAACTCGATCGGCAGGTCCTCGTCGGTGATCCAGTCCTTGTCTGAGATCGCCACGAGACGTTCGATCAGATTCTCCAGTTCCCGGATGTTCCCCGGCCACCAGTGCGCGGCGAGAATGCGAAGCGTCGAGTCGGCGATACCCTGAATGTTCCTCCTGAACTTGACGTTGAAGCGGCGCAGGAAGAAGCTGGCCAGTTCAGGCACGTCTTCGATCCGGTCACGTAGAGCTGGCAGCTGAATCGGAATCACGTTCAGGCGGTAAAATAGATCCTCCCGAAACGTTCCTGCCTTCACCGCCTTGGCCAGGTCCGTGTTGGTGGCGGCGATGAGGCGGAAATCGGTCTTGATCGGGCGGCTGCCACCCACTCGTTCGATTTCACCCTCTTGAATGGCCCGGAGCAGCTTGGCCTGCAGTTCGTAGCGCAGGTCGCCGACCTCATCGAGAAACAGCGTCCCACCGGTCGCCAGCTCGAACTTGCCAAGCTGCTGACGAGTCGCACCGGTGAAGGCTCCCTTTTCGTGCCCGAAGAGCATGCTCTCGACCAGGTCGTTCGGAATGGCAGCGAGGTTGACGGCGACGAACGGCGAGTCCCCGGCACCCGATTCCCGGTGAATCAGTCTTGCGAGTACCTCCTTGCCCGTCCCGCTCTCGCCGAGGATCAAGACCGTGGCGGGAAGCGGAGCCACCTTTCGAACCAGCTCAACCACCTCGCGAGTGCTGCGGCTCGTTCCGACGACGAACTCACGATCGACCTGCTCGGAGACCTCGGCCCGCAATCGCATCACGTGCCGGTTGAGATCCTGCCGTTCGCTCGCGTGCCCGATGAGCGTGCGAACCTGATCGATGTCCGAGGCCTTCGAGAGGTAGTGATACGCCCCGCAGCGCATGGCTTCGATGGCGACATCGATGTCCCTGGTCGCCGAGACGACGACCACCTCCACGTAGGGATAGTTTTCCTTGGTGATCTTGAGAAGTTCGATGCCGCTGATGCCGGTCAGGTGCGTGTCGAGGACCATCAGCTCGACGTCCTCCTTCACCATCAGTTGCAGCGCCACTTCGCCGGTCGCCGCGCGGAGCACGTGATACTCGCGTTGGAGGGCCTTGGCGAGGGGCTCTCGGACCTCCGCGTCACCGTCGACGACCATGACGGATTTCTTGCGTTCAGACATGCGGGACGCGAGTATATCGCGCTCCTTGACACTTCCGGATCGCACTCGCTAAGGTACCGCCGGAGAGAGATTCGTCGCCATGACCCTGCTGTGGTTTGTCGTGAGCGCGTCGACGATCGTTGCGCTCGTGGCCTGGAGACAGGCGCGGCGAAGCGCGAAGCGACTGGCGCAGCTATCTGAGATGTACTGGGAGTTGAAGTATCAACAGGGTGAGCTTCGCGTGCGCGTGGAACGTCTGAACGGCGAGATGCCGCCCAAGCAGGAATCGCCGCCGGAGCAGCCGCCCGGCGGCTTCATCCCCCTCAGTTCATTGAAGCGCTGACCGGAGTCCGGTTCGCTCCTCGAGGACGGTCAGCAGCAGAGGCGTCACTTCGCGCGGCCCTGTGCCGCGTCCACCGCGCCAACCCGTTAACTGTCGAGGCCACTAGTGCCGAATGCATACGATGTCGTGGTGATCGGTGCGGGGACCGGCGGCTACGTTGCGGCGATCCGCGCGGCTCAGCTCGGAAAGAGGGTGGCCGTCGTCGAAAAGCAACAATCGCTCGGCGGCACCTGCCTGATCTGGGGATGCATCCCGACCAAGGCCCTGCTCGAGCATGCGCATGCGTTCGAGATGTTTCAGCATGCCAGCGATTGGGGCGTTGCGTTGCCATCGGGTGTCCCGGCCCTCGACATGCGCCTGGTGCATGCGCGCAAAGACAAGATCATCGCAGGCCTGACCAAGGGGATCGACTTTCTGTTCAAGAAGCACACGATCACGCGGATTCGGGGCACGGCGCGTCTTGCCGGCCAGGGCCGCGTCGATGTGTTCGAAGGCGAGAAGCAAACGCTTGACGCGACGGAGATCATCGTGGCGACCGGGTCGTCGCCACGGCGCGTGCCCGGCATCGAGATCGATCACACCCGGATTCTTACGAGCGACGACGCGATTCATCTCACGGAGATCCCCACGTCGCTGGCCATCCTCGGAGCGGGCGCGGTCGGTGTTGAGTTCGCATCTATCTTCAGTCGGTTCGGGAGCGAGGTGACGGTCGTCGAGTTGCTGCCCAGTCTGACCCCCGGTGAGGACGAGGCCGTGTCGAGTGAGCTCGAGAAGGCGTTCAGGAAACAGGGCATTCGGTCGTTGACGGGCGCAAAGGTGGTGAGCGTCAGTTCGGATGCCGCGCATGTGACGATGCAGGTGGAGGGCTCGGACGGCAAGAGCCAGGAGCTCGTCGCGGACGCACTGCTCGTGGCGACAGGCCGCAGTCCTGTCACCCATGGACTGGGGGCCGAAGCGCTGGGCATCCAGATGGACAGGGGCTACATCCAGGTCGATGCGATGTATCGCACGTCCGTGCCGAACATCTCGGCGATTGGCGACGTCATCACGCTCGAAGGGCGAGAGCATCCTCAACTGGCGCACGTGTCGTCGGCCGAAGGGACACTGGTGGCCGAGCGTCTGGCCGGGCAGGATGTCCGGCCCCTCAACTACGACCATGTGCCGAGTTGCACCTACTGCGATCCCGAGATCGGGAGCGTCGGGCTGACCGAGGCCGAGGCCAGGCGGCGCGGCTTCGACGTGAAGGTCGGGTCGTTTCCGTTCGGCGTGCTCGGACGGGCGAAGATGGCCGGCGAGACGGTGGGCTTCGTCAAGATCGTCGCGGACGGAAAATACGACGAGGTACTGGGCGTTCACATGATCGGCCCGCGCTCCACGGAACTGATCGCCGAGGCAGTCATGGCTCTGCGGCTCGAGTGCACGGTCGAGGAGCTGATGCGAACGATTCACGCGCATCCGACGTTTTCGGAGGCTGTTGGCGAGGCCGCCCATGCCGTGCATGGAGCGGCGATACACTTGTAGGCACCGAGGAAGCCCGAGAGCCAGGATGCCCACTCCCATCGTCATGCCCCAGATGGGCGAATCGATCGTCGAAGGCACGATCGTTCGCTGGATCAAGAAGGTCGGCGATCAGGTGGACCGCGACGAGCCGTTGTTCGAGATCACGACCGACAAGGTGGACGCCGAGATTCCGTCGCCGTCGGCCGGAATCCTCACCGAGATTCTGGCCAAGGAAGGCGACACCGTCTCGGTGCACAGTATCGTCGGCACGATCCAGCTGGTGGGCGAGCAGCCCGGACAGGACGCTCGCCCGATCACCACCCAACCACCTGCCCTTGAGCCGCCCCCCGGGACGACCCCGGCTCCGCGCAAGGCCCCCACGGCGTCAGGCGAGGCCGCCGGCGACGACCATCGTCGCCAGAAGTCGTCGCCGCTCGTCCGTCGAATCGCGCGGGAAAACAACGTCGACGTTGCCCGGATCACCGGCTCCGGCCTCGGCGGTCGGGTCACCAAGCAGGACATTCTCGGGTATCTCGGGTCGGGAGTCAGCGAGCAGGGGAGCGGCGATCCTCCGCCCCTTGGCGAGAGCCTCTCGCGCGTCGAAACCAAGCCGCTCTCGGCGATGCGCAAGAAGATCGCGGAGCACATGGTCCTCAGCCGCCGCACGTCGGCGCACGTGCACACGGTCTTTCACGTCAATTTTTCCGAAGTGGAACGGATCAGACGCGCGAAGAAGGACGAGTACGACCGACTCGGCGTCAAGCTGTCCTACATGGCGTTCATTGCCAGGGCGGTGATCGACGCTCTTCGGCGGCATCCGATCGTGAATGCGTCGCTGGACGGCGACAGCATCGTCTACAAGAAAGACGTGAATCTTGGGATCGCCGTGGCACTTGAAAGCGGCCTGATCGTGCCGGTGATCAAGCAGGCGGACGAAAAGAACCTCCTGGGCCTGACCCGCGCCATCGCCGACGTCGCGGCGCGCGCGCGGGCGAAGCAACTGAAGCCGGAGGAGGTCCACGGCGGCACGTTCACGATCACCAATCCTGGCCAGCTCGGCGCGCAGTTCGGGATGCCGATCATCAGCCAGCCGCAGGTGGCGATCCTGGGCGTGGGCACCATCGAGAAGAGGCCCGTCGTGGTTGACGACGGCCTGGCGATCCGGACGATGGCGTACCTGACGCTCGGCTACGATCACCGGCTGATTGATGGGGCCGTCGCGGATCAGTTCATGTCCGACATCAGGCGGAACCTCGAGCACTTCGACCCGAACCAGGTGTAGCACGTGCGCACGCTCGAGATACGGCGACTGGGTGTCGTGCGGTATCAGGACGCCCTCGATCTGCAGCGGGCGCTTGTTGAAGAGCGCCGCGCCGGCCGCGTGCCAGACCTTCTCCTACTGCTTCAGCACCCCCCCGTGATCACGTTGGGTGTCAAGGGCGACGGCGGTCGATCGAATATCGTCGCCGACGCGTCGCGACTGGCCGGGCTCGGCATCGACATTTCAGAGACGGGGCGCGGCGGCGACGTGACGTACCACGGTCCCGGGCAGATGGTCGGCTACCCCATCGTCGACCTGCGTCCCGACCGCTGCGACGTGCACCGCTACGTTCGCGATCTCGAAGAGGTGTTGATGCGTGTGTGCGCCGACTACGGAGTCGCTGCGAGACGACTCGAAGGGCTGACGGGCGCCTGGATCGACGACGACAAGGTAGGAGCAATCGGTGTTCGGATCTCGCGTTGGATCACGAGCCACGGGTTCGCATTCAACGTGAATACCAACCTTGACGATTTCAACCTTATCGTTCCGTGCGGAATATCAAATCGCGGGGTGACGTCGCTTCAACGTGTCGCCGGGCGGGACATCTCGATCGACGAGGTCGAGGACGCGACGGTCCGGCATTTCTGTGACGTGTTCGAACGCGACACGAAGCTCAGTACTTCTGCCTCGACGTCACAGGCCTTGTAGAGGATGGGATAAGGACCTACGCGCTCCTGGTTAGCTTGGGTTTTAGGGTGGGCCTTCGCGGTCCGCCACAAGACGGACGACGGCATCTGCGACGCCGCGGCCGGCGGTGGCCGTCACGTCAATCCGCACGTTCTTCCAGGTCACCGAATCGCCCGCCACGGCAGGCCGGCCCAGCAGCATCAGCACGAGCCCGCTGATCGTCGTCACCTTCGGGTGGTCAAGGTCGCACTCGAGCGCCGTCCCCGCCTCTTCGAGCCGGACCGTCCCGCGCACCCGTAGGCGGCCTTGGGCCTCCACGACGATTGGCGTCCGGCCATGACCTTCTTCGATGTCCCCGATAACCTCTTCGAAGAGATCCTCCCTCGTGACGAGTCCGGCCGTTCCGCCATGTTGATCCATGACCACCGCCATCTGCGCCCGATCGCGATGCATGGCGGCCAGTACCTCGTCGAGCAGCGCCGGTCCAGGGACATAGGGCAGCGGCCGGGCGTCGCTGGCGGTGACCGGTGTGTTCGCCACGAGATGTCGTAGAGCTTCCTTGATGTGAAGGCTGCCGATGATGTTGTCCAGGTCGCCGTCGAAAATCGGATACCGCGTGTGTGGGTTGGCCTGCACGATCACGCTCAACTCCTCTGGCGTCGTACCCACCTTGATGCCCGTCAGCAGAACGCGAGGGACCATGGCCTCGCCTGCGGTGAGGTCACCGAACTCGAAGAGCTCGCGCAGGATCTCGCCTGATTCTCCGCGGAGCAGCCCACTCTCCTGACTTTCCTCGACGATGTATTGCAGCTCCTCGGTGGTGTGATATCGCTCGGTGTCGACTGCATGGCGGCGCACGCCCATCAGGCGCAGCAGCCCGTTGCCGGTTGCATTCAACCCGACGATGACCGGCAGCAACGCCGTCTGGAGCACGAGTATAAACGGCGACACGTAGAGCACCGTGCGCGCCGCACGCTGGAGCGCCAGCGCCTTGGGGACCATTTCGCCGATGACGATGTGCAGGTAGGTCAGCACCGACACGGCAACGACGCTGGCCACCGCATGCGCGGCGATCCAACGGCTCTCCTCGAACGGCTCCAGGCGCAAGGCGATCCACTCAGCCAGCACGTGCTCTCCGTACATGCCCAGCCCAAGGCTTGCCACGGAAATGCCGACCTGCGTCGTGGCGATGTAACGGTCCTGCCGCCTCGGATCTTCGAGGATGCGCGCCACGCGCTGCGCCAGGCGGCTACCCTGGGCGGCCTGATGCTCGATACTCGCGCGCGGTGCGCCGACGATGGCAAACTCCGCGGCCACGAACAGGCCGTTGGCGATCACCAGCACGAGAATGACGGCAAGCGCGATGAGCAACTCGGTCATTCCTCCGTTCCGGTTTCTTCCGGGACGACGCGGCGCGCCAGGGCGGAATCCAGCGCGTGGCTGGCGACCCGTTCGACCTCGAACTCGTAGCTGCCGACAGTTGCGCGCTCGCCGGGAACGGGCAGATGGCCGAGGGCGGCGGTAACGAGTCCGCCCACGGTGGTCGCCTCGGTGTCCCACTGGGTGCCGAGCAGCGCCGCCGCAGCGTCTACCGCCATCGCTCCGGGAATGCGGATTCTGCCGTCGGGCAGGGCTTCAGCGACCGGGTCCCCGGACTTGAACTCGTCACCGACTTCGCCGAGCAGTTCCGACAGCACGTCTTCCAGGGTCAGCAGCCCGGCGGTCCCGCCAAACTCATCGACCACGAGCGCCTGATGCGAGTGCCGCACCCGCAACTCGCGCAGCACGCGATCGGCCGTCACGCTCTCGTGCACGCTGGCAATCGGCCGCAGCAGCCGCTCGAGCGTGGCTTCCTGCCCGCCGCTGACCCGCCAGCGGACGAGATCCTTGGTATGCAGCATGCCGACCACGTTGTCGATCGAGTCGCGATAGACGGGCAGCCGCGAGAAGGGGCTCTGCGCGACGATGCTGGTGACGTCGCTGAGCGGCGTGTTGATATCGAGCGCCGAAATTCTGGGCCGTGGAACCATCAGCTGCTTCGCCTGGCGCAGGCTCAGCCGCAGCGCGCGCTGGAGGCGGCGGTGCTCGTCCGGCTCGAGGAGGCCGCCGTCGCGGCTGTCTGCGATCAGGAGCTCGATTTCATCCGGTGAGTGAATGTGGCGGTGGGTCTGCGAGGGCGATCCAAGGAGCCGAAGCAGAAGCAGGCCCGTCCCGTTCAGCCACTTGATAAAGGGCCGGTACAACCACAGCGACGGCACCATCGGCAATAACGTATACAGCGCTGCCTGCGTCGGGTACTGGAGCGCCAGCGATTTCGGAACCAGCTCGCCGAAGATGACCTGAGCGACCGTCAGCACGAGGAGTACCGCCACCGCGGATGTCGACTGTGCCGCAACGTCCTGCAGGCCGCCCAGCCGTCCCAAAAGTGGCGCCAGCTCGACCGCTATGGTCCGCTGGGCGTACGCGCCCAACGCGAGGCTTGAGAGCGTGATGCCGATCTGGCACGCGGCGATGTAGCGGTCGAGCGCGGCGGGCGATTCGATGAGCGGCAGCAGCCAGCCGGCGAGCGAGTTTCCCTCCGAGGCCAGTTGCTGGACGCGGCTCCGACGGACGCTCACCGCCGCGAATTCGGCGCCGACGTACAGAGCGTTGATCAGGATCAACGCCGCGATGATGAGGATGGCCGGGAGGATCACGCAGGCTCAGCGCGCGCCGCAAGCCACTCTGCCAGTTCCAACGCTAGCGTCGCCACCCGCGCGGTTCCCTGCGCGTCGACGCGATCCCAGTCGTCGCCTGGGCGATGGTAGTCATCGTGGAAGCCGGTGAAGAAATGAAGCGCCGGCACGCGCCTGTCGTTGAACGAGGAGTCGTCGCTGCGTCCAGCGCCGGGGCCGCCCTGGCTGACCTTGATGTCGGCGATTCGCGCAGCCGCATCGACGTCCGCCTGGAGCGCCGGCGTTGCGGCGAGACCCCCGACCTCAACGCTGCCTTGGGAGCGCCCGATCATATCGAGGTTTACCATCACGACCGTATCAGCCAGCGGTATGACCGGGGCGCTCGCATAGTGCCTCGAGCCAAGTAAGCCCCGCTCCTCGCCGGCGAACGCCACGAAGACGAGCGAGCGCGGAAAGCGCGCTCGATCGGTCGCTGCCGATCGTGCGATCTCAATCAGCGCGGCAACCCCGGATGCGTTGTCGTCGGCGCCGTTATGAATCTCGCCGGTGCGCTCGGGAGCACTGGACAGACGGCCGCCGAGGCCGACATGGTCGTAATGTGCGCCGAGGACTACGGCTTCCGGGCTCCTCGCGCCGTCCGAGCCGTCCAGAATGCCGACCACGTTGCGTACCGTCCGGCGGTTCAGTGAAAGGCGTTGCACGTAGTCGAGTGTGGCTCCGGCGAGTGGCCGCCCACGCGGCATCAGATCGCGATCGATCGAGGCCGCGACAGCGTCTAGGCCCCAGGCCAGCAGCAGCGGGGCCATCTGCTGGCGGCTGATGCGCAGGACCGGAAGCTGATGATCGTCCGCGTCCGACTCGATCGTGAAGATCG
>JAQBVV010000211.1 GCA_027622905.1 Acidobacteriota bacterium
GCCGCGTCGTTCTTTCGCTGATGCCGGGCTACTGCGCGCCCGCGCCCGCAGGGCGCGCGAACCGTGCGTCAGCCACATCGGCCGCCCGCACGCTCTGCATCGCGTAGGTGTATTCCCGACCTCGACTCTGAGAGACGATCCACGAGTACGGGACCGTCCTGCCGTCAACCTCCCGGAAGTCGGCGAAGTCGACCTGCGTGGGATACGGGCCAAACGGCGTGTCGATGAAGTAGACGAGACGCACGAGCATCCCGGTATCCTTCTCGAAGTAGAGCTTTACCTGCGGCATGTTCTCCGTGCGCCCGCTGACGACGTAGAGTTCACGATTGCCAACCACCTCCGGGTGGTCGACCTGCGGGTTGCTGATGAGCTGCCTCAGCTGCGCGGGCAGGTTGAACGCGTCTTCGAGCCGGGTCGAATCCAGCTCCTCGGGACGGAGATCGCGGACGTTCCCGTTGCCACCCTGGGCCCAGCCGTCGCCGCCGCTGTAGGCCACCAGATTCTGGTTCTGGCCGGCCTGCGTCGCGGTCAGTTTCATCGCCGGGGCCTTTGCCGAGATCTCGAACTGCTGCGCCGCGAAGTCGCGTCCAGGCCTCCGCTGCGTGACGGTGCCCACGGCCGTCAGGCCGGGCACGTCCTGCAGGGCGCTGGCGCCGCCGACCGCCGCGATGTACTTGTCGAAGATCTGAGCCACCGTCACCGACGGGATGGCCGGCGGGGCGGGCACCGGCACCGTGTACTCGAGCTTCGGCGGCACCTCGGCATTGATGACCGTCGGCACGCTGCCGGGGATTGGCTGTCCCTGATGGCACGTGAAGCAGGTGACCTGCTCCTCCCCGCCAAAGTTGTTCTCGTTGAGCGTGTTGACCATGTGGATCATCTCCCGCGCAACGTCCTTGAGCTCATTCGTGTCCAGGTCGCGTTTGGTGTTGTCCGGGTCATGGCAATACGGACAGCCGACGCCGAGCGCCGCCTCGAAGTAGAACATCGTCGGCAGCATCAGATGCGCGGGCTCACCATTGAGCGCCGTGATGTTTTCCCAGGCGTCCTCCATCAGTGGCCCGGTGGCAGGGCCGCCCTGCTGAGCAGACACTGCGCGATAGCCCACACCGAACACCAGCACGATCCCCAGCACGACTGTCGCCATCGCCCAGCCGCCTTGTGTTGACTTCACGTTCATGTTCTACCTCCTGCTGTCTTTTCGATGCCGTCCGCGATGGTCACCGGTCGGACCCATAGGTCCTGCTGAAACCGTTGCGCGCGTTGGTGACCGTGAATGTCCCGTCCTGTTGGGCCGAGAGCTTGATCCAGTGCGCCTGCCCATTGTGCGGGGGCTGCGGAGTTCCCGGCTGCACCGGCCCCTCGGGGGTAATGGGCATCGTGGGTCCCTGCCCATCGGCCATGTTGGCGATGAACAGTCCGGGCACCGTGTACTCCTGGCCGCTGATGACCGAGAAGTGCGCCAGCCAGAGATCCTGGAAGCCGGGCGACGTATACAGCGTCGTCATCACCTCGGGGTCGCCCCCTTTTCGAGTCCCGTTGTTCATGAGGCCCACGCGGGGACGGATCGCATGCACGAGCACTTCCGAACTGGAGGTCTGCTGCCCGTGATGAATGCCCAGCAGCACGTCGATCGTGCCGATCTTGTTGTTGGGGCACATCAGCTCGAACTCCTTGTTCTTGGTCAGGTCGCCCAGGTGCAAGGTCCGAAACTCGCCGAACGTCACGTGGATCCCGACCGACAGCGGATCCTCCACATTGTTCGTCCCCGGCTTGAAGTTCGCGCAATAAGGATTCGCACCACCGGCACCAGCCAGAGGCGTCGCGATCGTCTCGCCGGCCGACGTCACCACACGCACATCAAGGCCGGCCATCGGAATCGTGTCGCCAGGCCGCACCGCGGTGTGCATGGCCCTGGCGTAGATGGCTTCGTACTCCTCGATGAAGCCAGCGCCGGAGCCGGCAGGATCCTGGTTGGGCCCGTGATCGATGAAGTGCACGACCGGAAACCGCGCCGTGAGTTCGGCGAGGCCACCCATGTGATCGCCGTGGTAGTGGGTGGTGATCAGGTGATCGATCTGCGTCAGCCCCGCATCCCGGGCGGCATCGATGATCCGGCCCGCGTCACGGCCATCGCTCCGGTAGCCGGTATCGATGAGCAGCGACTCGCCGGTCGGCGACACGAACAGCGTGGCGTTGCCGCCCTCGACGTCGACCAGATAGATGTCGAGCGTGCCCGACGTCTGACTCTGGGCTGCCTGGGGCAGCGTGACCAGCGCCACCATCGTGAGAATCGACAGAAGAACCCGTGATACGCGCATCCTCTACCTCCCTGATCTTCGTGACGTCGACGCGCAGCCCCGCACCGCCCGTGACCCGTGAGCAAGGCGCGACTCGAAAGCTGTCAGGGTACATGACCAGGACGTCGTTGACCATCCCTGTCCGGACGCCATCGACAGCGCCCGCCATGGGCCCGACCTTTCAGACGGGAACAACTTTGCCGTAGGATCAGGGCCTCATATCAGGTCCGGGTAACTCGTCGCGAACCAAAAGGGGTCGATTATGAACAGGACAACGTGGTGGACGGGAGCGATCCCGGCTCTGATGGTGATCGTGAACGTCGCGTGCGCGGGAGGCGGTGACGGACCCGACGGTACTGCCGCGGACACGGCCGCGGTTCAGCCTGCCTTCCAGCTCATCGGCGGCCAGGTTCCACAGTTTGAACCCGATCCCCTGCACTTCGCGCTGCTCCCGAACCTCTGGGTCAACGGACAGGTCGGCGGCGTCGCGGTGGACTCCCACGACAACGCCTGGGTCTTTCACCGCCCTGCGACGATCCCGGAGGGCGAAAGAGGGGCGGCGCTCGACCCGCCGGCAGCCGATTGCTGCATCCCTGCGCCGTCGGTCATTCAGTACGACGCCGACGGCCAGTTCGTCCAGGCCTGGGGTGGCCCGGGTGAGGGCTACGAGTGGTTCGAGAACGAGCACGGCATCTGGGTCGACAACCAGGACAACGTCTGGTTGAGCGGCAGCGCAGGGCCGGACAACCACATCCTCAAGTTCACGAGCTCCGGCGAGTTTCTCATGCAGATCGGGCACGCGGGCATGAACACCGGCAGCAACGACACGGAAAACGTCGGCGGACCGGCGGGCCTGTTCGTCTACGAGCCGACCAACGAGCTGTTCGTGGCCGACGGGTATGGCAACAAACGCGTCATCGTCTTCGACGCGGACACCGGCGCATACAAACGCCACTGGGGCGCCTACGGCAACCGGCCGGACGACACCGTCGAGTTGCCGAGCCGAGCGGAATACGTGCGGCAACTCGCGGCTGGCGAGCCGGCGCCGCAGCAATTCAACAATCCGGTGCACGCCGTGCACGTCACCAACGATGGCCTCGTCTATGTGGCGGACCGTGGTCACCTGCGTCTCCAGGTGTTCGACCTCGATGGCACGTTCGTCCGGGAGAAGTTCATCAGGCCCGGCACGCTCGACAGCGTTGGTTCCGTCCACGGGCTCGCCAGCTCACCCGATCCCGATCAGACGTTCCTGTACGTGGCCGATGGAGCCAACGCGTGGGTACACATTCTGGATAGAGCCACGCTCGACGTCGTCTCGCGCGTCGGCGGGCGCAAGGGCCACAACGCCCGTGAGTTCTTCCACCTGCACAGCTTTGCCTCCGATTCGCGCGGCAACTTTCTGATCGGCGAGGTGAACGATGGCCACCGGTACTACCGTTGGCGCTTCACGGGCATGGGCGAGCCGCAGAACACGACGCTGCCGGACTGACATGTTCCTCGATCGTTCGAGCGCCCCCCGATCAGGGCTGGTCGGCGCCCGTGTCGTCGCCGTCATGGTCGGTCTCGCCACCGTGCTGACCGCCGCGCCGGCGGTTGCGCAACAGGCCGCAGGGGGCAACGCCTTGCCCCCCGACCGGCGGACGATCACGGCGCTGCGCCTCGACACCGACGAGCGGATCTCGCTGGATGGCGTACTCGACGAAGCCGCGTGGCAGCGAGCGGTGCCAGCATCCGATTTCATCCAGCAGGATCCGGTCCTGGGCGGGACACCGACCGAGCGCACCGAGGTGCGGATCCTCTTTGACGGCGAGCGGCTGTACATGGGCGTGACCTGCTTCGACTCGGAGCCCGATCTCCTGCTCGGCAACACGATGAAGCGCGACGCGTTCCTCTCGGCGGACGACCGCTTCATGTGGACGATCGACACCTTCCTGGACCAGCAGACGGGTTACTTCTTCGAGATGAATCCGTC
>JAQBVV010000212.1 GCA_027622905.1 Acidobacteriota bacterium
CGGACCTGACACGTTCGATCGGATGGGGGCGCTGGAGGGATGGGTTGAGCGAGGTGAGAAGCCGACCCGGATCATCGCGTCACGCGTGGAGGGCGAGCGGGTCGTCCGCACGCGCCCGCTGTGCCCGTTCGGTCAGGTTGCCAGATGGAACGGCAGCGGGAGTACGGACGAGGCGGCGAACTTCGCGTGCGTCGCTGAACCGATGGATACGCGCAGTCGCTAGCGGCGATGTCGCGTGCAACAGAGTAGCCAGCGTACCAAGGGGAGGCGTGACGTGAATCGAGGACTACGACTGCTCGTCGCAGGCATGATCGGACTCGGCGCGGCATCGGGCGTCGCCAACGCACAGGAGCTCGCGCACCGGTTCATCGAGATCGTTCCCGACGTCTACGCCGCGGTCGGTAACGGTACGATCCAGACGCAGGACACGGTCGCGGTCGTCATCAACGAGCACGACGTGCTGGTGGTCGATACCAACATCACGCCGGAGGCGACGCGGCGGCTCGTCGCCGATATCAAGACGCTCACCGACAAGCCGATTCGCTACGTCGTCAACACCCACTGGCACTACGACCACACCGACGGGAACCAGATCTTTGGTCCCGAGGTGCAGATCATCGGCCACGTCAACGCGCGCAAGGCGATCGTGGACGGCGTCCTCGCAGCCCGTCTCGAACTGGCGCTCGAGGAGCTGCCGCCGACGATCGACGCACTGCAGTCACGCGTGGCGGCAGAGCAGGATCCGACGCGGCGCGCCGAACTCGAGCAACAGCTCGCGGTGCGGAGGGCCTACGGCGAACAACTGAAGGAGACCGTGCCGACGCCGCCAAACATGACGGTGACCGATCGACTGACGATCTACAGCGGGGGCCGCGAGATCCAGATCATTCACCCTGGTCCTGGCCACAGCGTCGGCGACCTGCTGGTGTACCTGCCCGCGGAACGGGTGATCATGACGGGAGATTTCTGGGAAGGGGATCGTACCGGGGCGCTCCGGTTCGGCTTCCATGACCTCTGGGCCGACAACCTCGAGCCGTTGAAGGATCTGGATTTCGAGCACGTGATCTCGGGCCACGGCCCCCCGTTCACGGGCAAAGAGACGATCGGGTATTTTCAGGCGTTTCTACGCGACCTCTGGGAGCAGACCAAGGCGTTGCACGATCAGGGCGTGCCGGTGGCCGACGCGGCGACGCGAGTCGATCTCACGAAGCACCAGGCACACTACGCGAACTTCCGTACGGTGGGCACTGACGAGCGAACGATCGCCCGCATCTATCAGGTGCTGGACGAGAGATAGACGAGAGATAGAGGGCGCGGCGCTCTACTCAGGCACAGCGGCGAGCTTGGCGAACTGTACCTGGCCGGCGAATGCCGGAACGCCCGCGATGACGTATGGCGTCGTTGTCCCCTCAGCCGCCGCGGCGTTTCCGCCAGGCAGCCGCTCGACCCACTCCACGACCATCGTGTCGCCGTCGCGCCGCACCCCGACGATCTCTGCGCGGTAACCGGGCGCAGGTCTCGATCCGAGAAAGACGGCCACGACCATCGTGTTGTCGAACGTGACCATGGGCATCGCGCGCTCGAGTCCAAGGCTCGACCAGAGCCCCCGCAACTCCGCCTCGTCGCGTGCGACGACCCCGCGCGTGTCAGTCACGCGACTCTGCGCACCATTCGCCACGTCGACGAAGCTGCGGGCCGCCGGCGCCGCCAGCGGGCTGGCCTCCGTCTGGATGCCTGGCGGCGAGCTGACCCGGATGAGGACCTCGCGAGCGACGGGCATGCTGGCGGCCAATCGTGACGCTGTCTCGACGCGTAGCACGTACTCGCCTGGCGCGACATTCCGAAGCGGAATCTCCGCGACGTGACCGTAGCCGCCCTGCGCACCCTGCAACTCCGTGCTGGATCGTTGATCGCTGAGTGCCGACACCACCCGGCCGCCCGCGACGCGCAGCGTCGTGGTGATCTCGACTTCGTGCTGGGGCTGTGGCTGGTTGTCGTAGACCTCGGTGAACACGCGAATCGTATCGGCGGTTGCGAACGTCCGCCCCGTCGTCTGAGGCGTTGGCAGCACCGCCTTGACCTGCTCGTCGAAGCTCGCCGCCGGGATCATGGCGGTAAAGTCCGAGCTGATGAGGATGTCGCTCATCGAGAATGGCTCTCTGGAGAAATCCGGCACCTCGAGGTCGGCGTGGACCGTGCCCACTGAATCCGTGCCCCTCGTCAGGACGCCGGCGCGAAGCTGATAGCGCCCGGGTTCCAGCGAGAGCCGCGCCTGCAAGCGGAACCCGGCGGCCTGCACGACCTCGGCGGTCTCCGGCCGCAGCGTCATGTCGAGGGCCTGTCGGCTCCCGTGCTGCACGTTGCCAGCCGGATCGACGGCCATGACCGACAGTTCGAGCGAGTCAGTCAGGAGTCCGTCCCGTTCGCCGAAGCTGAAGCGGTCCCCGTCGATGCGCACCGTGACCAGCACGGACGCGTTCCCCCCTTCACCTTTGAAGGCTGCGGCGCTCATGGCCATGCCGAGGCCCTTGTCGGGAACCGGGCTGTAGAGCGCGTTGCGCAGTCGCGCCGAGGTTTCTCCAAGCGCGTCGTCGGCCGGGAGAGTGGCCGATCCGTCGGGCGGCACGTAACCACGACGCGCGCGCACCTGCACGCCGGGGCGCGTGACGCGCACGTCGATGGTCCTGAAGCGATCATCGCGCCCCGCGTCAGTCGGGTAGTAGCCGAGCACGTAGTACGCGCTATTCTCCCGGACGATGCGATCGAACGCGCGCCCGTAGTCGTTCGAGTTCACCAGCGCGTAGCCGCCCGTTTGTTCGGACAGCGTCTGCATGCTCTGCCCGGCAAGGAAGATCTCGTTCTGGATGTCGTCCGGCGACAGTCCCATGTTGCGTTCTGCGAGAGGTCGGCCCTGCAGCTCGATCGGGACCTGCTCGGCGGAGAGGCCCCGGGCATCGATCGTGTAGATGGCGGCGTTGGCACGCGTCGCCGCGGCGATCGCGTCTTTCACGCTATTGATCACGGTGTCGGCGGCGCGGTTGTTGAACGGGTCGAGCACGTTGTAGTCGAGTCCTTCGCCGAAGTAGAGCAGCGCCTTGCGCAGTCCGCGCACGCCCTCCACGTACTGCGCCACGGCGGCGATGCCGTCCATCGAGGACTCGGCGTTGTAGGCCCGCTCGAATCTGAGGAGGTCCTGGATGTCGTGCACCTCGGGATTGTCGGGTCGGGCCGACGCCCCTCTGTACTGCTGGAGCCGGTTCGCGGTCGCACCTTCGAGATTCCGCCCCACGAACTTGTCGATGGCCTCGCTCAATAGCCGCTTGTTGGTCGTCAGGTTCTGGCCGTTGTTGCCCAGCCCACTGAGATGCACCACGGCCGCCAGATCGTTTGCGGCCAGGTGGTCCTCGACGAACTCACGCGCGGCGTTCCGCACGATCTCGGACCGCTGAAAGGACGTGTGGAGATCGTCGAGCATGAGGACGTACAGACGGCCGTCAAATTCAAAGTTGGTGCGGACGTCCGGCTCGATGAGCGCCGTCGCGCGACGCGGTTGATCCGGTGAGCCGATCGGCACGTCGACGAAGGAGAACAGCTGGACGTCCTGTGGCACGTTGTCCTCGAGCACCTCGAAGTCCTCGGGACCGAGGTCCCGCACCGGGTTCCCGTCGGCGTCGGTGACAATGGCATCCACTTCGACGTAATCGATCTGGACCTGGAACGTGACTGCAGGGGAGTCGTCTGGCTGGTCGACGGGCGCCTGCGTCGACTGTGCCGCGAGCAGTCCACCCGTCACGAGGAGACCTATGAGGAGCCACGAAAATGAATTGCGCATAGCGGCCATTTTAGCAGCCATTGGCGTCCAGGAGAGCCCAGCGCGGTCAACTTCGGTTCCGAGTACGTGGGGAACAGGGCGGAGTTCCAGTTTCCGGCAACCTGACGGGTTCCTGCCGGGCATCTGCTGGGTCCGAGCCAGCCCCGAGATCCCGTCCTCTAGCAACATGGAAAGATCCATAAGCATGGAGTATCTGGATTTCTGTAATCCATATTAATGGAGCTTGCAGCCGCACGGTCTGGTTGTATCCGAGGGAATTCATACGTTTTCCGCATTTCTGGTGGCGGAATACAACTTGCATTTGGATTCTCCGGCTATTCGGATCCATTCGTAAATCAGATCC
>JAQBVV010000213.1 GCA_027622905.1 Acidobacteriota bacterium
GCCCGCCTGTCGTACCCAGGTCGCGGCGTGAACCCATCAAAACCACTGCGTCGGAATACTAGAGCGTTTTTCGATTCGGTTGAGAGCGAAAAACGCGGGAAGGCGCTTTTCGAAAAGGCCGGGCCCCTGCAAGAAGCGCCAGACCGAGACGAAAAGCGCTCTAGCGGCTCCACGATCTACGCTGCCGACGTGCGGCGACGCTTGGTGACCTGAGAAGGGGCTGCCGGCGCTGTCTTTGACAGCCACATCAGCATCAGGAGGCTCATCGGCGCGAGCACCAGGGAGATGAACTGCGACGTCGAGAAGCCGAAGACCATTCCGCGCGGATCCCCGCGATAGATCTCCACGATGAAGCGCGAGACCGCGTAGAGAAACATGTACGCCCAGAAGGTTCGGCCGGCAAACGGTTTCCCGCGACGCTCGGTGCCCAGCAAAAAGCCCAGAATCAGGAGCTCGGCACCGGCTTCGTAGATCTGCGTTGGATGCAACGCAATACCAAGAGGGGTACCGACGTTCGCGGCAGCCAGCGGGTTGGTGAAGGTGATCGCCCAGGGCACGTCGGTCGGGCTGCCGTAGCAGCAGCCTGCGGCCAGGCAGCCCAGCCGTCCGGTGACATGCCCCAGCGCGATTCCGGGCGCGAAGATGTCGCACGTTGTCCAGAAGGGCAGTTTGTAGCGACCGATGTACCAGAACGCCACGACAACGGCGAGAATCAGTCCGCCGTAGAACACGCCGCCGGAGCGCGCGAGGGACAGCAGGTCGGCCATGGAGCCGCTGAATTGATCGAAGTCGACGATGAACAGCAGGAGCTTCGCGCCGACCAGGGCGGCGATGATGATGTAGATACCGAGGTCGAGCACGCGACTCGGGTCGAGGCCCCATTGCCGCGCCCTGCGCATCGCGAGCCAGAGTCCGAGCAGGTACGAGGTCGCCAGCATGACGCCGTAGGAGTAGATCGTGATCGGTCCGATGCTAAACAGTTCCGGGAACACGGCGACTCCTCAGGTCAAGCATGTCGAAGAGCATCAGGGCGACACCGGTCGTGATCGCAGCGTCCGCGACGTTGAACGCCCAGAAGTGCCAGTTACCCCAGTAGAAATCGACGAAATCGACGACGTAGCCAGCGCTGACGCGGTCGATAAGATTGCCCGCGGCGCCTCCGGCGATCAGGCTCAGGCCGGCACGGGCGAGACGCTGCTCGGTCGGCAACGTTCCTGCATACCACACCAAAGCCATGAGAGCGGTCGCGGCAACGATGGACAGCAGCGCCGTCTTGAACGGGAATGCTGCCGAGTTCATCAGCCCAAATGCCGCCCCGTAGTTGTGTACTAGGGTCAGGCTGAAGAAGCCTGGGATGACGTCCAGGCTCTGGTGCAGCTCAAAGCGGGATCGAATGATGGCTTTGGTCGCCTGGTCAGTGACGACGACCAGGGCAGACAGGGCCAGCCTTGGCCAGGATCCCCCCACTACGCGCCCACCGGCTCTGTGAGAGCCGCCGCGCAGCGGTCGCAGATGCCGGCGACCTCAGCCTCGGTTCGCACGGTCGCCACGTACCGCCAGCATCGGCCGCACTTGATCCCGGGTGCCCTCTCGACCACCACGCGCAGGTCCTCGGCGGCGCGTGTCGACTCTGTGTCCAGCACGACATCCGACACGATAAAGAACATCGGCAGGTCGGCGAGATGCTCCCGAAGCAGTTGGCCGGTGGGGCCAGCTGCCGAGATCGTCACGCGCGCGCCCACGGAGTTTCCGATCACCTTGCTTTTCCGCGTATCTTCGAGGGCGGCGTTGACCTTCGCACGGACCTGCATCAGACGATCCCATGTTGCCAGCAGCTCGGCATCGACAAGGCGGTCCACGTCCGGGAACGCTTCGAAGTGCACGGACTCAGAGCGTGCCCCGGGGAGCGCATGCCAGATCTGCTCTGCGGTGACGGGCAGGATCGGCGCCAGCAGTCGGGCAAGGCCGTCGGCCATCAGGTACATGACCGTCTGTGCCGACCGTCGTCCCGGTGAGGCGGCGGCGAAGGTGTACATGCGATCCTTCGTCACGTCCACGTAAAAGGCGCTCAAATCGACCGTGACCAGCGCGTTGAGCGACTGGAAGATCGTCGGGAAATCGAACGCGTCGTAGGCGCCAACAATCCGCTGCGCCGTCGCCGCGTAGCGCGCGAGCGCGTAGCGGTCCACTTCCTCTAGCTGTTCCGGCGCGACCAGATCCGTGTCCGGGTCGAAGTCGTACAGGTTGGCGAGCAGGATTCGACTCGTATTCCGCAGCTTGCGGTACGCCTCCACGACGCGCGCGAGGATCTCCGGCCCCAGTCGCACCTCCTCGCCGTAGTCGACCATTGATACCCACAGGCGGAGGATCTCTGCGCCGCTCTGCTTGATGACCTCCTGGGGAGCAACGGTGTTGCCAAGTGACTTCGACATCTTCCGTCCGTGTTCGTCGACGACAAAGCCATGGGTCAGCACCTGCTTGTAGGGCGCCTGGCCGCGTGTCGCGATGCCGATGAGCAGCGAGCTATGAAACCAGCCGCGATGCTGGTCGCTGCCTTCGAGGTACATGTCGGCCGGCCACGTCAGATTCGGATCTGCCGGCAGCACCGCCTCGTGACTGGAACCGGAATCGAACCAGACGTCCAGGATGTTGTGCTCGCGCTCGAAGGCGCTGCCCCCGCACGCGGGACACGTCAGGCCCTCCGGTACGAACTCGGCCAGCTCCCGCTCGTACCACGCGTCAGCCCCGTGGCGCTCGAAGACGGCCGCCGCGCGCTCGGCAAGCTCCGTCGTCAGCAAGGGCGCCTGACACCCGGAGCAGTTCAGTGCCGGTATCGGCACACCCCACGATCGTTGCCGCGAAATGCACCAGTCCGGGCGGAGCGCCACCATGTTGTGGATGCGGTCGCGGCCCCAGGAGGGAATCCAGCGGACGCGGTCGATCGCGTCGAGCGTGCGCGACCGGAGTTCCTCGGTCTCCATGGAAATGAACCACTGGGAGGTGGCGACGAAGATGACCGGATGCTGGCACCGCCAGCAGTGGGGATACGAATGCTCGAAATCTTCGCGGTGCCACAGCCGCCCACGCTCCTGCAGGGCTGCCTCAACCTGTGGATTGGCATCGAGGACGCCTTGACCGGCGAAGCGCCCCACCGTGTCGAGGTACCGCCCACCCGAGTCCACGGGCGCGTAGACATCGAGGCCGTATTTCATGCCGGTGTGGAAGTCATCGGTGCCGTGACCGGGTGCCGTATGCACGACCCCGGTACCCTGATCGGTCGTGACGTAGTCGGCCAGTACCGCCAGCGAGTCGCGGTCATACAGAGGATGGCGGAACACGAGTCGATCCATGACCTCGCCCGGGAACGTCGCGACGGGCTCACCAAATGCGCGCCCTGTTGCCTGGGCGACGCGCTCGGCGAGGGCCTGGGCGATGATGACGTGCGTGTTTCCGACCGGGTACGCTCCGTAGACGAGATGCGGGTTGAAGGCGACCGCGAGGTTCGACGGAATCGTCCATGGTGTCGTGGTCCAGATGAGCGTGGAGACGTACCGTCCGGCAAGCTCCGGTACGCGCCTGGCAAGCTCATCGGCGGAGTCGAGCGCGAGCCGGAACTCCACGTGAATGGATGGCGAGACATGAGGCTCGTGCTCCACTTCCGCCTCGGCCAGCGCGGTCCGGCAGTGGATACACCAGTGGACCGGCTTCTTGCCCTTGTAGACCATGCCCTTCTTGATGAAGGTTCCAAGGGCGCGCACGATCGCTGCCTGGTACCCATAGTTCATCGTGAGGTATGGCGCGGACCAGAGACCGAGTACGCCGAGGCGCTCGAACTCTTCGCGCTGAATCTGCACGTACTTGTCGGCATAGCGTCGGCATTCGCGACGGAAGTCCGCCACGCTCATATCGCGCTTCTTCTTGCCGAGCTCTCGATCGACTTTCAGCTCGATCGGCAGGCCGTGGCAATCCCAGCCGGGGACGTACGGAGCGTCGTACCCGGCCATCGTGCGGGATCGGACGATGAAGTCCTTGAGGATCTTGTTGAGCGCGTGGCCGATGTGGATGTTGCCGTTCGCGTACGGCGGGCCGTCATGCAGGACGAACTTCGGCCGTCCCGCGCGGCGGCGGCGAATCTCCCCG
>JAQBVV010000214.1 GCA_027622905.1 Acidobacteriota bacterium
GTGCTCGGTCCGGACCGAGCACGATTCTTGCACGCGATTGGGCGCACAGTTGGAGTGCGCTGGCACTACCGAGCGGCGGAAAGCAGGCAGCGAAACAACAGCTGAGGTGTGTCAGGCGCGCCTATCACCGCAGCGTGAAGGCAAACTCCAGCTCGGCGACCCACCCCGTGAATCCCATCGCGTTCATGACTTAATCCGCCTCAACATGCGGAGGCTCCCGACCAACACGACGATTTGATGGTGGTACACGCACCCATCGTTCCAACTCGCCACTGAGTGCGTCGTGCCCGATTAGACATCAGGCTCTCGACAGGCTTAAGCTCTCGGCCCATGGCCAACCTGCAAACGCGCGTGATGAACATTCTGAAGTCGCCCGGCACTGAATGGTCGGTGATTGCCCGCGAGTCCACCGATGTCGGCCGCCTCTATCGCGAATACATCATGATCCTGTCGGTCATTCCGGTGGTAGCGACGTTCATCGCCTTCAGCGTCATTGGCGTCTCCATACCGTTCGCGGGCACGTTCCGTCGGCCGATGATGTCGGGCCTGAGCTTCCTGCTGCTGTCGTACGTGATGAACCTGGTCGGCGTGTACGTCTGTGCCGTCATAATTGAGTGGCTCGCACCGAAGTTCAAATCGTCCGGTACGCGGCTCGACGCACTCAAGCTCGTGGCCTACGCGGCCACTCCGGTCTGGATTGCCGGCGTCTTTAATCTGCTTCCGCTGCTCAGTGTGGTCCTCCTCCTCGCCGCCGTTTATGCGGTGTATCTCGTTTATCTCGGCCTGCCGGTGCTGATGAAGACGCCTGCCGACCAGGTCGTCATCTACATGATCGTCGCCGCCCTCGTGATCATCGTCGTTAATGTCGTGATGGCGACCATGACGACCGGTTTAATGCCCAGCACCAGCACCCACGTGGACCTCTAAGCGCCGGCGCGAAGGAGTCCGCACCACCTGAGAACATTGAGCAGGCGACAGGCGAAACCGGTCTATCGCCCGGCCATCTGCCACTCGCGGATCGCGTCGATCGGCCAGAGCAGCATCACGATGTTGAGGGTGAGGTTGTCCCGATAGAAGTACACCATGAGGATCTCGGCGACGACCACCAACGCCACGCTCACCGTCACCGGCAGCCGCCACGCCAACAGGAATCCGATCCAGGCCATCGCGATGTCGCTGACCGAGTTGAGGATACTGTCGCCGACATATCCCTGCGCGATGGTGACGGCACGGTACCGGTCGATGACGATGGGGGAGTTCTCGAGGATTTCCCAGAGGGCTTCGAGTGTGAGCGCCGCCATCAGGCGCATCGTCATCGGCTGACGCCGCGCGACGAGGAACAGCAGACCGTAAAACAGGAAGCCATGCGCGAGGTGCGTCACCGAGTACGGATCGGCCACCCGTTGTGACTGCGCCGCACTCCAGATGTCGCCCTCAAACCAGCCGAATCGACCGTCGGGCCCAAAGGGCAGTCGTCCAATCCACCACTCGATGGCCACGGTGGCCAGCACGATGAGGGCCACAAAGACCCAGTGCCGGCGTGACAGCGTCAAGGGCGTCGTATCATGCACGTTGTTAGTGTAGGGGCAGGACCGGTCAGTTGGTTTACGCAAACGATTCCTCACCGTCGTGAGTATTAGTGGTGATCTCCTTCTTCTCTCCCCCGAAACGTTCGTAAATAGCACGGTGAGCGCTGTATGAGAGCGCATCACTTCTGTCTGCATACCCCGCTATCCAGTCGAGCAACATGTTCAGATTGGCGTCTTGCGCCTCTTTGGAATTGTATTTATGGGGTTCCCACGGCCTATTCCTCGCATTCTCCTGGCAAAGGTGAACCGGCAAGTTCATGAAGATCGCTTCTGTGGCAAACGGTTCTGCCAACTCGAGCAAGTCCGCGTAGCAGCCCTCAATGACCCACTCCTCGTTGTCCCTAGTGAAGCACTGAATATCAACGTTCGCCTCTTCAAGAGGCCGCCGTTCAGGCGGATGTGTCGGAAGCCACGCCAAGACGTCCAGATCAAGATGCGCGAGCCCCTCATCGCGAAGCTCCGCCGCCAACGTGGATTTCCCAGACCCTGAGTTGCCAAATACGATTACTTTTCTCACGGTCCCAATCGACGCAGGCAAAAGGCTGACGTCGCTCCGCACCGCGCAACGTAATGGCAAGGCGGGCAAGAAGATCATGTCGTCCGAAGCGGCCACGCGGCTGGGCGCGCTGCGACCCCGACCTGCGCCTAGCGCTGCGCGGCGATCCAGGCCGCCACGCGCTGCTCGAGCATGCCGAGCGGAAGCGCGCCGTCGACGACGAGCATGTCGTGGAAGTCGCGCACGTCGAATCGATCCCCGAGCGCCTGCTCGGCTTTCCTCCGCAGCTCCTTGAATTTCAGCTCGCCGATTTTGTAGGCGAGCGCCTGTCCTGGCCACGAGATGTAGCGCTGAAGCTCGGTCTCGATGTTGTGCGGCGCGAGCGCGGAGTTCTCCGCGAAGCACGCGCGCGCCTGTTCGATCGTCCAGCCCTTCCAGTGGATGCCTGTATCGGCGACGAGCCGGCACGCGCGCCACATTTCATAGGACAGGCGTCCGAACCGCTCGTACGGATCGCGATAGATGCCCATCTCGACGCCCAGGAACTCCGAATAGAGTCCCCAGCCCTCGCCAAACGCCGTGACGTATGTGTTGCGGCGGAACCACGGCTGGTCGCCGGCTTCCTGCGCGATGGTAATCTGGAGGTGATGGCCGGGCACCGCTTCGTGCAGCGTCAGCGCGGGCAGCTCGTACAGCGGCCGCTGATCGAGTTTGCCGGTGTTGACCAGATACGCGCCGGCCACGCCGTTCGCCATTGAACCGGGCGAGTAGCGTCCCGTCGTGTACTGGTCTTCGATCTCGCGCGGCACCTCGCGGACGCCATACGGCAGACGCGGCAGCCCGCGGCGGAACAGCTTCGGGAGCTGGTCGTCGGCGCGCTTCGAGATCTCGGAGGCCTTCTCCATCAACTCCTGCCGCGACGTCGCGTAGAAGCGCGCGTCCGTACGCAGCCAGTGCAGGAACTCGGGAAAGGTGCCCTGGAAGTCGGCATCCTTCATTACCGTCTGCATCTCGGCGCGGATCCGCGCGACCTCGGTGCGCCCGATCTCGTGCACCTCGTCCGGCGTCATTCCCGTCGTCGTGTACGAGCGCGTGAGGTACTCGTAGAACGGGCGCCCCTCGGCAATCGAGCCGATGCCGAGGCCGGGACGCGCTTTCGGAAGGTAGTCCGCTTCGAGCATGCGCAGCCAGTCGCGCCGCGCGGTGGCAATATCGCCCGTGACGAGCGCTGCCGCGCGCGCGCGCAGCGCGGACGCGTCTCCGGCGCTGATGGACGAGGGGAGCGCCGTGAGCGGAGCCATCAGCGGGTCTGTGTCGAGCGTCAGCGCGGCCTCGACGCGGGCGATGTCGATCGCCCCCTGGACGACGGACGAGGGCTGGGTGAGGCCGCTGGCGAGACCGCGACGGGCATTGGCGATGTTCTCGCGGATCAGCCGCGGCGTCGCGGCGAGGCGCGATAGCCACGCATCCGCATCGTCCTTCGTCGCGATTCTCGTCGTCCGCGCGTAGTAGCTCAGGTTGGCGCTCTCGCCCCCTTCGTTGATGAAGGCGAGGCGCGCCGGATCGAAACGAAGGGCGCCGAGGCGGTCGTCGACGAGCCACCGGAGAAAGGCGTGATTAAAAGCGTCGGCCGCCGGAAGCGTCTGGGCATCCAGTGCGGCGAGGCGCGCGCGGAACCGTTCGAGCGCCGCTCTCCGGCGGGCGTCGGCTTCGGGCGTGATCTCGGGCAGCCTTCCGAGCGCCCCGCGGTCCCCCTCACCGCCGGCAGTGTAGGGATCCTCGTGCCGCTCGAAGGCCTCGAAGTCGGCGACGATGGCGGCCCAGGTCGGGCTGGACGCGGGGGACTGCGTGGCGAGAAGTAGGAGGGAGAGCGCGGCTGCATGAAACTTCATGGAGGAACGATACACCGTAAAAAAAATGACCCGGGGGTTAAACCCCCGGGGCGGGCCGCCGCGGCGCGGGCCGCGGTCACGATCGCCACCACGTTCGGCCGAAGTGCCGTCAGCCCGTATGGCGTGACTGAGGCCCGG
>JAQBVV010000215.1 GCA_027622905.1 Acidobacteriota bacterium
CCTCGCCGCCCGCCGCCTCTGCCGCCCGCCTGAGCCGGCGCGGCCTCCCACTGCATCATCAGCGGCATGTGGGTGCTGCTGTCGATGAACAGCCGCGTGGGCCGGCCGTCGGCATACCGGACCTCGAGTACGTCCGCCGTGCGATCAGGGGATTCGGCGATTCCGATCCAGGCCAGCGGGGCGTCACTCTTCAGCAGCCACATCAACAGGAGGCGACCGACGTCCGCCTCGCGCGTCTCGCGGGGTGCATCGGGACCCGCCCCGCGGCCGCCTCTGCCGGGTCCAGACGCAGCCACCTCGGCCAACGGAGCACCGTCGCCACCGCCGACACCTTGCCCGACGCCAGGGTCGCCGCCTGTATCGGCTGTCGGAAACCCATCGTCGCCGAAGGCCGGGCCGCCGCCGCCGCGACCGGCGCCACCGCCACCACCGAGCACTTCATCGCGAACCTCACCACCCACCAGGGCCTCGATCACCTCGGTCGAAGGCTGTCCCGGTGTCCCGGTCTTCTCGCTGCGGAGATAGTTGTCGGGCAGCTGGATAAAGACCTCGAAATCACCCTCCGTGTCATTGCCGCCCACGACCCGTCGAAACGTGCCGGTGACCTGCAGCGTCCTGACGTCCGCCAGCCGCTGCTCGCCACCGAGGGCGGCCCTGGCTTCGGCAACGAGCGCCGCCCCCCTGGCCGCATCCTGCGCACGTACATGGACAGGACCGGATCCTGGCGCGATCGCGATCAACAAGACGAGGGCCACGGCGCCCCACGGGGCGCGCCCGCGACACGGAATACTGGTCACGGTTGCCTCCACAGCCTGAAGGTTAGGGCGCTTTTCGTTTCGGTCTGGTGCTTCTGGCAGGGGCCAGGCCTTTTCGAAAAGCGCTTTCCCGCGTTTTTCGGTCTTCACCGAATCGAAAAACGCTCTGGCGGCCCGATGCTCGACCATCTTGCCGATCATGCTGACGGCATCGGGCGTTCTGCAGCCGGTCTCGCCGTGGTCCACGTGCACCGCGCCGATGGATTTCGCGGCCGCCAGCGCGCGCTGGCGCGCGGCCGGCATCGACCCGCCTATCGCGATCAGCGCGTTGTTCATCGAGTAGCGCGTGCGGTTCGGAGCGGTATGGATCTCAGATTCGACGCGCGCGATAAGGCTGGTGGCCAGCGCGTCCTCGATCTCATCGTGCATCGACAGGATCGCGAGCACGCTCCACCCTGCGGCAGACGTCCACTCTCGACGGCGCATCGACCATGCCAGTGCCAGCGGGAGGATGCCCGGAACCTTGGCCGCCGTGCTGGCGACGGCGTCGGTGATCACGTAGTTGGTGCACGCCTTGAGCCACGAGGCCAGTGTGGCTTTGGTGAGCCGAGCCGGGTCGGCCACCTTCGTGGCCAGCACGCGCGCGTCGTGCAACCCTGTGTCCCAGAGTTTCAAGGCCAGCGCGTGGTCAACGCCGATCCGCTTCACCAGCACGCCCAGATCTGCATAGCTCAGCCCCACAGTGGGCTGGGTGACGCCGTGGCGGCGGTAGACCGCGGCCGCGCCAGGCTTACCCTTCGCCCTGACGATACGGATTGTTTCGGCAAGTGTCATCTTTACTCCCCGTGCGCATTGTCGCTCAGGCGAGAGACCCGGGAGCCCGAGCCCTTGGGTTAGATTGAGAGAGAGTTCTCCGTGCTGCGCAGACCATCCAACGACGCCGTCCACACGCGCCGGCCGCGCTATGCCGGCCGGAACCCGCGCGGATTTCACGAGAAGTACAAGGAGCTGAATCCCGAGCGGTACCCGGAGGACGTGCAGAAGGTGCTGGCGTCGGGCAAAACGCCGGCGGGTTCGCACCGTTCGATCATGGTGGCGGAGGTGCTGGATTGCCTTCGACCCGCGGCCGGCGACGTGGCGGTGGACTGCACGCTCGGCGGAGGCGGCCATGCCCGCGCGATTCTGGACTGCGTGAGTCCGGGCGGCCGCCTCATCGGACTCGATGTCGATCCGATCGAGCTGCCACGCACCGAGGCCCGTCTCCGCGCGGCGGGGTTTGGCCCGGACATGTTTGTCGCGCGGCCCGGGAACTTTGCGGGCCTCCCCCAGGTGCTCGCGGAGGAAGGACTGTCGACCGTCGATGTGATCCTGGCGGATCTGGGCGTGTCATCGATGCAGCTCGACAATCCCGATCGCGGCTTCAGCCACAGGGCGCACGGTCCACTGGATATGCGGATGAATCCCACACGCGGGGAATCCGCGTCGCAGCTGCTGATGCGCGTGAGCGCAGCGGGACTCGAGCGGTTCCTCACGGACCACGCCGACGAGCCGCACGCGGCGATCATCGCGAGGGCCTTGACGCAGCAGCCGATCGAGACGACGCAGGCCGTGGATCGGCTGGTCCGCGCGTGTCTCACGGCGGCGCATCCGAACATCGCGAAGCCCGATCTGAAGCTGTCTGTGCGGCGTACGTTGCAGGCGATCCGCATTGCGGTCAACGATGAGTTCTCGGCTCTCGACTGGCTGTTGCGTACGGTGCCGGCGTGCCTGGCTCCGGGCGGTCGAGTGGCGGTGTTGACCTTTCACTCCGGCGAGGACCGGCGCGTGAAGAAGGCGTTTCAGGCCGGCCACAGGGCCGGCGTCTATGCCGATGTGGCAAGGACGGTCATTCGCCCGTCGAAGGAGGAGACGCGCGCGAACCGGCGAGCCTCCTCGGCGAAGTTGCGCTGGGCCGTCCGCGCGCACGACGTCAGTCCCGGCCGGGATTCGAGGAGCATCAGGCATGTTCGTTAGCGCCATCGACACGGCCGCGTGTTTTACGCGTCCGATTCACACCATCATGCGGCTGTCAGGCGAAACGACGGTGATCCCTGGAGCGGCCACCCTCTTCTTCGTGAACGCCGACGGCTGGGCGCTGACCTGCAAACACGTGGCGAGCGAGCTGGTCGCGGCGGAACAGCTGGCGACCAAGCGCGCGGCGTTCAACGCGGAGCGTGCGGAACTGGCGACGGGCACGGCGTCGCGACAACCGCTCAGGGCGCTCGAACGCAAGCACGGATTCACCCGGGGCGTGACCGTCGAGATGCACCACCGGTTCATCAATTGCGTGGATGGATCGTTCCAGCTGGAAATCCGCCTGCATCCGACGCTGGATGTCGCGCTCCTGCATTTCAAGCACTGCAAAGCGCTGCGGCCAACAGCGTTCGCCGTGTTTGCCGCGCGCGGCGACGAGCTCAAGCAGGGGAAGTCGCTGTGCCGGCTTGGCTTTCCGTTTCCGGAGTTCACCAACTTCGCATACGACGCCGACGCGGATCAGATCGGGTGGACGACGACCGGGCGCGCCGAGACGCCGCAGTTTCCGATCGACGGCATGGTGACGCGGCACCTGAACGGGCCTGACGGCATCGTCGGAGTGGAACTCAGCACCCCCGGGCTGCGGGGGCAGAGCGGCGGACCGGCCTTCGACAGCGCGGGCGTCGTGTGGGGCATGCAGTCGGCGACGAACCATCTGGACCTGAACTTCGACGTGGACATGCCCGTGCGTCGTAACGGGCAGGTACGCCACGTGCGCGACAGCGCGTTTCTCCACGTCGGGCACTGCGTCCATGTCGATGTGCTCACGCAGTTCATGCGCGACAACGGCGTGAGCTTCGAGCAGGCGTCGTAGCGAGCCGGCACGGGCGGCGAGGTTCCGGTCAGTAGCTGGATGGCACGGTCCCGGGCGGATCCTGGTGTGCCGCGGGGGAGACGTCTGCCACGCGGCGGGCGCCGACGAATCGGCTCGCCCAGTACGACGCGTCGTAGCGTGCAACGTGTACCACGCCGCGTGAGCTGGGAGCATGGACGAACTGGCCGTCGCCGATGGCGACGCCGACGTGCGAAGCGCCCCGGCGGACGGTGCGGAAGAACACCAGATCGCCGGGGCGTACCTCCATCACGTCCACGCGCCGCCCGGCGCGGTACTGATCGCGAACCTCTCGCGGCAGCGCCGTGCCGTGCTGTGCGAAGACGTACTGGACGAGTCCGCTGCAGTCGAAGCCCGACGGACTTGTGCCGCCGCTGACGTAGGGGACACCCTGAA